>DASXGQ010000199.1:0-33489 GCA_036488995.1 Caulobacteraceae bacterium
AGACGCGCACGCCGGGATCGAGTCCTGCGACGTCCAGCAACCGCCGCCAATCTTCAGGACGAAACGATCGGGCGATGGAGAGCCTGCCGTCGTCCGCGACGATCGGGTGAAGTCCGACGAGGCGGGCCAGCACCGGATAGCCGAAATAGGGCACGGGGAGCCGGTGAAGATCGTTGATGAACCAGCCGCGCCGGGCGTGGCGATCCATGAAGCGCAGGAACGCGAGCAACTCGTCCTCATCCATGTGATGGGCGACGAGGCTGCTGATCACGACGTCCCAGGCCTCGTCCGCCAGTCGCGCATAGTCGCCGCTCCGGTAGTCGATGGTCAGATCCGGTGGGGTGGCGGCTCGCGCGACCGCCGCGCTGTTCGTGTTGAGGTCGACGCCGACGAGCGTGGCGGAGATTCCCTTGCGCTTGCACCGCCGGGCGATGGCCCTGAGCATGTCGCCGGAGCCGAAACCCACGTCGAGGACGCGAAGCGAACGCGTGTCCCTCGTGACCCGATCCAGGAATGCGAGGGTGGGGCGGCGCGCGAGCGTGAGCGTGTTTGCGCGACTGAGATCGTTCAGAACCTGGCGGTAGGTCGACGGCGGCAGATCCCCGTCCATCTGCTCTGCGGCGCGGAGCTGGACGCGCAGGTCGATCATCCAGCTCTCCGGAAATGAAACCCTTCGGCGGCGAGGCCCGGACCGAAGGCCAGGGCGAGGCCGGTTTTGGCGCGGCGTTCCAGCTGGCGCGAGAGAATGAACATCAGCGTCGCAGAAGACATGTTCCCGCAATCGCGCAGGACCTGTCGGGACACGTTCAGCGCCTGAGGCGAGAGTTCGAGGCCGTCCTCCACGGCGTCGAGGACGGTGCGCCCGCCGGAGTGAACCGCCCACGCATCCAGGGTGGCAGGATCGAGGTCGCCGAGAAGCTTCTGTCGCAGTTCCGGACGCTCCAGCGCGTGGCGGATGCGTCCCGGCACCTCACCGGAGAGATGCATGACGAACCCCTGGTCGCCGATCGCCCAGCGGATCAGGTCCTGGGAGTTGGGCAGACACTGCGACGAGAAGTTGGAGAGGGCGAGACCCTGCGGCTCGGCGCACACCAGCGCCGCGGCGGCGCCGTCTCCGAACAGCAGGCCGGCGAGAAGCGGCTGGAGTTCATTGTCCTCCTGCAGGTGCAGGCTGGAAAGTTCGACGGCAATGACGAGGACACGGGCTTTCGGATCCGACCTGACGATATGGTGCGCGGTCCTGAGCGCAGGCACGGCCGCGTAGCAGCCCATGAACCCGATCAACGTCCGCTCGACGTCGACGAGCCCAAGCTCCGCGGCCAGGATCTGGTCGATTCCAGGCGCCACGAACCCGGTGCAGCTCGCCATGACGAGGTGGGTCACGCCATCGAGCGTGGTCTTCTCCGCCAGATCGGCGGCGGCGCTCAGCGCCAGGCGGGGGGCGGCGGCCGCGTAGGCCTCCATCCGCGTCCTGGTGCTCGGGAAGCGGTCGCCGGTATAGAAGTCAGTGATGGGCTCCAGGACCGACCACCGGTGTTCGATCCCGGCCCTTGCCGCCATGCGCCGAAACAGTGTCCGGTCGCGCTCCTTGGAGAGGCGCGACTCGGCCCAGTCGATATAGAGCTGGTGATAGTCCTGGGTGGGCGTGGCGACGCCGATCGCCGCGATGTGGGGCGTGACCCCAGGCGTCCGCGAGATCCGCGCAAATTCTATCGCTGTTGCGCTGATCTCAGTCGTCCGCACATCGAATCCGTCGGCCATGGTCTGACAACTTTGCATTGGAAAGGGACCCCCTCCGTTGATGCGCGCTGGCGGTCGGTCGGTTCAATCGAAGGTCTTGATGTACGAGTTCGCCGACGCCGTTCCGCTCCATCGACGCTGTCAGCCATCTGCTTTGAGCCATTCTGGCGTGGTTTTGCGAAATTAGTTCGCCGGCTGTTGAACATTTTCGGCTCAATGCTGAATCCACCCACGCGGGAAGGCTCGACCCGGTCCGAGCGCGCGTCTTCCGGGCGCCTTTCACCAAGGATGTCCTTTTGAGAACGCGCCCACCTGTGATGGTCATTGGCGGAGGTCCGGCGGGCTCGACGGCGGCGATCCTGCTGGCGCAGGCGGGCCTCAGGCCGCTCCTGATCGAGCGTAGTCGCGAGCCTCACGATTTGGTCTGCGGCGCCTTCATCAGCGGCGATGCCCAGAGCGTGCTCGCCAAGCTTGGTCTTTCGCTCGCTGAACTGGGGGCGCACCCCATCAGGCGGGTCCGTCTGGTGGCGGATGGCGCGAGCGTCGAGGCGCCCTTGCCCTTTGCCGCCGTGGGCCTGTCGCGTCGCCGGCTGGACGCCATCCTCGTCCAGGCTGCCGAGCGGGCCGGCGCCCGGATCGAACGCGGCGTCTCGGTCCGCAGGATCGAGCCCGGCGAACGCCGCGTCATTCTTTCCGATAGCGCCGAACTGGCGCCGACCGCGGCTTTCCTCGCGACCGGAAAACATGATGTGAGGGGCGCGGCGCGCACGCCGCGGCAGGTGGGGGACGACGAGCCGGTCGGGCTGCGCATCGGGTTGGCCGCCTCCCCCGCGCTCCATCGCGCCCTGGAAGGGACGATCGAGCTGCACCTGTTCCGTGGGGGTTATGCGGGCCTGCTTCTGCAGGAAGACGGTTCGGTGAACCTCTGCCTGTCGGTCGCGGTCGAGCGCCTGCGCCAGGCAGGCGGAAAACCGGAAACCCTGGTCGCCGGCCTTGGCAAGGAGGCGCCCCTCCTGCTCGAGCGCATCGCCGCCGCGCAGCGACTTGGCGGGTGGTCGAGCGTCGCGCGGGTTCCCTACGATTTTCGCGCTCGGGACTCCACGCCGGGGCTTTTCCGGATCGGAGACCAGGCCACCGTGATCGCAAGCCTTGTCGGCGATGGCATCGGCGGCGCGCTCAGCAGTGCGGTAAGCGCAACCACCGCCTACCTTCGCGGCGGCGCTGAAAGCTCACGCCGCTTCCAGCGCGCCTTTGCCCGCCGCGCCGCCGGTCCGTTGCGCCTGGCGTCGATATTCCGGGCGACCACGGCGATGCCCGCCCTCGCCGGACCTCTCATTGCAGCGCTTCGCCTGGAACCGAAGATCGTCAGCGTCGCGGCGCGGCTCACCCGCATCTGACGTAGCCGGCTCAGTCGGAGCGGAAACCGCTCTAGCGTCCACGGTCACGCAGACGGGCCATCTCGGCCCGCACTGCGCGCTCGTGGTCGCCGGAAAGGACGTTGAAGACGGCCCAGGCATGCGCGGCGAGGCCTATTCCCCAGCCGAGCGTCGTCCAAACAAACCACAGGTAGTGTGGCGAAGTGACGAGATTGATGCCGGCGAGACCGGCGTTGACCACCACGTACACCCCAGCGTGGGCGATCAGCCCCTGGCGCACCCGCACCCGCCGCTCGGCCCGGCGTCTGAGATCCTCCTCCGACTCCGGGCCGGCCAGGCTCATGCAGGCCTCCAGTTCCCATGGAAGCCGAAGGGCACGCGGCGGGGAATGCGGGCGCTGGCGATCGGCCCGGCGGCGACGTCCTGGGCGTCGAGGACGACGAAGTCGCTCTGGTCCTCATTTCCCCGATAGACCAGCGCCACCAGCCAGCCGTCGCCTTCGGCCGCGCCAGCCTTGCGCGGCACGAACACAGGCTCGCCGATGTAATCGCCCTCGGGAAGCTCCCATGCCTTCCGCGTCCCGCTGGCCAGGTCGATGTGGGCGAGCGAATCGAAGCTGAGCGACCCCGGCCGGTGCGTGGCGGCGAACCAGCCGTGCCTATAGGCAAGGCCGGCGTGGCGCTCGTCGAAACGGGGGAATTCTCCGGCCATGTCGTCGATGGGCTCGCGCCGGAAGCTGTCCGACGAATCCGACAGATCGAAGGTCCAGCGCGTCAGGCGGGCATGCGGGCGCTCCGTGGGGCTGCGGCCGTCGGCCAGGGGGAACAGCGGCGCCACCGGATATTCCATCACGTCGGCCACGATCCGCGAGCCTTCCTCCCAGGCGTTCATCGGATGGAAAACGTAGCACGGATCGGTCTGGAACCAGCGGATCGTGTCCACCGACGCGTCCCGCTTCATCACCCCCACGAACGAGCCCTTTTCGGGTTCCCAGGCGAACGCCGGGCCTCCGCGCATGGCCCGCTCCAGGCTGCCTGTCAGCGGTAGGATGGGAAACAGCACGTGGCTGCGCGTGACCAGGAAGTCGTGGACCATGCTCGAATAGGGCGCCTGAAAATCATCGCGGCGCATGACCGTCCCGTCCGCGGCCGTGACGCCGTAGGACATGCCGGTGGAGAAGGGCATGCTTCCGACCGAATAGCCGAACCAGACCATCTCGCCGGTCTCGGGATCCATCTTGGGGTGCGCCGTCGTGCGGCCGCGATAGGCCTCGACGTAGCCCCGGGTCTCGAGCGTCCGAGGATCCAGCTCGAGGGGCGCATGCCCCTCTTCCAGCGCCAGCAGCTTTCCCCCGTGCCAGACAATGTTCGTGTTGGCCACGCCGCCGTCGAGCCCAGCCGCTTCCGGATCCGCCTCCCGCGGGTCGATGCTGAAGAGGGCGCGTCCGGCGCGATGCTCCGCGACCCACTTGGGGGTGCGCGCGTAGCGATTGCGATAGTGCGCCTTTCCATCCTCGACGAAGACGGCGTGGACCATGCCGTCGCCGAAGAACCAGTGGTGCTGGCCTCGTGGCGAGAACTGAGGGTTGGGGCCGTTCCGATAGAAGGCGCCGGCGAGGCCGGCCGGGATTTCTCCCTGGACCTTCAGCTCGAACTCCGACTCGTCGGCGACCGGAGCGAAGTTGCCCGACAGATAGGGATTCTGGGTCTGGGTTCCGTCCATGGCGTCCTCCCGTGGCGCAATCACTTACGTTGTAAATTTATGCCGTAAGTTATAACTCATGGCAAGAGGTCTCTTCGCGCCTCGTCACCGTGAGTCGAATTTTGCCCAGAACCTTGTCCCAGACCGACATCGCGGACTTCCGCCAGCGACTCTGCGACGCCGCCGAGCATCTGTTCGCCGAGCGTGGGGCCGAGGGCGTGACGATGCGCGAACTGGCCGCCGAAGTGGGCGTGAGCCCGATGACGCCGTACCGCTACTTCAAGGACAAGGACGCGATCCTCGCCGCCGTGCGGGCGCGGGCGTTCGACCGCCATGCCGAAGCGCTGGAAGCGGCCTACGCCGCCACCGGCTCCGACCCAACGGCTCGCCCCAGCGCCCTGGCTGACGCCTATGTCCGGTTCGCGGAGGAGAACCCCGAGGCCTACAAGCTGATGTTCGACGTCCGCCAGCCAAGCGCCGGCGACTATCCCGAGCTCGTGCGCGCGGGCGCTCGCTCGTATCGGACGATGACCCTGCAGCTCTCCGAAAAGGCCGCCGCCGGCAGCCTGTCGGGTGATCCCGAGAAGATCGGCCAGATGTACTGGGCCGCGCTGCACGGGCCTTTGATGCTGCAGATGTCCGGCCTGCTCGACCGCGAGACCGCCCGGGCGCTGATCCACGATCTGCTTGCAACGCTCGACAGGGGCCTGTGGGGAGAGGTGCGGCCAGGGCTGTAAGGAGCGTTTTTCCTTTGCGATCGACGGCTTCGCGAGGGCAAGGAAAGGGATAAGCGGGCCCACTCGCCAAGGGGAAACGAAGCAGCCGATGACAAGCGTGGCGGCCCAACCGGCCGGAACAGCCGTGGCGGGCGGACGGCTGCGGGCGATCGTCGGCGGATCTCTAGGCAACTTCGTCGAGTGGTACGACTGGTTCGCCTACGCCAGCTTCTCGCTCTACTTCGGCAAGACCTTCTTCCCGCATGGCGGGGAACTGGACCGTCGCCTGGAGACGGCGGCGGTGTTCGCGGTCGGCTTCTTCGCCCGGCCCATAGGCGCGTGGCTGATGGGCGTCTTCGCCGACCATCGGGGGCGCAAGGCGGCGCTCGTGCTCTCGATAAGCCTGATGTGCGGTGGCTCGCTGATGATCGCGGTCGCGCCAGGCTACGCGCAGGTCGGGCCGCTGGCCCCCGCCATACTGATCGCCGCGCGCCTCGTTCAGGGTCTGAGCCTGGGCGGCGAGTATGGCGCCAGCGCGGTCTACGTCGCCGAAATGGCCGGTCGCGCGCGGCGAGGCTTCTATTCGTCCTTCCTGTTCGTGACGCTGATGGTGGGACAGCTCGCGGCGCTGGGCGTGCTGATCGTCCTGCAGGCGCTGCTCACTGGGCCGCAGATCTCGGCGTTCGGCTGGCGGATCGCATTCTTCATCGGTGCGGGGCTGGCCCTTGTGGTCTGGTTCATCCAGGCGGGGCTGGAGGAGACCAGCCTGTTCCGCGCCGAGGACGAGACGGCCCGGAGCGCCTCCACCGTGCGCGCCCTTCTGGTCCGCCAGCCGAAAGAGGCGGCCATGGTGTTCGTCCTCTCGGGCGCCGGCGCGCTGACCTTCTACAGCTTCACCACCTACATGCCGAAGTTCCTCACCGGCACGGCGCACTTCTCGCGCCCCGCCGCGACTGAGATCTCCGCCGCCTCCCTCGTAGTCCTGATGGTCGTCCAGCCTCTGTTCGGCTGGCTTGGGGACACCATCGGCCGCAAGCGCCTGCTGATCTTCGCCTTCGCCGCCGGCGCCCTGATCACCTGGCCGATCCTGACGAGCCTGGCCGCCACACGCGACCCGCTGGTCGCCCTCGCCCTGATCAGCGCCGCGCTCACCTGTCTCGCCGCCTACACGGCGGTGAACGGCCTGGTGAAGTCCGAGCTCTTCCCCACCGAACTGCGCGGCCTCGGCGTCGCCCTCCCCTACGCGGTCGCCAACGCCATCTTCGGCGGCACCGCCGAACTGGTCGCGGAGGGGTTCAAAAAGGTCGGGGTCGAGCGGGGCTTCTTCGTCTACGTCAGCGTGATCGCCGCAGCCGCCTGCCTGGTCGCGGCGCGGATGCGGGATACGCAGAAGACGAGCCTGATTGCGGACTGACGATCCCCAGGCATCGCGCACTGGGCGCGCACCTCGGCGGGCGCGCGCCCCGACCGCTCTCAGGCAAAGGCGTCGCGGTGCTTCTCGACGAACGCCTCGACGGTCATCGGCGGGCGCCCGCCGATGCGCTCGACCAGATCGTTCGTGCCGGCGAACACCCCATTGGTGTGGTCGATTGCCACCTCGCGAAGGTGTTGGAGCAAGAAATCGTCGTACCGGCGGCGCACCACCACGCGCTTGACAGTCTCGGCCCACTGTTCGAACGGCAAGGACTGGTAGCGGACCTCCTTGCCCAGGACCGAGCCGGCCGCCTTGGCGATTTCTGCATGGGTCATCTCGACAGGGCCGTAGAGTGGATAGATCTGGCCGCGGTGGGCCGGGGAGTTTTCGAGAACTCCCACGATCACCCGCGCCTGATCCTCGGCGGCGACCGGGGCGTGACGTCCCGTCGTGAACGGCCCGTAGAACAGGCCTTGCTGGATCATCGGCGCGAGGGTGAGCAGCCACTCGGCAAAGTAGGTCGGCCGCAGATGGGTCACGCTCAGGCCAGACCAATCGAAAACGCGCTCGGCTAGCCAGTGCGCCTGAGCGGCGTTGCTCCTTGCATTCTCCCGCGCTGAGATCTGGGACATGTTCACGACCGCCTCGATCCCGGCTTCCTCCGCGGCTTGGGCGAACTGGACGGTGGCTTCGATCAGACCGGGCTGTATCGGATAGACAAAGTACGCGCGATCGGCGCCCTTCAGCGCCTTGCGGACGGCGTGGAAGTCACGCAGGTCGCCGATCGCCACCTCGGCTCCCTGCTCACGAAGGGCCTGCGCCCGTTCGTCCTCACGGTGAACGAAGGCGCGGACGCGGCTTCCCTTTGCGAGCAGTTGTCGGGCGGCCGCGCCCCCGGTCGCACCCGTGGCGCCGCTGATGAAAAACACTGGCTTCGACATTGGTTTGCTCCTGGATTGGCCTCGATTAGATGTTGGGCGACACCCAATTGGATGTCGATTGACATCTAATCAACCCCTCGGGGGCTCGGCGGCGAGGAGCGCACATGCGAAAGTCGAGACAGGAAGCGGCGAAGACGCGCGAGGCCATTGTCAGGGCGGCGGCGGATCTGATCCGCAGCGAAGGCCTCTCCGAAGTTAGCGTGGCCAACGTCATGGCCGCAGCCGGCCTCACCCACGGCGGCTTCTACCGCCACTTCCGCGACCGCGATCAGCTGGTGGCTGAGGCGACCGCGTCCGCCGGCGACATCACAGCGGGCGCCTTCGCCCGCGATCTTGACTCGGGCGGCCGCGCCAGCGCCCTGGAGACCTATCTCTCCATCTCACATCGCGACGCCACCACTCCGCTTTGCACTTTCGCGGCGGCCGGCAGCGAACTGGCTCGGGCGAGCGCCGAGACAAGGCAATCGGCAACGGAGGTGCTGGAACGCATAATTGCGCGTCTGGCCAAGGCCTCGGCCGGCGACGCCGACCAGGGGCGTGCAGACGCGATCGTCGATCTCTCGACCATGATCGGCGCGATGACCCTATCGCGCATCGTCTCCGACGAGGCGCTTTCACGGGAAATCCTGGATTTGGCGCGAGCCCGTCTCCTCGATCGCCAATAGGCCGCCGGCTGACGGACCGCTTGTCCGGGGGCCTGGACTTGGCGGCGGCGCGGCGACTTTGCGATGTTCGTTCAGGAAACCCGTGTAAGCACCGTTAGTCGCATGGGACGGCGCACCCGGAATCCGAGTTTTTCATAGAGATGCTTTGCGCCATTCTCGGTCTTTACATGTAGGAACGGCGTCAATCCGTCGGCATGAACCATCGAGGCGATCGCCGAAACAAGAACTCGGCCATATCCCCGGCCTCGTGCTTCTGGCGCTGTGCAAACGGCGCTGATTTCCGTGAAACCTTGGAGGCGGAGTCGCTCTCCGGCCATTGCGAGCAGGGCTCCGGCCTGGGAGCGAATTCCCCGATAGCGCCCCATCCGAATGGTTCCTTCGGAGAATGGCCCCGGCTCCGTGGCGGCCGTAAGAGCCAGCATTTCCGGCATGTCCTGTTGACCAAGTTCGAGCAGATCACCCTGTTCGCCTGCGGGAGGCTGCTCGCAAACCATTTGATCGATCCAGCGGCTCCGGTGGACTGTCCAGCCTGAGGGCGCTTCGAGCGGTGTGGTCGTCAACAGCGCTATGCTCTCGCCCCGTGAAACCAACTGCGTCAGGTCAGCAAAGGCGGCCGCCGTCGGTTCTTGCAACGCCGCGAAGGGTGCAACGTCATGCGGATAGCGCGCGGCTAGACCACAGGTCAGCGCGAGTGGTTCGTGAACAGTATTCAGAGCGTTCCAGACGGCGTTATTGAGCGGATCACATTTGCTCATAGGTGCGTCCTCCTGAACTGTCCCCGGTGCGCCGGAAGCTGCGCGCGCGAGCGAGCGTTCTTTCGGCGCCGGCCGGGGCTCTCCCTCTCTGCAGGTTTCACGTTGCGCGAGCGCTCGAAGCCATGATAGATGTCGATTGACATCTAAGCAAGCTGCGCTTGCGATTGTCGACAGGCGAGTCTCCGAGCGGTCCGACCCTTGCGGCCGAGCAGGGCTTCACCGGCGGCAGGCCCTGGCGTGGACAACGACGGTACAAGACGATGATCGATGCAGCGAAGATCAGACAGCACTATGAGCGAGAGAGCCTGGTCTAGAAGCTTTGCGCGATCCTGGACGCGAGCGGGCTCGGCGACAAGCAACTTACAGCGAAGGATCTCGCTCAACTTGATCAATTCCATTCACGCGGGCTGGCGGCCACCGTTGAGCTGGCCAAGACTCTGTCGATCGACGCTGCCACCCGCGTCGTCGACATCGGATCTGGCCTGGGCGGCCCGTCTCGCTATCTGGCTGCAACCTATGGCTGCACGGTGCGCGGCATCGATCTCAGTAAGTCTTTTGTCGACGCGGCGACGTATCTTGCGGAGCGTTCTGGCCTCACGGACAAGATCACCTATCAGGAGGGGAATGCTCTCGACCTGCCTTTCTCTTCTGCCGCGTTCGACATCGCGTGGACGCAGCATGTCGCCATGAACATCGCCGATCGCGATCGGCTCTACAGCGAAACATTCCGCGTGCTGCGCCGTGGCGGTCACTTCGCCATTTTCGACGTCGTCGCCGTCTCCGGTGAATCCCTGCATTACCCCGTACCTTGGGCGCGCGGACCGGAGACGAGCTTCCTCGTGACGGTCGACGAGATGCAGGATGTGCTCACCAGGCGGGGGTTCCGCATCGCGACTTGGACCGACTGCACGCTAGGCGGGGTCGCGTGGTTTCTGAAGCAGGAAGCCGAGCGGGCTCAGTCCTCGACACCGCCTTTGCTCGCGCTTGGGGCCATCATGGGGCCCGAATTCGGTCAGGCGACCGTAAACCTGCGGCGCAATCTGAACGAGGGACGCGCAGCGCTCATCCAAGCCGTCTGCGAGAAGGTCTGATCACGAAACGTACCGAGCGATCGGGGCGCCCTCCACCGCTGGTCCTGGCCGGCTCCATCTCAACCCTCGAGCAGCCTGTCCTTGGCGTGTTCCAGAATTGAGGCGGAAAGTGCAGGATCGTCGACGATCCTTGCGAGGGTCACGGCGCCGACCATGGCGCAGATGGTGAAAACGGCTTGCGCTCTCGCCGCCTCGGACGCCTCGGGCCCGATCCGCTTGGCGACCGCGTCGATCCATTCGCGAAGGCCCTCCGACGCTGCGGCGCGCGTTTGCGGGCCGGCCCGCGCCATTTCGCTGCCGACGCCGACAAAAGGACAGCTGCCGGCGACGTCGTCGCCGTACTGTGCAGACAGGTAGGCCTGAACGATCTCTCGCAGCCCGTCCTTGCCGCGCCTTTCGCACGTGGCGGCCTCAGTCGAGTCGACGAGGGCCTTGATGCTTTCAGCACAGGCTTCCGTCACGAGCTCGTCCTTGGAGTCGAAGTGGCGATAGAAGCCGCCGTGGCTCAGGCCGGCGGTCGCCATCACATTGGCGATCCCCGTGGCGTGGATCCCGTTGCGGCGGAATTCGCCGGCGGCGCTCTCGACGATCCGCTGATGGGTCTCGGCGGTTTCGGCTTTCGACCTCTTCATCTCGGTCGGTCCTTCACGGGTGAAAACGCGCCCGACAGATTTAGATGTTGCTCGACCGCTTAAATGTCAATTCGCGCCGGCCACGGCCTTGAGGAGGGACCCTACCCGCTTGACTTTTAGAGTCACTTCATCATCTAAACGCGCAGTTAGCGGTTGATCGTCATCTAAATCGTGGCGCCGGCCGGCGGGAAATCTGCGCTCTTCGATGGAGGGAGTGGCCGTGAATGACGCAAGCAGCCGGGCGGACGCCGGCGTCCAATCCAGTTACCGGCCCAAGGTGAAGACCTTAGCCGGGATGGCGATCGCGGCCCTCATCGTCGGCGGCGGCCTCTGGTCGGCGTCGAACCTCTCCGCCAAGCCATCGGCGGGGACCGCCGCGCCGCCGCCGGATGTGGCCGTGAGCGCGCCTCTCCAGCGCGACCTCGACAACCGCATGGAGTTCGAGGGCCAATTCTCGGCTCTGAACCAGGTGGAGCTCCGGGCTCAGGTCGGCGGGGTGCTGACCGAGATTCGGTTCAAGGACGGCGACATCGTCCGCAAGGGCCAGCTGCTCTTCGTGATCGACCCCGTCCCCTACGCGATCAAGTTGAGCGAGGCGAGCGCCGGGCTCGAGTCGGCGACGGCCCGGCTGGAACTGGCCAATCAAGAGCTGGAGCGCGCTCAAACGTTGAAGCGCACCGACGCCGGCAGCGAGCAGAACGTCGAGCAACGCACCGCCGAGCAACGCGCCGCCCAGGCGGCGGCGGACGACGCCCTGGCCCAGGTTCGCGACGCCCGCTTCGACCTGGATCGCTGCCGGATCACCGCGCCGTTCACCGGTCGGATCGGCGCCCACCTGGTGTCGACTGGCAATCTGGTTGCCGGTAGCCGCGCGGCCAGCAGCCCCACGACCTTGCTCGCCGCCTTGGTCTCGATCGACCCGATCTATCTGAACTTCGATATGAGCGAGGCCGACTACCAGGCCTTTCTGCGCTCCAGGGCGCAGCAGAAGGGCCCGCTGGCGGACAAGGTGCAGATCGCCCTCGGCGACGAGAAGGACTTCCATCGCGAAGGCAGACTCGACTTCCTGGATAACGCGCTCGACCGCTCAAGCGGCGTGATCCACGCCCGCGCCACCATGTCCAATCCCGACACGACTTTGACCCCGGGCGAATTCGCCCGGGTGCGTCTGGCCGTCTCCGCGCCGGCGCCGACCTTGCTGGTGCCCGATGCGGCGGTGCTGGCCGACCAGTCGACCCACATCGTGCTGACGGTGAAACCGGACGGAACGGTCGCGCCCAAGCCGGTCCAGCTCGGCGATCTTCGCGGCGGGCTGAGGGTCATCCGCTCGGGTCTGACGGCCAACGACCGGGTGATAATCGACGGCCTGCCCTATGCCGACCCCGGAGCCAAGGTCCACGCCCACCCTGCGGTGATCCGCTTCGCGGCCGACAACCAAGGCTGAGCCATGCGCTTCACCCACTTCTTCATCGAACACCCCCGCTTTGCGGCGGTGCTCTCGATCTTCGTGACCTTGTTCGGGCTGGCCGCCTTGGCGCTGCTGCCGGTGAATCAGTACCCCGACATCGTCCCGCCGACCGTGCAGGTGACGACTGTCTATCCGGGCGCCTCCGCCGAAACCATCGCGCGCACCGTCGCGACGCCGCTCGAACAACAGATCAACGGCGTCGAGAACATGATCTACATGAACAGCCAGTCGACGGGCGACGGTCATCTGACCATTACCGTCACCTTCAAGATCGGCTCCGACGTGATCGTGGCGCAGAACCTGGTCCAGAACCGGGTGCAGGACGCTCTGTCTCGGTTGCCCGAGGATGTGCAGCGGCAGGGCGTGCAGGTGCGCAAGACTACGCCCGCCATCCTGCTGGCCGTGCACACCGTTTCTCCCGACAGCTCGCGCGATGTGCTGTACTTGTCCAACTACGTCGGCCTGCACGTGAAGGACGTTCTGGCCCGTCTGCCGGGCGTGGCCGACGTGCGGCCCGAGGGCGAGCGCCAGTACGCCATGCGCATCTGGCTCGACCCGGACAAGGCGGCCGCCCGCGATATCAACGCCAGCGAAATCATGGCGGCCCTGCGGGCTCAGAACGTGCAGGTTTCCGCAGGCGTGCTGAACCAGCCGCCGACGCCGCGAACCGGTGGCGGCTCCTATCAGGTCGACGTCGAGGCGCTCGGCCGACTGACCACACCCGAGCAGTTCGGCGACATCATCGTCAAGTCCGACGGCCAGGGCCACGTCACTCGCATCCGCGACATTGGCCGCGCCGAGCTGGGGGCGGCCGACTACGGCTCCTCGGCGTACAGCGACTTCGCCTCGGCCGCTTCGCTGGTGATCTACGCCCAGCCCGGCGCCAACGCCCTGACCGTCGAGCACGAAGTGTTGGAGAAGATGAAGGAGCTGAAAACCAGCTTCCCGGCGGGGATCGACTACCAGATCATCTACGACCCCACCCACTTCGTCGGCAAATCCGTGGACGAGGTGATCGTCACCATCTTGGTGGCGGTGCTCCTGGTGGTGGGCGTGGTGTACCTGTTCCTGCAGACTTGGCGCGCCACGGTGATTCCCGTGGTCGCCATCCCGGTCTCGCTGGTGGGCGCCTTCACCGTCCTGGCGGCGCTCGGCATATCGATCAACAACCTGTCCCTGTTCGGCCTGGTGCTGGCCGTCGGGATCGTCGTCGACGACGCCATCGTTGTCGTGGAGAACGTCGAGCGCAACATCCGCCAGGGCATGTCGCCTCGCGAGGCCGCTCACCGCACGATGGACGAGGTCGGCCTCGCCCTGGTGGCCATCGCGCTGACCCTGTGCGCGGTGTTCGTCCCCGTGGCCTTCATGTCCGGCGTCTCGGGCCTGTTCTTCAAGCAATTCGCGGTGACCATCGCCGCCTCCACGGTGATCTCCTGCTTCGTCTCCCTGACGCTCAGCCCTTCACTGTGCGCGGTGTTGTTCAAGCCGCATCAGGATCACGACGCCGACCGCGTCGGGGTTCTCGGCCGGTGGCTGCAGCGCGGGTTCAGCCGCTTCAACGTGGGCTTCGAATGGCTGTCGCTGAGTTACGCCGGCCTCACCCGGCGGTCGGTGCGGGCGCTCGCCGTGATGCTGGCGGTCTATGCGGGGCTGATCGTGCTGGCGGGCGTGCAGTTCTCACGCATGACCACGGGCTTCATCCCCGACCAGGACCAGGGCCTGCTCATCACCCTGGTGCAGCTTCCGCCTGGCTCCGCCCTGGCGCGGACCGAGAAGGTGGTGGCGAGGGCAAGGCGCATCATCCTGGGCACGCCCGGAATCGAGCACGTGGCTTCGTTCGTCGGATTGGACGCGACCACGACGACCGACGCCCCGAACCAGGGCACGATCTTCGTGGGCCTGCCCTCCCTCTACAATCACCACATTGCCGGCGTCACCGCCGCGACGATGCTGGCCAGCCTGCGAGAGCGGCTGGCGGTCATCAAGGACGCCCGCGTGCTGGTGATCCTGCCGCCCCCGGTGCAGGGGCTCGGCAGCGCCGGCGGCGTCAAGCTTATGCTCGAGGATCGCGAGGGAAGAGGGCCGCAGGCTCTGATGCAGGCGGCGAAGTCACTCACCACCGCGGCCAGCCAGGATCCGGCCTTCGCCGGCGTGTTCACTCTGTACAACGCCGGCGCGCCCTCGATCTACGCTGACATCGACCGGCTGAAGGCGGAGAAGGTGGGCCTGACCCCGGCCGACGTCTTCTCCACCCTGCAGCTCTATCTCGGCTCGCAGTACGTAAATGACTTCAACTATCTGGGCCGGACTTACGAGGTGATCGCCCAGGGCGACGGCGGCTTCCGCCAGACGCCGGAGGACGTCACCCGGCTGAAGGCGCGCAACCGGGCTGGCGAGATGGTCCCGATCGGCACGGTGGCCGACCTCCTGGCGCAAACCGTTCCCTACAGGGCCCCGCGCTACAACCTGTATCCCGCCGCGGAGGTCATGGGCGTGGTGGCGCCGGGCGTGGCCTCGGGCACGGCGATCCGGCGCATGGACGCCGTCGCCAGGCGCGTGCTGCCGAAGGGCTTCAGCTACGAGTGGACGGACCTGTCCTATCAGCAGACGCGGCGGGGCACGCCGACCCTGCTGATCTTCGGCGCCGCCGCGTTGTCCGTCTTCCTGGTTCTGGTGGCCCAGTACGAAAGCTGGAAGCTGCCGCTGTCGATCGTGCTGATCGTGCCGATGTGCCTGCTTGCTTCGGCGACGGGGCTTCACCTGCGAGGGATGCCGATCGACATCCTGGCGCAGATCGGATTCGTCGTGCTCGTCGGCCTGGCCGCGAAGAACGCCATCCTGATCGTGGAGTTCGCCCGTCAGCGCCAGGATCATGGCGGTGCAAGCCCGGAAGAGGCCTCCGTCCACGCCGCCCAAACTCGGCTGCGTCCCATCCTGATGACCTCGTTCGCCTTCATCCTCGGGGTGGCCCCCCTGGCGGTGGCGACCGGCGCCGGCGCCGAGATGCGCCAGTCGCTCGGGACCGCTGTGCTGTTTGGCATGATCGGCGTGACGGGCTTCGGCCTGCTGTTCACGCCCGCCTTTTACACCTTCGTCCGCAAGCTCGGCCGCAAAAGGACCGCCCTCCACGTCGTCCGCCAGATCCGCGCGGAGGCCTCATGATGCGCGTAGCCGTCCCCACCCCCCGGGCCGGAATCGGTCTGGCGCTCGCCGCCCTACTCTCGGGCTGCGCGGTCGGTCCGAACTACACGCCGCCGAAGACTGAACTGGCGCCCTTCCACAACCTGGACGCCGTCGAGGCCCGAAAGGCGGCCGCCCCGGCGCCGGAGCTGGACCGCTGGTGGGTCGGGTTCAATGATCCGGTGCTCGTGTCCATCGTCCAGCGGGCCCTGGAGCAGAACCTGGATCTGGCGGCGGCCCTGGCCCGCGTCCAGCAGGCCCGCGCCGAGGCGGCGGGAGAGAGCGCCAAGCTCCTCCCGTCCGCCGAGTTCGACGCCGGATACACGGCCCAACATCGTAGCCTCAACAACCTGGTCGGCGCCGTCGCGAACACCTTTCCCGGCTTCAATCGGGACGAGAAGGAATACACGCTAGGCCCGGCGGCGAGTTGGGAGATCGATCTGTTCGGCGGCCTTCGGCGCGGGGCCGAGGCTGCGCGCGGAGAGGCTCAGGCTGCGGAGGCGGAGCATGCCGGCGTCCACATCACCGTGGCGGCCGACGCGGCCGACGCCTACTTCCAGATTCGCGGCTACCAGGCCCGGCTCACGGTCGCGCAGGACCAGGTCGACACGGATAGGCGCCTGCTGAGCCTCGTCGAGGATCGCTACAGCGCCGGC
Organism: Caulobacteraceae bacterium; assembly: GCA_036488995.1. Classification (GTDB taxonomy): domain Bacteria; phylum Pseudomonadota; class Alphaproteobacteria; order Caulobacterales; family Caulobacteraceae; genus Acaudatibacter. The sequence goes on from DASXGQ010000199.1 coordinate 16,336, forward strand.
GCGGCGGAGAAGCGCGAGGTCGCCCAGGCCGAGGCCCTGCTGAAAGGCGCTCGCGCGACGCTCCAGCCGTTACAGATCGGCCTGGAGGCTCAGCTCAATCGTCTCGACGTGCTGATGGGCGTCCAACCGGGGACCTACGCGCGCGAGCTCGAGCCGCCACGCGACATCCCCTCGATCCCGGCCATCGGGGGCGCCGACCAGCCGCTCGAGGTGCTCCGACGCAGGCCCGATGTCATCGCCGCCGAACGGCGACTCGCGGCGTCGAACGCTCGGATCGGCGCGGCCATCGCGGACTATTATCCCAAGCTGTCCCTGTCCGGCGCGCTCGGCCTGGACTCACTGAGCGCCAGCCACCTGTTCACGCCGAACGCGTTCACCGCGATCGGTGGCGGCGCGCTGCACTGGCGGCTGTTCGACTTCGGTCGCGTCGATGCCGAGGTCGCCCAGGCCCGCGGCGCCAACGCCGAGGCCCTGGCTCGATATCGGCAATCCGTGCTGAAGGCTGCCGAGGACGTTGAGGACTCTCTCATCAGCCTCACTCAGACCGAACGTCACGTGGTCGAGCTGCAGGGCGAGGTCGAATCCCTGGTGCAGGCGCGCGACCTGTCGCAACGGGCCTATAAGGCCGGGGCGATCACCTTGACCGACGTGCTCGACGCCGATCGCCAGCTCCTGGCCGGACGCGACGAGCTGGACGCCAGTCGCGCCGACGCCGCGCGCGCGGCGGTGGGCGTGTTCAGAGCGCTCGGGGGCGGCTGGGACCCGCCGCCCGCGAAACAGGCCGCGCTCTGAGGATGTCGGGTTGACGATGGTCGGCGCCTCCCCTCAGCCCTTGGTAGGTCCTCGGCGGATCCGTCGGAGAGGCGTGAATTCGCTAGCGTGCTGCTGAAGGACTACCCCAACCCCAGCTCGCGCCGCTGCGCCCGCGTGAGTTTTGCGGCGACCAGGGCGTGGGCCTGGGTCAGCCAGTCAGCGGTCTCCGCATCATCCATCTCGCCCAGGTCGTCGAAGCGGACCCATTTGGCGCGGGCGAGATAGGGCGCCGGGCGGGCGCGGCCGGACTCGGTCAGGGCCTCGAACGCGATGTCGCTGACCTTGAACGAAACCCCTTGGCTGCCGACAACCGCGAAGATGCGGCCGCCGACCTTGTAGACGTTGTCGGCACCCCACTGGACGACACTGGTCACTGCCGGCAGGGCGCGGCAGGCGGCGTCGAAGGCTTCGGGGCTCAGACCTCGACCCCGACGCCGATGGGGCAGACCACGCCCGTGCCGCCGACGCCGCAGTAGCCGTCCGGGTTCTTGGCCAGGTACTGCTGGTGATAGTCCTCGGCGAAATAGAATTCGCCGGCGGGACGGATCTCGGTGGTGATCGGCCCCATGCGCGCGGCGTCGAGAGCCTTCTGGTAGGCGACCTTCGAGCGTTCGGCCGCCTCGGCCTGGGCGGGAGTGCGGGTGTAGATGGCCGAGCGGTATTGCGTGCCCATGTCATTGCCCTGGCGCATGCCCTGGGTGGGATCGTGCCCCTCCCAGAACACCTTGAGCAGGTCCTGGTAGGAGACCTGCCGGGGATCGAAGACGACGCGAACCGCCTCGGCGTGTCCCGTCATGCCGGAGCACACCTCCTGATAGGTCGGGTTGGGCGTGTGGCCGCCCATGTAACCCACCGCCGTCACCCAGACGCCCGGGACCTGCCAGAACTTCCGTTCCACGCCCCAGAAGCAGCCCATCGCGAAATCGGCGATCTCCAAGCCCTCCGGATAGGGTCCCTTCAGCGGGCGCTGATTGACGAAGGAGATATCGGAGGTCGGGATCGGCTCACTCCGCCCCGCGAGGGCGCGGTCGGCCGAAACGATCTCTGCGGACTTCCGGAACAGCGGCATGACGGCCCTCCTGAACTATCGCTTGCCCCTACTTAGGCGCACACGCTCTTCTCGGTAAGACGGATCGCGATCAGGACCGGCGCGTCGAACGAATCATGGCCGCCTGAGGGCGCGCCGGAGAAATTGTGTACGTTTGGTTAAGCTTTGTCACTGTGAGCGGAAAAGCGGCACGCCCGGCGTCGGAATAGGTTAACGACAGTCCAGCTAGTAACCCGGGAGACTGGGCCGTGAGCCGGTACACCCTTGCGTTCCTGAACGACCAAGGCGAGGCCTTGCGCTCGGAACTGCTCGATTGCGCGACCGAGGCCGAGGCCATCAACGCCCTGCACGACCGCGCGGGCCTGCACCGCGTCCAGCTCTGGCTCGAAGACCAGACGATCCTCGAACTTCCCGGAGACTCACGGCCGCGCAGGCCTCGCGCTCGCCGAACGTCACATCCAACCTCGCACGCCAGCGGCGCGTCGGCCGGTGTCTGACAGGCCCGTCGCCGCTCGGGGAGCTTCTCCGGCGGAGGCCATGAGTGTGCGCAAAGGCTGAGCGCCGCGTCTAATCCGACATTTGTATCACTGCGCCGCCTTTGAGGAGACGAGCTTGGCCCCTATCTGGGTTCCGGCGACGCCCGGCCAGGGCTCCAGCCGCGGCAGTCCGGGCGCATGACCAACATCCTTGCCATCGAAGACGACGAGGCCACCGCGCGCGAGATCGTGTCGGAGCTGACCTCGCACGGCTTCCACGTGGAGTGGGTGGCCGACGGACGTGAAGGCCTGATCCGCGCCACCAGCGAGCGGTTCGACGCGATCACCCTCGATCGGATGCTGCCGGGGATCGACGGCCTGACCATCGTGACCATCCTCCGAAACGCCAACATCCACACGCCCGTCCTCATGATCAGCGCCTTGACCGAGGTCGACGAGCGGGTGCGCGGCCTGCGCGCAGGGGGCGACGACTACCTCACCAAGCCTTTCGCCTCGGAGGAGATGGCCGCACGGCTGGAGGTGCTGCTCCGGCGGCAAGGCGGCCCCGCGCGCGAGACGGTACTGCGCGTGGGCGGGCTCGAGCTGGATCTCGTGTCGCGCGAGGCGCGGTTCGGCGGCAGCGAGGCCCGGCTACTCCCCACCGAATTCAAGCTGCTCGAATTCCTGATGCGCAACGCGGGCCAGCTTCTGACGCGAACCATGATCTTCGAGTCGGTGTGGGGCTATTACTTCGATCCTGGAACCAACCTCGTGGACGTCCATCTGGGGCGGTTGCGGCGCAAGCTGGAGGCCCTGGGGGCGCCGTCTCTCATCCAGACCGTACGCGGCGCAGGGTACACGTTGCGTGCGCCCGCCTGATCTCTGGCGGACGACGACCTTCCGCCTCACCGTCCTGCTTGGAGGTGTCTTCGCTGCAGGGATCGTCGCCCTGCTCGGCCTGATCTACTGGAGCACCGCGAGCTACCTGGTCGGGGTGATGGACGAGATCGTGATCGGCCAGGCCCGCGGCCTGGAGGGGGTCTCGCCCGAGAACTTGCCCGCTATCATCAAGGCGGAAGAGGCCCAGGACGTCCGAAACGTCTATTACTACGGCCTGTTTGGGGTCGACGGCGCCTGGGTCGCCGGCAATGTCCGGCGCCTGCCTCCTAGCATGATCGTGGACGGACGGCCCCGCGAACTGAGGGAGAAAGGGTTCCAGCCCGGCGCCCGGGCGCTGGCCGAGCGGCTGCCCTGGGGCGAAACCCTGTTCGTCGGCTTCGACGCAAAGACCCTGAGCGAAGTCCGCCTGATCCTCGAAAAATCGCTGATCGTGAGCGGCGCCCTGATCTTTGTCCTGGGTCTGGCGGTCAGCGCCGCCGTCAGCCTCGATCCGCTGCGGCGCGTGCGTGAAATACAGAAGTCGAGCGAGCCGATCCTCGCGGGGGACGTCAGCGCGCGTTTGCCGATCTCCTCGCGCCAGGACGAGCTGGACATGCTGGCGAGCATCTCCAACCGGATGATGGATGAGGTCGAAAGGCTCCTCTGGCAGGTCAAGAGCGTGGGAGACCACGTCGCTCACGACCTTCGGACGCCGCTCAACCGCCTGCGCGCCCTGCTCTACCGGATGCGTCAGGAGCGCCCCGAACTCGATCCGGACGCAGGCCCGCTGGACCAGGCCCTGCAGGAGACCGACACCCTTCTCGCCCGGTTCAAGGCCATCCAGCGGATCGGGGAGATCGACCGGCGCGAGCGCCGGGCCGGTTTCGGCGCCGTTCGCCTGGACGAACTGATCGATGAGCTGGGCTCGTTCTACGAGCCGATCGCTGAAGATCGCGGCGTCGAGCTTCGACTGCAGGTCGAGGAGACCCGTGAGGTCCTCGCAGACCGCGAACTGCTGTTCGAAGCCGTCGCCAACCTCGTCGGCAACGCCATCAAGTTCACCCCGTCGGGGGGATCGATCGAGCTGGCCCTGACGTGCGCGGGCCACGGCCCGGCGATCGAGGTGATCGATAACGGGCCCGGCGTGCCGGAGGATGAGCGCCAGGCCGTGTTCGAGAGGTTCTATCGCGGCCGGGGAGCGCTGGGGACGCCCGGTTCCGGCCTGGGGCTCAGCATCGTCTGCGCCATCGCGCGCCTGCACGACTTCCGGCTGCGCCTGAACGACGCCAGACCGGGGCTGCGGGCGACCCTCGAGTGCTGGCCGGCAAGCGGCTAAGCCATGCGCATTCTCTATGTCAGCGAAGCGGAGCCGGACGCCTATCTCGTCGGGGCGCTGCGCGAGGCCGGGCACCTCGTAGAGGCCGCCGCCGATCCTGCCGACGGTCCGTTCATGGCCGGAGAGTTCGACTTCGACGCGGCGATCCTGGACTGGTCCAGGCCGTCAGGGACGTGGGCGCGACGCTTCGTCGGCCTGGCCGCCATCGTCGTTGTGATCTGCGCGCGGGGGGTGGCGCGCGAGCGGGCTGAGGCGCTGCGCGCCGGCGCCGATGTCTGCTTCATGCGCCCGTTCGCCTTCGCCGAGCTCGAGGCCAGGCTGCAGGCGCTTCGCCGACGCGCCCCACGCCACATGAAAAAGCCCCTGGATTTCGAACTTGCGACCGCCCACCGGACGATCACTCGCGAGGGGGTGGAAGTCGTGCTGTCGGCCGTAGAGTTCCGCATGCTTCAGCATCTGGCGGATCACGCCGGCGAGTTCATCCCCATCCCCACCCTCAGGCGCGCCGCATGGGGCGACGACGTCGAGCCCGCCTCCGAACCCGTCCACCGCTGCGCCGCCCGCCTGCGCCGCAAGCTCGCCGCGCTCCGCGCAAAGGCCACGATCGAGACAGCCCCAGGCCACGGCTACACCCTGCGCGCCTCACCAACGACGCCCACGGTCTGAACGAATTGTCCCTCCCCTTCATGGAAGGGCGGTTTCACACATCGCTGAATCTATTGAATTATTAGGTTTTTTTGACATGAGCGCCCAGTTGGACAGAGTTCAGGAGCCCTCTCGGCTACTCTGTCAGCTACCCTTCCGATTGGTCCCGGCTAGAGATGAAACTTTAGCGGCGCGGGCCTCATTGCGCCGGTAGCCGTTTCCTCGAGCGCCGGAACACTTTTGTAGCGCGAGCCCCGCAGATTCAGTCTCCCGGCTCCTGGAGAGCCCCATTGCAAGGACTGAAAGCCGTGCCTCATCGAGGATTTTCACACATCGGTCTCTCGACCCCCCGCGAAGGAGAACAACGCCGAGGAGAGGCGTCCATGAAGATCAGGAGCCTGGGTCACGTCGTTCTGCGGGTGACCGACTGCGAGCGCGCGGAGCGGTTCTACAACGGCCTGCTCGGCCTTCCGATCTGTGCGCGCTTCGATGAGAACGGTATGAAGATGACGTTCTTCTCCCTTGGCAATCATCACGATTTTGCGGTCATGGAGGTCAGCGGCGAGGGCAGCGGTCACGGCGACGCCGCTGTCGGACTTCACCACGTTGCGTTCAAGATAGGCAGCAGCCTCGATGAGCTGCGCGACGCCAAGGCGATCCTCGAAGGAGCCGGCGTCAAGCCGAACCCGGTCGAACACGGGGTCACCAAGTCGCTCTATTTCGACGACCCGGACGGCAATGGCGTCGAGCTCTACGTCGACGTCTCAGACATCTGGCGCCAAGACCCCCAACGCGTCGCCCAAGTCGCGCCCCTGGCGCTGTAGAGGGTAGGGCTCAGCCGGCGCGCGCGCCCGCGCCGGCGGGAAGCACTCGGTCTCGCCCACCCCGTGACTGAAACAACGTCCCCTCCCCACCCACAGCGGTGGTTGGGAGCTTTAGCTTTCCGTGTCTCTCACCAAGGCATGGTTATATCAGGATCGCGCCGATTCTGTTGAAAAAGTCCCGGAAGGCTCCGCGTCGGGGTCGATCTGACTACTAGAGCCGTCGCTCTCGCAAGAGTATCTCCCCCTGGCACAGTATAACGCAGCGGACTCTCGCTTCCTTCCCGAATCCTGACCTTCGATCGCGGCGCGCCAGGGCCGGTATCGATCCAAAGCGGACCAAAACTAGGAATGCGCTCGGGCACGAACGACAGTAGCGCCAGAACGAGGACCATTCTGACCGTGTTGGTGAACGTGTCGGGCCATGCCGACAGCGTCCGGGCGCGCACGCCTGAGGGCGCGGGCTTTCGGCTCCAAGTTAATTAGGGCGGCGACGCCTCAACCGCGGCGTGGGCCTGGCCCTGTCCTGCGGCCCGGCCGCCCGGCGGAAACCCGAACCGACGACGGAAATTGCGCGCGAAATGGCTGTAGTCGTTGTAGCCGCACGCATAGGCGATCTCGCTCAGCGGCTGGGCTTTGCCGAGATGCGCGCGGCGACGCAGCAGCTGCGCGGCGTGATCCAGCCGAAGCGAATACAGGAACTGCGTGCAGGTCGTGCCACGCTCGGTGAACAGCTTCTGGACGTAGCGCAGGGAGATCCCCGTCTCGACGGCCACGTCGAGCGGTCCGAAATCGGGGTCGGCGAAGCGCTCCCTCATGACGCCACAGACACGCGCGAACAGCTTGTCCGTGGAACGCGAGCCCTGCCCCGGATCGGACGGCGCAAAGAGCGCGCCGAGCAGATCGTAGACGGCCAACTGCATGTAGGAGTCGGCCTGCGGACACGAAAGTCCATCGCCGCCGAGTGCGTCCAGAACCATGTGATGCAGCATCCGTCCCGCCGCCGATCCATCGGACCCGCGAATTCCGCCCAGCGGCTCGAACCCGAGATGGGACGCCAGCGACCGGCGCGGCAGTTGTAGCGTCAGCCATCGGGCGTCGTGGCTGCGCGGAAAATAAATCTCCGGCCGGGCTGCATCGACGATCGCCACGTCGCCCACGCCGAGCTCCGTCGTCTGATGGTTCTGGCTAATCGTAGCGTGGCCGGCGACCTGAAGCAGTGCAAAGTAGTGCTCCCGGCCGTCGAGCCGGGTGTCCTGGAACGTCCGTTCGATAGAGTCGGCGTTGCAGCTGAGGTCCAGGCCCACAAGACCGCCGAGGTTGAAGGGGCGCAGCCAACCGGTAAAGGATTTGGGTTCGTTGACGACCGGATGGTAGCGTGCGCCGAGCTCGCGCAGCGAAGCTATCCACGCGTCATGATCGAGTTGTGCACTCTGGGGGATAATGTCGTTCATCGACATACTGTCTCTATCCGGTCGGCGAGAGCCTGCAGTAGACTGCCCGACGCACGCCACGGGGCTCGTTAAGCCGTGTGAATCGTTGTTGCGGCCGGCCGATTTCAGCCGAGCGTCCGCAACAGGTCGATGGGACCTCACGTCGGGGGTCGAAAACCCTTCACTGTACTTGGCGCAGGCGGCGGCGAGAAGTTGGCGCGCGGGTTCGCGCCGGCAAGCGGACGGTCCGCTCGCCGCCGGCGGCGCGCGCTGCAGCTGACACGCGAAGCTTAACCTTCCCTAGCCTTTCGCCCGATAGGCGTCCGGTATAACGAATACTTCGTCCGCGCGACCGTAGCCGCCGTCCGGCACTTCCTCGATCAGGATCATGGTGTGCGGGCGCGCTGTCTCGCTGAAATACTCGACGAACATGTCGGTGACGCGATGCACGATCTCTTCCTTCTGGGCTTTCGAAAGCGCAGCCTGGGGTACTTTAATGTTGGCGAATGGCATCGAACTTCTCCTTGATTTAAAGGGCCGCTTCAGGCGCTGGGATGGAGCAGATCGTCGAGGCTGATCCGGCGGAGTAATTCCGCACGCACACGATCGGCGACGGCGTTGACGACTTCGGCCCCGTCCTGGGACGGGTCGATGTGAATCCGGAACGGCCGCTGGCCGAATGGCAGGTCCACGACTCGCGCGATGGTTTCGGCCACCTCATTGGCGTCGGCGTTCGGAGGTTCGAGTGCGCTCAGCCCCTTCAGGGCGATATCCGGGATGTCGCGCGTCGGCCCGTCGGCATACTCCGCCGCCCGCGCGATATCTGCTGGCGCGCCGGCGTGGGCGAAGTGATTGGCGCCCTTCGTGAAGGCGCCGGTGATGACGACGATCTGTGTCATGACGCGAGTCATTCCGTTTTTGGGCTCAGACAAACATGCCGCCCGAGACTTCGATCCGCTGGGCGTTGATCCAGCGGTAGTCCTCGCTCAGCAGCGCGGCGACGGCGGGTCCGATGTCGTCGGGCTGGCCGGCGCGTCCGAGCGCCGTCACGCTCGCGACGAAGGCGTTGGCCTGCTTGTTGTCGCGCACGCCGCCGCCCGCAAAGTCGGTCTCGATCGCGCCGGGCGTGACGGTGTTCACCGCGATGCCGCGCGGCCCCAACTCTTTGGCGAGGTAGCGCGTCAGCACCTCGACCGCGCCCTTCATCGACGCATACGCGGCGTAGCCCGGCAGGCTGAAGCGGGCGAGGCCGCTCGACAGGTTCACGATGCGACCGCCATCGGCGATCAGCGGCAGCAGCGTCTGGGTGAGGAAGAAGACGCCCTTGACGTGGACGTTCATCAGCCGGTCGAAATCGGCTTCCGTCGTCTCTGCGAAGGGTGCGTGGATGCCGATGCCGGCATTGTTGACCAAGTAGTCGAACGTCGCGCGGCTCCAGTTGGACGCGAGGGCTCGTTTCAGTTCGACCGCGAAGGCGGCGAAGCCAGCGATCGAACCGGTGTCGAGTTGGAACATCACCGCCTTGCGGCCCAGCGCCTCGATGGCCGCGACGGTCGCGTCGGCCTCCGCCTTGTTACTATGATAGACGCCGATCACGTCGACGCCCTTGCGTGCGAGCGCGATCGCCATGTTGCGCCCGAGACCCCGGCTGGCGCCGGTCACCAGAGCGATTTTGGTGCTTTTCGTCGTCATCATGCGTCTCCGTTCGATGCTCGAAGCGGTAGATGACTCGTTCGGCTTGCCCGATAATCGGGCGTTCTTCGGGATCACTATCCGAGAAAAGGGAACAATGGATCGGATCGACTCGATGCGGGTGTTCGCGCGGGTCGTGGAACGGGGCAGCTTCGTGCGCGCGGCCGAGGATCTGCGGCTGCCCGCCTCGACGGCCACCGACGCCGTCAAGCAACTGGAGGCGCGGCTCGGCGTGCGGCTGCTGCAGCGGACGACCAGGCAGGTGCGCGCGACGCTCGATGGTGAGGCCTATTACAGGCGCTGCCTGTCGATCCTCGACGAAATCGAGGAAGCCGAGAGCGGCTTTCGCGGCGCCCCACCACGCGGCCTGCTGCACATCGATGTCCAGGGCACCCAGGCGCGGCGGTTCATTGTGCCCGCTCTACCCGCGTTCTTCGCTGCCTATCCCGATCTGGAAGTCTTCCTGGGCGATGGCGATCGGTTCGTCGATCTCGTCCGCGAGGGCGTCGACTGCGTGCTGCGCGCCGGTGAGCCGAAGGAAAGCGATTTGATTTCCCGGCGCATCGCCATTCTGCATGAGGCAACCGTGGCGTCGGCCGACTACGTCGCCCGCTTCGGCATGCCGCGGCGGTGGGACGCGCTTGCGCTGGACGGCCACCGGATGATTGGCTTCCGATCCTCGGCGACCGGCGGTGTTTTGCCCCTCGAGTTCATGGTGGACGGTGTCCTGCGGACCGTTGCGCTGCCCTCAGTTCTGTCGGTCAACGGAGCCGACACTTACAGGGTCGCCGCTTTGCACGGCTTCGGCCTGATTCAGGCGCCGCGCTTTTCCGTCGAGCAGGATCTGGCCGACGGCACGCTGGTGGAATGTCTGCCCGACACGCCGCCATCGCCGACGCCGATCCACGTGCTCTATCCGCGCAGCCGCCAGCTCAGCCTACGGGTCCGCGTGTTCATCGACTGGGTCGCCAAGGAATATGCTCGCCAGATTGGACCGGTCGCGACCACTTAGCGCCCAGGCGTCCCGGGGCCAGATAGAGGGTCGGCGACGTGCCAGTAGCGGTCCCCACGGGCGGCGCCCGCTTGGTCGGCAGTCCCCCGTCTCCGTCCCTCGGAACGTCCGGTTCCGGAGCCTTGGCCCAGGGTTGGTGGCACTGCCGGCGATCCGACGTTGCGAAGGGCGGCAGGGGGGAGTCACCCTTGGGCAGAACCCGCAAACCGGACCTTCCGCGCCGGAAGCAGACATTCCGAAGGGCCGCCAAGGGTGGAATGCGGACACTCAGCCCACCCCAGATAGCGGACGTTCCGAGCGTTTTGTGAGCGCGGAAGCTGCCTCCCCACTATCGGTCGTTTGCATCAAGCGGTCGCGACGGCTTCCTCTGCAGGCATAGCTTCTAGGAGCGCCCGCGTCCGAGCCTCGATGCCGGCGCACACAATCCGGTCGGTGTGGATCTAGAGGCGGTTTTTGATGACGGCGTCGAGGACCATCTCGCTTACCGCGTCGGGCGTGACGCCGTTGGCCAGCCAGTTCGTCATGCGCCCTGATCGATCGACGGCGGCGGCGCGCTCACCACCGGCGAGGGCGTCGTCGAGCCGGGGCTGCAACTGGCGGGTGCGGGCGATGATGTCGGTGGCGACGGGACCAGGGCAGAGCACGGTGGTCCCGATGTTCATGGGCGCCAGCTCTAGGCGCGGCGCCTCGGTGAGGCCGACCACGCCGAACTTGGCTGTGTTATAGAGGACACCGCTGCCCGACGCGACCAGGCCGGCGCCGGACGCGGTGTTGACGATCTGGCCGCCCTGGCGGGGCGGCGTTGAAGTCGACGATCTCCTGCTGCCAAGGCCGGATGGGCATGAGGCGAGCACATGATCGAGAGGACGGGTGTCCGCGGCCGGTTGGCGAGTCTTCTGCTGATGTTGGCGCTTGCCGCCTGCGGGGTGCGAGCGTCCTCGGGGGCGGATACGTTGCAGCGGGTGCTGGCGCGCCATGTCCTGATCGTCGCCACCAACGCCGGGTGGGAGCCGCAGAGCTTCGTCGGCGACGACGGAAGCCTGTCGGGCTTCGACATCGACGTCGCGCGGGAGATCGCGCGGCGCCTGGGTGTCGGGGTGCGCTTCGAAACACCGGACTGGAGCCTGATGACTGGCGGCCACTGGCACGGGCGTTGGGACATGATGGTGGGATCAGCGACGCCGACCAAGGCGCGCGCCCATGTCGTCGACTTTGCCGGGGTCTACTACTACAGCCCTTATGTCTTCGTGGTGAACGCCAAGAGCGCCGCCCATCGACGGAGCGAGCTGAACGGTAGGAAGATCGGCGTCGAGACCGGCACCACCTCGGAGGACTACATCCGCCGCCAACTGGCCATCGATGACCCGGGCGCGCCGCCCGTCGTCTATTCGGTGACGCCGGGCCAGGTCCGCACCTACGCCAATTCCATGCTGCCGTTCGACGATCTGAGATTGCCGCCTGGCGTGCGCCTGGATGCCGTCCTGGCCCCGGAGCAGACCGCCGTACAGGCGATCCACCGCGGCTATCCGATCCGCATCCTGCCGGACGGCTACGCCTTCCGCGAGCCGCTGACGGTGGTGACCGACAAGGGCGACCCCGCCTGGACCGCCAGGATCCGCGGCATCATCGCCGCCATGCGGGCCGACGGAACCCTCCGCACCCTCGCGATGCGATGGTACGGCAAAGACTACACCCGCTAAGGATCGAGGTCGCCCGCTTGCCCTACGTCGATACCTGGTACCGCCGACGGCTTGGCGAGGCCCCGGCCCGGCCGGCGCTGGACGGTTGCCTGGAGACTGACGTCTGCGTCATCGGCGGCGGGCTGGCGGGCCTGCACACGGCGCTGGAGCTGGCCCGGGCGGATCGGCGCGTGGCGGTGCTGGAGGCGGAGCGCGTCGCCTGGGGCGCGTCGGGACGCAACGGCGGCTTCGTCGGCCCCGGCTACTCGGCGGGCTTCGAGGCCATCGCGCGCCAGGTCGGCGGGGACGACGCCAAGACGCTTCACCGGTTGTCCATCGAAGGGACGCAGATGGTGGCCGACAACATCGCGGCGCTGGCGGTCGCTGGGGCGAGCCCAGTTCACGGCAGCATGTCCGCCGCCCGCTTCGAGGCCGGCGAGGCGCTGCGGCGTCAGCGGGACTGGCTGATGGCCGAGTTCGGCTATCCCACCGAGGTCTGGGAGCGGGACCGGGTGCGGGAGGCGCTGGCGTCGCCGCGCTACCACCAGGCGATCTACCGCCCGGAAGCCTTCCACTTCGATCCTCTCTGCTACAGCCGCGCCCTGGCCGACGAGATCGAGCGGCTGGGCGGTCAGATCTTCGAGGCGTCGCCGGTGATCGCCCTCGACCGGGAGGGCGCGGAGCGGCGTGTGTCAACCGCGCAGGGAGCGGTGCAGGCCAAGGACGTGGTGATCGCCACCGGCGGCTATACCGGACGTCTGGTGGGCGAGCTGTTCTCCAGCTACCTGCCGGTCGCCACCTATGTGATGCTGACCGAGCCCAACGCCGAACTGGTCGCCGGCGCGATCCGCACCTCAGCGGCCATCGGCGACCACCGTCGGGCAGGGGATTACTACAGGGTGGTGGACGGCGGGACCCGGATCCTCTGGGGCGGCAAGATCACCACCCGCACCAGCGAGCCGCGGCGGCTGGCGGCGCTGCTCCACCAGACCATGGTCTCGACCTACCCCCAGCTGCAGGGCCTGGGGGTCGATATCGCCTGGACCGGGCTGATGGCCTACGCTCGCCACAAGATGCCGCAGATCGGCGCCCTGGGCGGCGGCCTCTGGTACTGCACGGCGTTCGGCGGCCATGGGATGAACACCACAGCGATCGGCGGGCGCGTCATCGCCGAGGCGATCACCGGCCGCAGCGACCGCTACCGCTTGTTCGCTCCGTTCGGCCTCGCCTGGAACGGTGGCCCGGCCGGGCGAGCCGCCGTCCAGGCGACGTACTGGGCCCTGCAGGCCCAGGACGCCTGGAACGAGCGGGCGCGCCTGCTCTAGCGGCGGTCGTGATGGCGGCGCAACTGCGGTACGTGGAGAGGATCGCCGACCCATAGTTCGCCGCCCCGGCGGGCGCAGTCAGCGCGCAATGCCCGGCCAGCGCCATGGCGTACGGAGCGACCCGGACGCGCCTTGCGAAAACGCCTGTTCCACCCATGCTCATACCCCCCGGTCTTGGCCACCCATGGCCTCGGGGCCATTGTTAGGCTGCACGCACGCCGTCGGCGTGCGCATCACCCATTTGGGCTAGGCTTCAGTCGTCCTGTTCCGTCCAGGTGTGCGTGCGGATAGAAACTCTGCTTTGATGCGCATAATCGCCGAGTTGGAAACGCTGGGCCCCGGTTTCGCGGGGTGAGCGGAGGGGAGGGGCGGTATGCACTTCGCCGACAATGTGGACTATCCGCCCTGGTTCAGGCGGCCGGTGGTGTTCCTGCCGGCGCTGGCCATCCTCTACCTCGCCCTATGGCAGGGTGATGCGGCGCACTGGGCGGTGACCGAAACAATCCTGGGGGTGCTGAAAGCCTCGGCCACGCCTGTCGTGGTGACGGCGGGCCTGACGGCGCTGATCGGCGCCAACGTCTGGCTCATTCTCGGGCTTCCCGTCCGCTGGCAGGTCTTCGCGGTGTGGGTCGAACTGGCGTTGCTGCTGGCGCTGTTCTTCGTCTCCTTCGACCTCAGCTGGGACTTCATCCGCCGCAAGATCTGGCTGCTGGTGTCGATCGGCCTCATCAACACCCTTTACATCTCGGCCGCGTCGATCGCCTTCGCCTCGATCCTGGCCCTGGCCGGCGCGATGGCCAAGCTGTCCGGCAACGGCGTCGCCATCGGCGTCGCCAATTTCTACACCTCGTTCTTCCGCGGCATTCCGCTGCTGATGCAGATCTACATCATCTACCTGGGCCTGCCGCAGCTGGGGGTGGTGATCGACGCCATCCCGGCGGGGATCGTTGCGCTGTCGCTGTGCTACGGCGCCTACATGACCGAGATCTTCCGGGCCGGGATCGAGAGCGTGCCGGTCGGCCAGTGGGAGGCGGCCCGGGCGTTGGGCTTCCGGCCCGGGACCATCCTGGCGCGGATCATCCTGCCGCAGGCCATGCGTGTGATCATTCCGCCAACCGGTAACCAGTTCATCGCCATGCTCAAGGACAGTTCCCTGGTCTCAGTGATCGGCGTCTGGGAGCTGATGTATCTGGCGCGAACCGAAGGTCAGACCGAGTTCCGGCACATCGAGATGATGCTCACCGCCTCGATGATCTACTGGGTGATGTCGGGCATGCTCGAACTGGCGCAGGCGCGAATCGAGCAGCATTTCGGCCAGGCCCATGCCCGCTGATGCCAGTCCAGCCGGGCCGCCGCTGGAGATCCGCGGCCTCTCCAAATGGTATGGCGCCTTCCAGGCGCTGGACGGGATCGACCTGACCATCGGGCGCGGCGAGCGACTGGTGATCTGCGGACCGTCCGGGTCCGGCAAGTCGACGCTGATCCGGACGATCAACGCCCTCGAAAGCTTCCAGCGCGGCAAGATCCGGGTCGACGGCGTCGTCCTCAGCCGGGCGCCGGCCGCGGTCGCGGCGATCCGCGCGCGGGTGGGGATGGTGTTCCAGCAGTTCAACCTCTTCCCGCACCTCACGGTGCTGGAGAACTGCACGCTGCCGCTGCGGCGGGTGCGGGGGCTGAGTGCCGAGGACGCGCGAGCGCGGGCGATGCTCTACCTCGAGAAGGTCCACATCCCCGAGCAGGCGGCCAAGTTCCCCGCCCAGCTGTCCGGCGGCCAGCAGCAGCGCGTGGCGATCGCCCGCGCCGTGGCCATGGGTCCGCAGCTGCTGCTGCTCGACGAGCCGACCTCGGCGCTGGACCCGGAGATGGTCAAGGAAGTGCTCGACACCATGCTGGGCCTCGCCGCGGACGGCATGACCATGGCGGTGGTGACCCACGAGATGGGCTTCGCGCGGGAATTCGCGACCCAGGTGATCTTCATGGACCGCGGCCGGATTGTCGAGACGGCGGCGCCCGCCGACTTATTCGCCAATCCGCGCGAAGAACGAACCCGGGCCTTCCTGCGCCAGGTGCTGCGCAAGGACTGAGCGTGAGGTCATCTCTTCCCCCTTGGGGGAAGTGCAGCCGAAAGCCCGGAAGGGGGCTCGCAGGCCGTCTCGGCCAATGTCCGCTTCGGGTCGAGGCAGTGTAAAAACGCGGGATTCCGTGTTGGACGCGAACGGATATTGCGGAAATCCAGTCACCGGCCAGTCGTACCGAAAAATCTCACCTGATTTCGGGCCATCGACGGCGCGGCCTTGCGCGCGAATCTGTCGCGATTGTGTTTTCACACAGCCTCGGTCGAAAGCTGCCGTTGGCGTCGCGCCCCGAAAGCGGACGCAGCCGCGTCGCCTCTCCGCCTACCCAGATAGCACATCGCCCCTGCATCGCTGCGCCGCCCCCGCTCGGCCGCAACTTCGCGGCGCTCGATACCAGAGCTTCGATCGAAGCCTCACCCGGCCATGGGTACGCCCTTCGACGTACCCGCCGCTAACGGGCCGGATAAAACTTTCTTCATCGGGGGGCAGGCGATCCTTTAGTCGCGGCGCCGCACATAGCGACCTGTGCGGCGTGTCCCCCCACACGCCGCCACGTCTCGCGCGCGGAGCCAATTTCCCCGTGCCCCCGGCCCGCGCGCGAGACCCCCTTCGTGACACCTGGCGTCCGCCTCAAGCGGTCCACGGGTGAGTTGCGACAACCACGAGAAAAGACCTTATGCAGTGGATCGTGCGCGTCGCGCTCAATCGGCCGTACACCTTTGTGGTCCTGGCCATATTGATCGTGCTTCTGGGCCCCCTGGCGGCCCTGAAGTCTCCGACTGACATCTTCCCCAACATCGGGATCCCGGTGATCGGGGTGGCCTTCCAATACACGGGCCTGTCGCCCGACGAGATGGCAGGCCGCATCATCACGCCTTTCGAGCGGGCGATCCCCACCACCGTCAACGACGTGGAACACGTCGAGAGCCAGTCCCTGCCGGGGATCGGCATCGTGAAGGTCTACTTCCAGCCGAACGTCGACATCCGCACCGCCACGGCCCAGGTCACCTCGATCGCCCAGACGGTGCTCAAGCAGATGCCGCCAGGGGTCACGCCGCCCCTGATCACGAACTATCAGGCCTCCACCGTTCCGATCATCCAGATCGCGTCCTCCAGCAAGACCCTCGGCCAGCAGCAGGTGCTGGACCTGGCGCAGAACTTCATGCGCCCGGCGCTGAGCTCGATTCCCGGGGCGGCGATCCCGTATTCCTACGGCGGACTGGTGCGCCAGCTGCAGATCGACCTCGATCCGCGCGCCATGCAGGCCAAGGGCCTCTCCGCCCAGGACGTCGAGACCGCCATCGCCATGCAGAACCAGATCCTGCCGGCGGGCACGGCGAAGATCGGGTCTCTGCAGTACACGGTGAAGCTGAATGACGCCCCCGACACGGTGGCCGAGTTCAACGAGCTGCCGATCAAGACCGTCGCCGGCGCGACCATCCTCATGCGGGACGTCGGCCAGGTGCGCGATGGCGCGCCACCCCAGCAGAGTCTCGTGCACGTCAACGGCCAGCGCGCCGTCCTGACCACCATCCTCAAGGCGGGCTCCGCCTCGACCCTGTCGATCGTCGCGGGCGTCAAGAAGCACCTGCCCCTCATCCTCGAAGGCATGCCGGCCGACTTCAAGGTCGACCTGCTCAACGATCAGTCCGTGTTCGTGAAGGCGGCGATCTCGGGCGTCGTGCGCGAGGGCCTGATCGCCGCGGGCCTGACCAGCCTGCTGATCCTGCTCTTCCTGGGCAGTTGGCGCTCCACCCTGATCATCGCCACCTCGATCCCCCTGGCGGTCCTCTCCTCCCTCATCGCGCTGCACGCGATGGGCCAGACCCTCAACATCATGACCCTGGGCGGCCTCGCCCTCGCCGTCGGCCTGCTCGTCGACGAGGCGACGGTGACGATCGAGAACATCAACTGGCACCT
>DASXGQ010000150.1:0-22764 GCA_036488995.1 Caulobacteraceae bacterium
GGCGATCCTATGCGCGCTGATCGGCCTGTCGGTGACGGGTCAGACCCTGAACATCATGACGCTGGGCGGACTGGCGCTGGCCGTCGGCCTTCTGGTCGACGACGCCACGGTGACTATCGAGAACATCAACTGGCACCTGGAGCAGGGCAAGGACATCAGGACGGCGATCCTGGACGGGGCCGCTCAGATCGCGACCCCGGCCTTCGTCTCGCTGCTCTGCATCTGCATCGTCTTTGTGCCGATGTTCACGCTGCCAGGCGTTGCGGGCTTCCTGTTCTCGCCGATGGCGATGTCGGTCGTCTTCGCGATGATCGCCTCGTACCTCCTCTCGCGCACGCTCGTGCCGACGATGGCGATGTTCCTGTTGAAGCCGCACGTTCACCACGAAGGCCAGCGGCCGCCCTCGCGCAACCCCCTCGTCCGGTTCCAGCAGGGCTTCGAGCGCAGCTTCGAGCGGCTCCGGGAGAACTATCGGAACCTGCTGGCCATGGCGATCGCGCACCGGCGGCGCTTCGTGATCGGATACCTTGTCCTTGTCGTCGGATCCTTCGCGCTCGCGCCGTTCCTCGGCCAGGACTTCTTCCCCTCCGTGGATGCGGGCGAGATGGTCCTGCACGTGCGGCCGCCGGTCGGCACGCGGATCGAGGACTCGGCCGCCGAATTCGGCCGGATCGAAAACACGATCCGGCAGACGATTCCAGCGTCCGAGATGAAATCGATCATCGACAACATGGGATTGCCGACCAGTTCGATTAACACGATTTACAATAATACGGGTCTAATCGGCTATCAGGATGGCGATATCTACGTCAATCTCAACGAACATCACCACCCGACTGCAGGATACGTGAAGATCCTGCGCACGCGGTTGACGCAGCTATACCCGGGAACGACGATCTCCTTCCTGCCGGCCGACATCATCAGCCAGATCCTCAACTTCGGCGCCCCAGCTCCCCTCGACGTCCAGGTCGCCGGACCGAACCTGCAGGCCAACCAGGCCTACGCCACGGCCCTGTTCCGCAAGATGCAGGGAATCCGAGGGATCGCCGACGTGCGGATCCAGCAGTCGGAGGACGAGCCGCAGCTGAACGTCAACATCGACCGCAACAAGGTCATCCAGTTCGGCCTGACCGAGAACGACGTCACCAACGCCGTGGTCACCACCCTTTCGGGCAGCACCCAGACCGCCCCGACCTTCTGGCTCAACCGGAAGAACGGCGTCTCCTACCCGATCTCAGCGCAAACGCCGGAATACAGGCTCGACACCCTCTCGGACCTTGAAAACATCCCGATCACCGGGACCTCGCCGACAGCTGGCGCGCAGGTCCTCGGCGGTCTTGGCAGCATCCAGCGCGTGTGGGCCCCCGCCGTGGTGTCCCACTACAATATCCAGCCCGTGTTCGACATCTACGCCACGACCCAGGGCCGTGACCTCGGCGGCGTCGGTCACGACATCCAGAAGCTGATCAACGCCTCGGCCAAGCAACGGCCGAAGGGCGCCTCGATCAATCTTCGGGGCCAGGTCGTCACGATGAACACAGCCTTCTCGGGCCTGTTCTTCGGTCTGCTGGGCGCGATCGTGCTGGTCTACCTGTTGATCGTGGTGAACTACCAGTCCTGGCTGGATCCGTTCGTGATCATCACCGCCCTGCCGGCCGCCCTCGCCGGAATCGTGTGGATGCTGTTCGCCACTCACACGCGCCTGTCGGTGCCCGCATTGACCGGAGCCATCATGTGCATGGGCGTGGCGACGGCCAACTCGATCCTCGTCATCAGCTTTGCGCGGGAGCGCCTGGCCGAGACGGGCGACGCGGTGCAGGCAGCCCTCGAAGCGGGCTTCACACGGATGCGGCCGGTCATGATGACCGCCCTGGCGATGGTCATCGGCATGCTGCCGATGGCGCTGGGGCTCGGCGAAGGCGGCGAACAGAACGCGCCGCTCGGTCGTGCCGTCATCGGCGGCCTCCTCTTCGCCACCTGCGCCACCCTCACCTTCGTTCCGGTCGTCTTCAGCATCGCCCATGGCCGGCGACCCGCACACTCCAAGGCCGAGCCGGAACCCACTTCGCCCATCGTCGGGAACCTCACAGGAGAGTCCTATGTCTGAATCGAGCGATCTCAATCTTGGGGATCTCAAGTCCTACCGCGCGCCGCGGCGCCTCAGGACTGTCGGCTTTGCGGCCCTGGCGGTCGCCGGAGGCCTCGTCGCGTGGGGTCTGATGACCCGCGTGCACGCCAACCAGCAGGTCGCCACCTGGACCCAGCAGGCGATGGTCCCGGACGTGAAGGTGTTCGACCTTTCTCACATGAGCACCGGGGGCGATCTGGTGCTGCCCGCCACCATCCAGGCCTTCTATGACGCGCCCATCCACGCCCGCGTCTCCGGCTATCTCAAGAAGTGGTACGCGGACATCGGCACGCGGGTGAAGGCCGGCGAGGTGCTGGCGGATATCGACACGCCCGATCTCGACCAGCAGCTCGCCCAGGCGCAGGCCGATCTCGCCACGGCGCAGGCGAACGAGCAGCTCTCGGACGTCACCGCCAAGCGCTGGAACTCCCTGCTGACCCGCAACGCGGTCTCACGCCAGGAGACGGACGAGAAGAACGGCGATCTTTCCGCCAAGCGCTCGCTGGTGAACGCCGCCCAGGCCAATGTCGATCGGCTCAAGGCGCTGGAGTCGTTCAAGCACATCATCGCGCCCTTCGCCGGCGTGGTGACGACCCGTTCGACGGACATCGGCTCCCTGATCGTGGTCGGGGGGGTCACCGACGTCCCGCTCTTCAGCGTGGCCGACGAGCGCCAGCTGCGGATCTATGTGCATGTCCCTCAGAGCTACACCGCCCAGATCCATCCTGGGATGATCGCGAGCTTCACCGTGCCGGAGCACCCTGGAGAGGTTTTCCATGCCCCTCTGAAGGCCTCCGCGGACGCCGTGAACACCCAGAGCGGCACCCTCCTGCTGCAGCTGCAGATCGACAACTCTGACGGAGCGCTCAAGCCTGGCGACTACGCCCAGGTCCAGTTCGACCTTCCGGCCCAGGCCGGGGTGATCCAGGTGCCGGCGACCGCGCTGACCTTCCGCAACTCCGGCATGTCCGTGGCCGTGGTCGGGCCGCACGACCGGGCGATCATCAAGCCCGTGCAGGTCGGACGCGACTTCGGCGGGAGCGTACAGGTGAATTCGGGCCTCTCTCCCACCGACAAGGTCATCGACAATCCGCCGGACTCCCTGGAGACGGGCGACCTCGTCCGGGTCACGGGAACGGCGAGCGCGCCGCAGGTCGCCCATGGCTGAGTCATTGAAGGCTTGCGGCCGCAGCGCCCGGGCTCTCCTGGCGAGCGTCGCTGTCGCCGGCCTCGCGGCGTGCAACTTCGCGCCGACCTACGTCAAGCCGCAGCTGCCCACCCCTACTCCGAGCGCGTACAAGGAGATGGGACCCTGGACGCCCGCAGTCCCGGCTGACGACGCGCCGCGAAATAACTGGTGGCTTGCCTATGGCGACCAGACGCTGAACGACTTGGAGACCAAGTTGCTCTCCGGCAATCCGGACCTGGCCGCCGCCCTCCATCGCTACGACGAAGCGCGCGCCTTCGAAGCCCAGGCTGCATCCGCCCAGTACCCTCAGATCGGAGCGCAGGCCTACTCGACCGCCAACAAGGAATCAAAGGGCCGTCCGCTGAGGTTGCAGAACGGAAGGAACAACTATTCGGACAACCTGGTGGGCGGCACGGCCTCCTACGAGCTCGACCTCTGGGGCCGCGTGCGGAACCTGGTGGCGGCCGGCAAGGCCGAGGCGCAGGCGAGCAAGGCCGACATCGGAACAGTGCGCCTGATGCTGCAGGCGGAGCTGGCTGACGACTACCTCAACCTACGCGGCCTCGACGCCCAGGAGGATCTGCTTCGGCGGACGGTCGTCGACTACCAGGAAGCGCTCAACCTGACGCAGGACCGCTATCATGGCGGAGCCGACCCCGAGCTGTATGTCGAGGAGGCGAAGACACAGCTCCAGACGGCCGAAGCGCAGGAGACCGACGTCAAGGCGCAGCGCGCCCTCATGGAGCATGCCATCGCCTCCCTGGTCGGGATCCCAGCCTCGAGCTTCGGCCTGCCCACGACCAAGACCCTCCCGCCGCCCGTGACCGTGCCCGTGAACACGCCTTCCACTCTCTTGGAGCGGCGGCCCGACGTCGCGGCCGCCGAGCGGCGGGTGTTCGCGGCCAACCGCCAGATCGGCGTCACGCGCGCCGCGTTCTTTCCCTCGATCAGCCTGCAGGCCGGCGGTGGGTTCGAGAACGCCGGCGGCACCAACCTGCTGAGCGCGAGCAACAGCTTCTGGACGCTCGGCCCCGAACTGGCCGTTTCGATCTTCGACGGCGGCTATCGCCGCGCCAAGGTCAACGAGTCCAAGGCCCTGCTCAATCAGGCGGGGGACGCCTACAAGTCGATCGTGCTCACCGCCTTCCAGGAGGTCGAGGACAATCTCGCCCTGTGCAACGACCTGGCCGTCGAGGCCAGGCAGCAGGACGCGGCTGTCGTCTCCGCGCGCGCGTCGGAATCGCTCGCCCTGTTCCGCTACGAGCAGGGCGCGACGACCTATCTCGACGTCATCACGGCCCAGAACTTCGAGCTCACTGCGGAACGCTCCGACATCGAAGTCGCCACGCGCCGTCTTGTCGCCAGTGTGGATCTTGTCCGCGCCTTGGGTGGCGACTGGCAGGGCATGTCCGAGAAGGTCCCCGCTCACGCGTGACCGCTGGAGACCGCGTCACCCCGGGTCGTGGCCGGCGGCGTGGCGGGAGACTGCCGCAAGTATCTGGACCATCTTTCCGAGCGTGGCGTCGAGCCCGGTCTCAATCCCGTGGCGCTCGGCAATCCAGTCCGGATCGTTATAGCCAATCCACGTCTTGCCCGCCTCGTCCTGCCACACCAGGGCCCTGAGCGGCAGGTCGATGCCGGCGGTCTGCGCGGCCTGCATCACCGGGGTGCCCACGAGCGGATTGCCGAACACGATCAGTTCGGTGGGTAGCAAGGACAGCCCCACTCCCGCCGCGCCGGCCGCATGATTGACTCGCGAAATCACCGTCACCCCGCGCTCGGTCAGCGCAGCTACAAGCCGGGCTGCGGTCTCTTGCGGACCATGCTCGCTCGCCACGATCGTCATGCCCGGCGGGGGCGTCTGCACGGCCATGAGTCACCCCTGTGCGGCGTATTGCGCGGACGGGAAACTTAAGGACCACCCCGATCGCAAGTCCATCCGAAAGGGGCTGCGTCGGTTTCAGACGGCCATCGCGGCCAGGGCCTCTTCGTGCGTCGTCGGCAGCCAGCCTTGCCGTTCGCGCCAGTCCAGCGGCGTGTCCTTGAATCGAGCGAGGGTCAGCTTTCCGAGATCGGCGAAGCTGCACTTCCCGTCCATCACCAGGTCGCGCACGGCGTGGCCGGTCGCCGGCGAGAGACCGAAACCCACGCCGCTCATGGTCGCAACGGTCAGGTTGCCGGGGTCAGCGGGTCGGTCCAGCACGGGTCTGCCGTCCGGCGTGTTCTCGACCACGCCGGCCCAGCTGCGGATCACCCGGAGGTGCGCGCCGCGCGGGAGCAACTCGGCCACCCGCCTGGCCAGATTGCGCAGGACCGGTGTCGAGGGCCGCCGGCGGGGGCCCAGCGCGTCGACCTCGAGCCATTCGTGCGGCCCTCCGCCATAGGCGAGGTTGCCGCGCAGCGTCTGGCGCCCGTAGAGGCCATTGCCGTCGGCGCCGCCCACCGGCATCAGTGGCGCGGGCTCGGTGACGATCATCTCCGCGCGGGACGGAGCGAGGGGAAGGCGAAGGCCGATCGGAGCCAGCAAGGCCTCAGCCTGCGGCCCGGCCGCTACGACCAGGTGGTCGCAGCCGAGCACGCCTTGCGAGGTCTCCACGCCGCTGACCCGGTCGCCCTCTGTGAGGATGCGAAGCGCCGGCGTGTGCTGGGCGATGCGGCCGCCCAGGTCCTGCAGCGCCCAGGCATAGGCCTGGACGGTGCGCTGGGGATTGGCCTGTCCGCCGAAACGAAGGTGGATACCGCCAGTGACGTTGTCCCCCGCGAGGGGCACGAAGCCGCGGACCTGCGCCGGATCGAGGTCGTCCACCCGATATCCCAGGCCCCGACAGATCTCCGCCATGCGCCGGTAGTTGTCGAGGTGATGCTCGGTGGTGGCGAAGATCACCCGCTCGCGGCGATATTCGGTCGTGTAGCCGAGGAGCTCGTCCATCTGCGGCCACAGCCTCTGCTCCTCGTGGAACAGGGGGCTGTGATAGTGCGAGGCGCCACCGCCGTTACGGCCCGACGCCTCCCACCCGACGATGCCCTTGTCGATGACCAGCACGTCGGCGCCCGACCGCGCCAGCCACCAGGCGGACGAGAGGCCGGTGACCCCCGCGCCGATGACGATGACGCTTGCGCCCCTCATGCGTGGCCGCCCTCCCCCAGGATGCCCGCCGACAGCGCCTCGCGCTCGGTCCCGATGTCGTCATAGGGCGTCCACTGACCGGGAATGCCCATCCACACGTCCCAGTAGCGCGCGATCTCCGGCGACTCGTCCCAGGCCGCGAGGACCTTCAGAGGGAGGGCCCGGACCGGGGCGCGGTAGCCGGCCAGCGGCACATCGGTTGGGGCGGCGTTTGATGCGCATGCCAGCGTCAGGGCCACCTGCTCGCGGCAGCGCCTGGCCTGGCACGGGCCCATGCAGGCGCGGGTGAGGCGCTTGATCTGGTCCTGATTTGGCGGGCCGTCCTCGAGCAGGCTCGCGAGGTCCCGGCGCGCTTGTGCGGGCGAGGGCGGACCCAGATAGGTCGGAGGCTTCACCGCGACGAGATCCGCGCGGGTGACCTCCTCGCACTGACAGATGATCACATCGGGTTCGGCCATCAGGGCGCGGGCCCAGGTCATCTGGTAGGCCAGAGCGTCGAAGCCGGGTTCATGCGCAAGGGCAGGATCGAGCGTCACGTCGTGACCCAGCGAGACGAGCGCAGCCTGGGCGGCCCTGTGGCCGGAGACGCGCGCGGCGTCCTCGTCCATTCCCACTCCCCCTGGCGTCCCGACGACGTCTCCCGCGATGAACACGTTGGCGAGGCTCGTGGCCGTTCCGTCGGGACTGACCGGCGCATGCCCGCCGAAGAGGGGAGCCGGCGCGATCGCACCGCCGAGCACATCCAGCAGCTCGACCACCGGAGTCAGGCTGATCGCCTCAATGACGGTGTCGCAGGCGAAGGTGCGCGTGGCGCCGCTGGCCAGATCGCGAAAGGCCAGTCCCTCGACACCCTCCACGCCGCCGGGCCCGCCGACCGGGATCTGGCCCAGCAGGATCTCGACGCCCACGGCGCGAAGTTCGGCGGCGGCGGAGGACGGCCCCTGGAAAGCCTCGGACACATCGATGAGCGCCGCGACTTCGAACCCACCCGCGAGCGCGGTCCGCGCCGTCTGGATGGCGAGCTCTCCCGTGCCCAGAATGACGAGACGGCGGCCGGAAAAGGCGTCATAGCGGCCCGTCAGGGCCTGGAAGGCGCGGGCGCCCATCACGCCGGGCTGGTCCCAGCCCTGAAAGGCGAAGGCGACATCTCGCGCGCCCGTCGCCAGGATCAGCCGCTCGAAGCCGACCGTCCAGGCGCGCTCCTCATCCGCCAGGCCCGCAATGGCGCCAGGCAGGGAGGCGAGGCCCCACCCCGGAGTGAACGCGCCCCAGACATAGACGCCCAGTCGCACATCCACGCCGGCCTCGAAGGCCGCCTCGAGGAGCGGGTTGGAGGCGAGGATCTGCTCGACCATTCTCCCCTGCGCCTGCACCGCGTTGCTGTAGCGCCCGCCGAAATAGAGGGGCGTGTCCAGGCCCATGAGCCCCGGACCGACGGGGTTCTCGTCGACTAGCATCACCGAGGCGCCGGCCTTCGCCGCCGCTATGGCCGCGCTGGCGCCGGCGATGCCGCCTCCAACCACCAGGATCTGGACCCGCTCGTCAGGCGGCGGGACCTTCCCGGCCTGAGAGATGCGGTCGAAGCCGCGTTGGGCGCTCATACGGCCTCCAGGGCGCGGGTGAGTTCGGCGATGAGATCGTCGGGGTGCTCGAGTCCGACCGACAGACGCATCGTCCCCTCGAAGATGCCTCCGGCCTCCCGTCGCTCGCGTGGCACCGCATAGTGGGTGGTCGTGGCGGAGTGGCAGATCAGGGTCTCCGAACCGCCCAGGCTGACGGCGAGCTTGAGCAGCTTGAGCTGGTCCAGGAACCGGAACGCCTCGGCCTCTCCGCCGGCGAGGGTGAAGGAGAAGGTCGAGCCGGCGCCGCCGCACTGGCGATCGTAGACCGCGCGCTCCGGGGAGTCGGGCTCCAGGAAGCCGAGGTAGGTCACGCCCGTCACCTTCGGATGATCGCGCAGGAAGGCTGCGACGACGGCGGCGTTGGCGCAGGCGCGCTCCTGGCGCACCGCCAGGCTCTCGAGCGAGCGCAGCATCAGCCAGGCGGTGAAGGGCTCCATGTGGTTGCCCACGATCGTGCGCAGCGCCTTAAGCTTCCCCACCAGTTCGGCCGAACCGCTCACGGAGCCGCCGAGCAGGTCGCTGTGGCCGCCGCAGTATTTGGTCAGGGATGTGATCGTCAGGTCGGCGCCGTGGCTTGCCGGACGCTGCAGGAGCGGCCCGAGGAAGGTGTTGTCGACGCTGATCAGCGGGCGCTCGGCCCTTTCGCCCGCGATCTCCTCGGCGATCTGGCGGACGAGGCCGATGTCCACCAGTGCGGCAGTGGGGTTGGCCGGGCTCTCCAGCATGAAGAGACGGAGCGGCCCGTTGGACCGAGCGGCATGGGCGGCGGCGCGGATTGCTTCTCCATCGACGGCCCGGGCGACGCCCTGAACGTGCACGCCCATGCCGGTCATCACCTGGTTCAGCATGTTGTCCGCGCCCGAGTAGATCGGCTGGCTGTGGACGACGCTATCGCCCGGTCGCAGCAGGCTGAGAGCGACCGTGGAGATCGCCGCCATGCCGCTGTTGAACGCCGCGCAGTCCTCCGCCCCGTCGAGCGCGGCCATCCGCGCCTCGACCATCGTCAGGTTTGGATGGCTCAGCCGCGAATAGATGAAGCCCTCGTCGATCGGCCCGCCGTGTTCCGCCTCCGTGGCTCCGTCGAAAAAGGCGCGGTGGAAATCCTTGGCGGCCTGGGCGCTGGGAAAGACATAGGTGGAAGTGAGCACCATCGGCGGTTTGGCCGCGCCCCAGGCCTGGCTGGGATCGTAACCGGCGCCGATGGCGAGCGTCTCCCGGCGAAGTCCCTCGGGACCGCCCTCAGTCGACGTCATACAGCGGTCTCTCCGGAGCTGCGGGGCGCTCGTCCAGCCAGGCTTGCGCCGTCCGGCAGTACCAGTCGAGAAAACGGATCGCGAGCCCCTCCGCCTCCTGCGAAAAGGGCCCCGGCCGGAAGGCGGGCGAGTCCACCCCCAGCTGGTTGTTCTCCACCAGATCGCGGTCCTGCAGGTTGGTGCGGTTCCAGAGCGCGATCAGGTCCTCGATGTTGTAGTCGACCCCTTCGACAGCATCCTTGTGGACGAGCCACTTGGAGACGACGTGGGTCTCCCGCGGGCCGACCGGAACAACGCTGAACATGAAGAGGTGGTCGGCCGCCGCGTGGGCGAAGCCGTGTGGCTCGATCGACCAACGGAGGGAGCCGAGGTCCCCCTCTCCCCTTGGGCACATCGGGATCTTGACCACCGGCTGGCCGTCCATGGTCATGGACCTGCAGCCCTCATTGAGCGTGAAGCGGACCGCCTGCCACCAGTCGCCTTCCACCGGCCCGATCGGCAGGTCCAGCGAGGCCATGCGGGCTTCGAACAGCTCCTGGCGCCGGTCCTCGCCGAAGTCGAAGTGAGCGGTGACGCCGACCGGAAAGCTTTGGGCGAGTTCCGGATGGGCCGTGGAGCAGTGGTAACACTCCCGGGCGTTCTCCATCGCCAGCTTCCAATTCGCCTTCTCGACGAGCACGCTTTCGAAGGCGACCTTTGCGTCGGCCAGTCGATGGGGCGCCAGGAGAGGTTCGAACTCGCGCTTGAATGCGCTGATGTCAGGGGGCGTGTCGGCGACACAGACGTAGAGCGCGCCGCCGACATTGGCGAGGTGAACGGGCATCAGGCCGTGCTCGTCGCGGCTGAAGCCGGAGGGCATCCGCGCCGCATGCGCGAGGTCCCCCCAGAGCTCATAGGTCCAGCGATGGTATGGGCAGACGAGCCGGGGCGAGGCGCCCTTGCCGGACGGGCAAATCTGCGCGCCGCGGTGACGGCACACATTGTGGAACGCATGCAGGTCGCCGTGGCGGTCCCGAGTGATGACCACAGGCCAGGGGCCGATCGTCGTGGACATCCAAGAGCCCGGCCGCGGCAGTTCGACCTCGAAGCCGACCATGACCCACGACCGGCCGAAGATCGCGGCCATGTCGAACTCGAACGCCTCGGGATCGGTGTAGAGATCACGCGGCAGGCCGCTGCCGGGGCGGCGCTGGCTTAGAAGACCGGCGATTTTGTTCAGGTCGACCATGAAACCCCTTCGAACGGGGGCAAGAATGCCATGCGGCCCGCGTCGGCGGAAAATCGCATTTCCGCATGGCCCTATCCAGTTTGAGAGTGGGCGGCGCCAGGCGCACTCTGCTCGCCCGCGCTCGGCCCCGATCCTGCTTCCCGTCAGTCCTCGAGACACTGGAGGAACAAGCGGATGGCGCTCTAGGATGTGGCAATGATCAACCGTTCCTGGCTGCCTCTCAACGCGCTTCGGGCGTTCGATGCGGTCGCCCAACACCTCAGCTTCACCGCCGCGGCCGAGAGCCTGCACGTCTCGCAAAGCGCGCTCAGCCGCCATGTGATCGGGCTGGAGACCCTGCTTGGGAAGAAGCTGCTCGAGCGACGCCCCCAGCACCTGGTCCTCACCGAAGCCGGCGCCGTCCTGCTGCCCATAGTGCGCAAGAGCTTCGATCGGCTGGAGCAGGTGCTGAATTCGATCCGCGAAGGCGAGCCCTCGCTGCGGACCCTTCGCGTGCACATCCCGCCAACCCTGCTCAATCACGTGGTCCTGCCCATGCTGCAGGACTTCCGCCGGGAGTATCCCGACATCCCTATCGACGTCTCAAGCGCCCATGTGACCGGAGTTCCGACGACGGAGTTCGACGCGGCCGTGGTCTACGACCGGCCGAGGGTCGATGACTGGGTCACCGATCTGCTGTGGATGGTGCGCGTGAGCCCGGTGTGCTCGCCGGAGCTGGCGAAAGCCAACGAGGGCAAGCCGCTGGACCGATTCATCGCCGACAACGAGTTGCTTCACGTCAAACTTGAGGGCGAGCGGCGGGGCCTTCTGTGGGCTGGCTTCCTCACCCAGTGTGGCGTCACCGCCGATACGGAAAAGGGGCTGGCCTTCGACACCGCCTTGTCCGCGGTGCAGTACGCCATGGCCGGCGGCGGCGTGGCCCTCGCCGACGTCGACATGTTCGCCGAAGAGATCGCGGTCGGCCGGCTCGTCGCGCCCTATGACGTCGTCCTTGAAGAAGGCTACGGCTACTACCTCAAGTTCCACTCGGAAGATCTTAGCGACCCGGTCGTGTCTCTCTTCCGGTCCTGGCTCATCAGCCGGTTCCAGGGACGGACGCCAGGTCAGTCTCCGCAGGGATCGGCGTTAGCGGCTGCAGGCTGAGCATTTGGCCCCTATGCACATCGCCTGGAGGCCCAGCGAAAAATAGCATGGGACGCCGCCGACACCTTTGCCAAGGTGAAGTCGGGGCGGAATCGGGAGGGGCGCATGCGCAGGCGGGATGTCATCTGGACGGCGGCGGGGCTGGCCGTCGCTGGAGCCTCGCCGGTCAGCACGCTCGCACAGGAAGACGCCGCCTGGTCCATGCCCGCCAAGGGCGACGTCACGGTGATCGAGAACAGCTGGATCCCCATGCCCGACGGGGTGAAGCTGGCGGTGCAGTTATGGCTGCCCGCCGACCCGAAGCGCCGCCCCGCGCCGGTCGTCCTCGAATACATCCCCTATCGCAAGCGGGATAACTATCGCGCCTTCGACACGTACTGGGGCGCCGCGCTGGCCTCGCGCGGCATCGCCTATGCGCGGCTGGAGACCCGCGGCTCGGGCGACTCCACCGGGCTGCTGACGGACGAATATCTGCCGTCGGAACAGCAGGACGCCGTCACGGCCATCGCGTGGCTGGCGGCCCAGCCATGGTGCAACGGATCGGTCGGCATGCGTGGCGTGTCGTGGGGAGGATTCAGCACGCTGCAGGCTGCGGCGCTCAGGCCGCCGGCGCTCAAGGCGATCATGCCGATGTGCGCATCGGACATGCGCTACACCGACGACGCCCACTACGTCGGAGGCGTCTTCGCTCTCACGGGATTGAAGTGGGCGGCCAGCATGAAGGTGGTGATGGCCGGGCCGCCCGACCCTCTCATCTCCGGCGACGCCTGGAGGGACGAGTGGCGCAAACGCCTCGCCGCGACGCCCCCGATCGCGGCGCGCTGGCTCTCCCATCAGACGAACGACGCCTATTGGCGACAGGGTTCGGTGGCGCTCGACTGGGGGGCGATCGCCTGTCCAGTCTATGTCGTCGGGGGACTGGTCGACTCCTACGGCGATCAGATCCCCCGCCTCCTGGCGAACCTGAAGGTCCCCCGCAAAGGCCTCTATGGGCCGTGGCAGCACGGCTATCCCTCGCCCGCGACGCCGGGACCGGCGCTCGATTGGACGTTCGAGGAAGTTCGGTGGTGGCGTCACTGGCTGATGGGCGAGGAGACGGGGATCATGGAGGGGCCGATGCTCAGGGCCTACATGCCCGACGCCACCGCCGCCCAGGTCGCCCCCGGTCCCATTCCCGGCCGCTGGGTCGCCGAGACCAGCTGGCCGTCGCCCCGCTGCCGATCCCGCCCCTTCTTCCTGGCGAAATCAGGCCTCCATGACACGCCGCAGACCGGCGAAACCGCGAAGTGCTCCGGCGCTCAGATCGTGGGCCTGGGCAAGGTGGAGTGGGTGCCGTTCGCCCCGACGGAATTGCCTCAGGATCAGACGGCGGACGACGCCAGGTCCCTGGTTTTCGATACGGCGCCCCTGACCGCACCGACGGAGATCTTGGGATCGGGCGCATTCAAGGTGCGCGTGACGTCCGACCAGCCTGTGGCCCACATCGCCGTGCGCATCTGCGAGGTGACGCCGGACGGCCGTTCGTGGCTGGTTACCTACAGCCTGCTCAACCTCACCCATCGCGACAACCACCAGGACCCCTCGCCGCTCGAACCCGGCCGCGCATACGACGTGGAGGTTCCGCTCAACTTCACTTCCCACCGCTTCCAGGCCGGCAGCCGGATCCGCGCGGCGATCAGCGAGAGCCTCTGGCCGCTTGTCTGGCCATCGCCACAAGTTGCGACCCTCACCCTCGACCTCGGCGCCTCGCGTCTCGAACTGCCGGTCCGCGACCCACCCGCCCAGGAAGCGACCATGCCGATCGCTCTTGCCGCGCCCTTGCCCTCCGACCCGAAGGGATGGCCGAAGTTGGAGACCGGCGTCGCCGCCGCAGAAATCCGCGTGACCGAAACCTGGCCGGAGTCCTCGTCCGAGATCTCCGAGATCGGCGAGACCAAGTCGGGAAGCGGCCCGAACATCCACCTCAGGATGACACAGGGCGACCCCTCGAGCTGCGTCTGGAGGGCCGAACAGACCGCCGGCTTCGCACGCCCGGACTGGGTGGTCACCGTGAAGAGCGAAATCACGGTCTCGGCCACCGTCACCGATTTCCACGTCGAGGAAAGGCTCGTGGCCACGCTCAACGGCGAGGTCGTCACCGACGCGCCGCACACGTCCGTCGTCAGACGCGTGGCGATGTAGCCTGCGCCCATGAACACGTCCGAAGTCGAGGCCACGGTAGATCCAACGGGCGGCATGCCCGCAACCGCGCCCTCGCGGATCGGGGCGATGAGGGCGGGGATCCTGCGCTGGTACATCCTGATCGTGATGTGCCTGATCTATACGATCAGCATCGCCGATCGCTATGTGATGTCGACGGTCCTGGAGCCGATCCGGCTGGAGCTGGGACTGACCGACGGCGGGGTGGCCTTCCTGACGGGCGTTTCACTGGCCCTGTTCTACGTGACCCTGGGCATACCGATTGCCTGGCTCGCGGACCGGATGAGCCGGCGCAACATCCTCGCCATTTCCCTGGTGGTCTGGTCGATCATGAGCGCCCTGTGCGGCGTCTCACGAACCTACCTGCAGCTTCTCCTCGCCCGCATCGGCGTCGGCGTGGGAGAGGCGGGCGGAACGCCGCCGGCGAACTCGATCATCGCCGACTACTTCCCCGCCGCCCGAAGGCCCATGGCGATGGCCGTCTTCGCCCTGGGCGCGCCGATCGGCGCATGGCTGGGCGCGGACATGGCCGGCGCCGTGGCCAGGGCCTACGGCTGGCGCGCCGCCTTCCTGGTCCTTGGTCTGCCGGGCGTCCTGGTGGGTCTGCTGGTGTTCTTGACCATCCGGGAGCCTCAGCGCGGACGATTGGACGCGACCGCCGCGGAGGCGACCCCCAGCTTCCTGGAGACGCTGCGATATCTGTTCCGCCAGAGGGCGTGTCTTCACGTGATGATGGGGGGCGGCCTGTCGGCCCTCTGGGGCTGGGGCCTGATGTGGTTCACGCCGACCTACTTTCAGCGCGCCTACCACATGGACGTGGGCGAGGCCGGCGCGCTGCTGGGGCCGATTCACCTCGTCGCCGGCTCAGCAGCCTCGATCGGGACGGCCTGGCTCCTCTCCCGTCGCGCGTTCGACGATCCCCGGCGCGTACTTGCCCTGCTGTCGGTCGTGACCGCGGCGGCGACAGTCCCCTCGCTTGTCGTCTACTCGACCCACTCGCTGGTCATCGCCAGGATCATGCTCTGGCTCTTCATCCCGGCCATCTATTTCTATCTCGGCCCGGCGATGGCGATGGTGCAGAACCTGGCTCCGCCCAAGATGCGCGCCATGTTCATCGCCATTTCCCTGCTGCTCGCCAATGTGTTCAACCTCATCGTCGCCCCCCAGGGCGTGGGCTGGCTGAGCGACGCCTTCGCAGGGCCGCGGGGACCTGACGCGAACTCGCTTCGCCTGGCCCTGCTCGTCCTTGCGCCCAGCGGGTTCTGGGCGGCGTGGCACTACTGGGCGGCGCGACGCAAGGTGCTGGCCGAGCAGGCGGCGGCTATCGGATGAGGCCCCTTCCTAATGGTAAGCCGAGTCGGCGCGCACCTTTCCCCGGAAGACGGCGTAGCTGAAGATGGCGTAGGCCAGCATGAGGGGGAACACGAAGATCCCCTCGCCCCAGAACATGAACGCCAGGCTGCTTTGCGGAGCGGCCGCCTGTTGGATCGTGATCTGAAAGGGGATCATGTACGGCCAGAACGACAGGGCGAGCGTGCCGAAGGCCGCGATGAAGATCAGCGACGCCATCAAGAAAGGCGGACCGTCCCTGCGGCGCCTCACGCTGTAGGCAAGCACGATCGCGGCCAGCGCGCCGATCGCCGGGAACACGAACAGGTAAGGCCGATCGAGCCACCGGTCCATGACCTGCAGGTGGGAGCGGAGCGCCAGGGCGAAGACGATCGCCAGAAAGGCGAGCAGACCCACCGAGAGGGGGGCGATGAAGCGGTAGCCAAGCTCCCGCGCCTCGCCCTCGCATTTCCTGACGACCCAGCACGCGCCGAGGAGGGAGTAGCCCAGGCAAAGTCCAACCCCGCACAGGATGGCGAACGGATCGAGCCAGCCGAGATCGCCGCCAGTATACTGGCCGTGCGACATCGGCAGCCCCTCGACGAGGGCCCCGACCGTCACGCCCTGCATGAAGGTCGCTACGACGGAACCACCTGCGAACGCCACATCCCAGACCCCACGCCAACGCTCCGTCTTGTAACGGAACTCAAAAGCCACGCCGCGCAGGATCAGCCCGGCAAGCATGAAGACGATAGGCAGGTAGAACGCCGAGACGAGCGTTGAATACACGACGGGAAAAGCGCCCCAGAGAACGACGCCCGCCACCACGAGCCAGGTCTCGTTGCCGTCCCAGACCGGAGATACCGCGCTCATCATCGCGCGCTTCTCGCTTTCCTTGGGGGCCACTCCAAAGAGGATACCGATTCCGAGGTCGAACCCATCCAGGAGCACATAGAGCAGCACGCTCAGCGCGAGGATGAACACCCAGAAGCTGATCATGACTTTGCTCCGTATGGGGCCGGGCGCGTCGCCTCGCCCGGGTCCTGGCGCGAGACGGACATCGGTCTGTTGGGGGTCGCGCGCGTCGGCTCGACGAGTTCGCCCGTGGGCCCAGCGCGCAATAGGCGATAGATGTAGAAGGTGCCGGCCCCGAAGATGAAGGCGTAGACCAGGCAGAACAGGGCAAGAGACACCACCGCCTCACGCGCGGTCAGGAATGGCGTCACCGCATTGGCGGTTCTCAACATCCCGTAGACGACCCAAGGCTGTCGACCGACTTCGGCGGTGAACCAGCCGGTCTCGATCGCGACGAAAGGCAGCGGGAAGCTCAGGAAGATAGCCCAGAGCAGAAGGCGGCTCCGTTCCAGGCGACCTGTGATGGTAAGCCAGCTTCCGGCCCATGCGACGGCCAGCATGAGCAGCCCGCAACCGACCATCACCCTGAAGGTCCAGAAGGGAATGAAGACCGGGGGACGCTCCTGAGCGGGGAAATCGGTGAGTCCGACTTCCTTGGAGGTCAGGCTCGAACTGCCGATGATGCTGCCAAGCACAGGTATGCTGATCGCAAAATGGTTCGTCTCATGGCGCGCATCCGGTATGGCGACCAGGACCTCGCTCGCCGGCTGCTCGTCGTGCCAGCGGGCCTCGATCGCGGCGAACTTCGGCGGCTGATAATCGTGCACGTAGTCGCCGACCAGGTGCCCGAACAGAAGCTGCGCCGGGACGAGGACGGCCGCGAGAAACAACCCCATCCGGAGCATGACCTCGGCCTCGGCTCGCGCCGTTCCGCGCAGCCAAAGCCAGGCGCCCGTGGCGGCCACGCAGAACGCGCCCGTGAGATAGGAGGCGAGCAGCATGTGCGGGAATCGCACCCACAGCACCGGGCCAAACAGGATTTTCATCCAATCGGTCGGTTCGAACACGCCGTTCCGGAAGGCGTACCCCATCGGGGCTTGCATCCAGCTGTTGTTGGCCATGATCCAGAAGGCCGAGAGCGTCGTACCGAGCGCGACCATCGCGGTCGAGAACAGGTAGACCCAGGGCGGAACGCGCTCACGCCCGAACAGCAAAATCCCGAAGAAGCTCGCCTCCAGGAAGAAGGCCGTGAAGGTCTCGTACGACAGGAGAGGCCCCTGGATCGGACCGCTCATCCGCGCCAGCTCGCTCCAGTTCAACCCGAACTGGAAACCCATCACGACGCCCGAAACGACGCCGAGCCCGAACGCGACGCCAAAGATCTTCAGCCAGAATTCGAACACGCGGCGGTAGACGGGACGGCCGGTCGCGAAACTCAGGGCCTCTAGCACGGTCAACCACATCGCCAGCCCGATCGTGAACGACGGGAACATTATGTGGAACGAGACGGTGAAAGCGAACTGTATTCGCGAGAGGATCAGAGCCAGAAGATCCATTGCCGACGCCCTTTATGGCTTCAATTTCATACCCGCACGCGGAAGCGCCGCATCAGCTCGCCGCCCAGCACATCTTCACCACACGTCGAATAGACCGCATGCCAAAGGGGCGGCCCTGCTAGCGCGCGGATACTCGCTTGATGGGTACGACATCACGCCGATTTGAGATTGTCGGCAAGGCGCGCTTCTTGGCGTTTCAAGCCGTGCGAAATCTTCGCCGTTCGGCACTCTCATCGAGGGCAGTTGAAGACAGGCCCGTAAGGCGATGGGAAGTCGAAACATCTTCTGTCTGCCGACGCGACGGCTGGAGTTCATCTTTCGAGCATCCGCCCGGAGCCCGCCCGGGGCAAGCGCTGTCACGCGGCGACCGGGCGTCCGAGCCTCTCGAGCATTCGGATAGCTGTGAGCCTGTCGGGCGTCGGGATGGAATCGCTGAAACTGGCAAGCAGACCTGAGACTAGCCGCGCGGCCATATCCGGCTGGCCTTCCTCGCTTCGAACTTCGAGGAGTGCGATCGCCGACCGTAGCGCCCAGGCAAGGGCATCGTGTCGACGCGCGATTGTCACCGCCTGCAAGAAGAGATCGCCGGATTTGACGTTCGCCGCGCCACGACGACGAAGGACCTCTCCTTTCGACCTGAGCAGTTCCGGCAGGTTGTAGTGGTAGCCCGTCTCCTGGGCCAAACGCAGCATGTCCTCGGCTTCCGCCAAGGCCCTGTCGAAGTCGCCAACCGCGATAAGGCCCTCGATGTAGTCGGGCCCGAGCAGGATGCGCATTAGCCTGTTGCCGCCCTCTTCAAGTCCGTCGAACGCCTCGCGAATGAGCTGTACGCCGCGCACGGCCGCACCGCGCTGGACAAGATCTATGCCCTGGAAGGCGTGGCCGATGTGGAGATGAGGCTTGATATCGTGCTCTTCGGCTGCAGTCTGAAGTCGTGCAACGTAGTCCGACACGGTTTTGCGGTCGCCAATCCACAAGAATATCGGAAGAACACTTGAGAGAACTACAACCTGCCCAATCGGATGTCCAAGATCTCCGGCCTCGTCCACGCCGCGGCGCGCCAGCTCGACAGCCTCATCGTAGCGCCCGCTCAACCAGTCCACCCGCGCGAGCGTCGATAGCGCGCGATTCCGGTATTCCAGACCGAAAGCGGCATGGTCGAACCGCCGCGCCGGCGGGGGCGCGCGTAGGACCGCCGCGCTGTGCCGGCGCGCGAGCGGATGATCTCCGATCAGGTGATAGGACGTCGCGAGCATGTCGTTGGCCACGGCCACGCTTGTCGCATCATCCAGCGCCACGGCGACGCGCTCGGCGCGCTTGGCGAACGCCAACGCCCCTCCGGCATCCCCCGCCCGGTGCCGAAAGAGCGAGAGGCCGCTCAGCACCGCCATCATCTGACTTGGGTCAGCCAGCCGGTCCGCCAGTTCGAGGCTGCGGACAAGGGCGGCTTCCGCATCTCTGGTGTTCCCGCCCGCCAGCATTCTGGAAAGGCCAAGGCCAGCCTGGAGCACCATCTCCGTCCGGCCGCCGCGTTGGTTGTCGGCAAGGTTCGCCAGTCCAAGCTCCGCCCAGCGACGACATTCGCTGAACTGGGATGTCTTGAGCATCGCCAGGGCCGCAGACGCCGCAAGTTGGACGCCAAGTTCAACGTCCATCTTCCCGGTAAGCGCCCACACCAACGCACTGCGCACCTCGGCCAGCGCCGACATGACATCGGCGTATCGCCCGGCTGGCACAGATCTCTTCGGAACTTCGAGCAGATCCGTCAGCACCGTGAGGGAGAAGGCCGCGTGTCGCGCCGCGGCGCGGTCCTTTTCCGCGGCTTCAGTCAATCTGGCGGCGGCGTATACGCGCGTGGTGTCGAGCAACCGGTATCGGAGGTCGTCCCCCTGGCGATCCGTGCTCACCAGGGACTTCGAAACCAATCCTGGAAGATTGACGGAGGCGAGTCCCCACTCGTCATCGGCGACCGACTTGGCCGCAGCCAGCGTGAAGGCGCCGGCGAAGGTTGAGAGGGCGCGCAACAGCCTCGCTTCGTCGGCGGACAGCAGCTTGTAGCTCCAGTCCAAGGCCGCATTCAAAGTGACATGGCGGGGCGCCGCCGTGCGCCGACCTGACCAGGATAGCCGAAGCTGGCTATCGAGCAGGGCAAGGGTCGTCGCGAGCCCAAAGGCGTCCACGCGACCCGCCGCCAGTTCGATCGCCAGTGGAATGCCGTCGAGCTTGCGGCAGATTTCGGCCACCAGAGCCGCGTCCTCAGGGCGGCGCTCGATCTGACCGCCGCTCGCGGTCACCCGTTCAATGAACAGTTGAGCGGCGGGATATGCGCACACATCCTCGAACGAAAGCTCTGCCAAGGGCGGCGGCGCCTCGAGCGCCGACAGGCGCAACACCCGCTCCCCCGTGGCGTTCAGCGGCTCGCGGCTGGTGGCCAGGAGATGGACCTGCGGCGCCCCCTGGCGCACGGCCTCGGCGAAAGCCGCCGCGCCGCCGATCAGATGCTCGCAGCTGTCCAGAACGAGCAGAAGGCGACGCGAACGCAACTGGGACACCACCCCAGCGACAGGGTCGCTTCCCACGCCGGTCATCTGCAAGGCCGCAGCGACGGCGTTGGCCACGTTCGCTTCGCCTTGTTCGACGGCGAGATCGACGAACGCGACGTCGCCCACAAAATCGCCCGACATTTTGTGGGCCAACGCAAGCGCGACGGTCGTTTTGCCGATCCCGCCTGGGCCTACAACCGTGACAAACGGCCAAGCGGCGACCCGTCGCTTGAGATCGTCGACCACCGAGTCGCGCCCAACCATTCGTCCGAGGGCTCTTGGCAGCGACGGACGATCCTGCCCATCGGATGTTCGTTTGGAGTCGGCGACCGCCTCACGCGTGATCGGCGCGACAAAGCAATAACCTCGGCCGGCGATGTTGGACACGTAGCGCGCGCCAAGACCGGCCTCGCCAAATGCCTTGCGCAGCACGCTCACCTGCACACGAAGGGCGCTGGGTTCGACGTTTACGCCACGCCATACGCGGCTAAGCAGCTCCGGGACGCTGACCACGTCGCCATGCCGCTCCAACAGACACAGCAGAATGTCCATCGCGCGGCTACCGAGAGCCAAAGGCTCGCCTTGACGGAGCAGCAGACGTTCGGCGGGACGCAGCTCGAAGGGGCCGAAGAAAATGCGATCACCCGACCTATGTTTCAGCTTCACACTCACAAGACGTCGATACTACACAAGTTCTTGGAGAGAGATTTGAACGCTCTTCGATGCGCGTGAATTTATAATCTGCCTTCTATCGCCACCAGTCGAGACGGCGTAAAAAGTGCCATCGCTCTGAATAAGTGGTCGATTAAAATTTTTGCAGTCTTCGCGCGAGCAACAGAGGCGCAACGCACGACGACGTTGTCTCCAGACCTGACCTCTCGGAAATGGGCGAGGCCCTTCCAGCCATCCGAAACCCGGCGTAGCAAACGTGAAGGCCTATAGGTTCTCTGTGACCATCTGTAAGACGTCGCCGCCCTTGCCCTTCAGCACGGCCCTCGCTGCATACAGAGTCATGCCGATCGCCGGCTCCAGCTCGGTGTGCGGCGGCATGACGAGTTCCATCGACTCGACCTTGATGTGCAACAGAGCTGGGCCGTCGGCGGCAAGCCATTGGGCGATGGCGTCTTCGAGCCGGTCGGCCCGGTCGACCTGCGCTCCCCATAGACCGCAGACCTTGGCGAGCTCACCGAAGTCCGGATTCTTGAGATCCGTATAGAGGTCCACCATTCCCTCGGTCTTCTGCTCGATCTCGACGAAGCCGAGTTTGCCATTGTCAAATACGGCGATCTTGATCGGCAGGTTCTCCTGCACACAGGTCAACAGATCGCCCATCAGCATCGCGAATCCGCCGTCACCGACGAGGGCGATGACCTGCCGCTCTGGTTGAGCTTTCTGGATTCCAAGCGCGGAGGCCATGCCGCTCGCCATCGTGCCGTGCAGCAGGCTGGCGAACGTCCGCCGCTTGCCGTTGGAACGGATGTGCCGGATCATCCAGACAGCCGCCGTGCCGTCGTCCGCGCAGAACACCGCATCCTCGGTCGCCAGCTGATCCACCACCGTCGCCACCAGCTTCCCGGGGATCGCTTGTCCCGGCCCGGGCTTGGCTGCCGCCGCGGCGTGGTGCGCCGAAACCTTGTGGTAGTGTTCGAGCGTGCTGTCGTAGAAACGCGACGCCTCGCGCGGCTTTAGGCGCGGCAGAAGCGCTTCAAGCGTCGGCTTGATGTCGCCGGTTACGCCAACGGCGACCGGGTGGCGTTGGCCGAGGTGGGCCGATTCGTTGTCGACCTGAACGATTTTGGCCTGGTTCGGGTAGAACTGCCGCCAAGCGAAATCGGCCCCGAGGAGCAGGAGCGTGTCGCAATTTAGGACCGCGCTATAGGCAGCCTCGTTGCCGAGCAGGCCGGTCAGGCCGATCCCATGCGGATTGTCGGGCTGCAGGAAGTCCTTGCCGCGGGAGGTGTATGCAACAGGCGCCCGCAACGTCTCGGCGACCGCCACAACCTCGTCATGGGCGCCTTCGCATCCAGCACCGCCGTAGATGGCGATCTTGTCCCCCGCATTCAGTAACTGCGCCATGAGGTCGAGTTCCGCATCGCTCGGTCGGACCACCGGATGGCTGACCTGCACCGTGAAGGGCGTCGCGTCGTGCGCCTCGGCCATAGCGACGTCCACCGGGACGATGAGGACGGCGGGACCTCGCCTGGCGATCGCCGTCTGGCAGGCGAGAACCGTTTTCCGAAGCGCCTGCTCGGGCGTGTAGATCATGTCACAGAAGACCGAGCACTCACGGAAGAGCGACTTGAAGTCGACTTCCTGTATGAAATGGAACCCCATCTCTTTGGTGACGATCTGGGTGGCCAGCAGGATTACGGGCGCCCTGTTCCGGTGCGCTTCATAGAGCCCGTTTATGAAGTGGAGGCTTCCCGGTCCGCAGGTCCCGGCCATGGCGGTGAGGCGCCCCATCAACTGGGCTTCCGCCTGAGCGGCGAAGGCTCCAGCCTCCTCGTGCCGCATGTGCACCCAATCTATACTGCTGCGCTGGATGTAACTGGCAATGACATTCAAAGTGTCCCCGACGATCCCGTAGCAATT
>DASXGQ010000205.1:0-2022 GCA_036488995.1 Caulobacteraceae bacterium
ACAAGTTCCGTGCCAGGGTTGCCTCGGCGATCTGTCCATCGCATGGTCGAGACCATGCCCGCCCCCCGCGCCATCGCAACTCCCTGCATTCAGGTCTGTGTCGTCGACGGGGAAAGCGGACTCTGCCTGGGCTGCCACCGCACCCTGGCCGAAGTCGCCGGCTGGGCGCGGTTCACGGACGATGAACGCGCCGACCTGATGGCCGAACTGCCTGGGCGGCGCTCGCGGATCGCGCCCGAAAAGCTGGGGCTCTTCGGGAGCCGCTGACGCTGGCCGGAACAAGCCCATCCGAAGCGGGCCAGGTCCGGCGGTTCGCCGGCTTTGGCGGCGCAGACCTCGCCCGGCATGAGCTCGGCGAAGGCCGCCCTGTGATCCTGCTTCACGGATTTCTTTCCAGCGCCCTGCAAAACTGGTTCGCGCCGGGCATAGCCGCCAGCCTCGCCGGGTCTGGCCATCGCGTGATCGCACCCGACTGCCGCGGTCACGGCCAGTCCGCAGCACCCACCGACCTCGCGGCATGGCCTGCAGACGTCATGGCGGCGGACGTGGAGGCTCTGATCGCTCAGTTGGAACTGACGGACTACGACCTCGTGGGCTACTCCATGGGCGGGCGGACTGCGGCCCGGGTGATGGTCCGCGGCGCGCGCCCTCGCCGGTGCATCCTTGGGGGGATGGGAGACACCGGTGTCATGCACGCCGGCCCACGCGCCGAGGCGTTCGAAGACGCCATCCGCAAAGGCGCGGCCGCTGCGAACCCGGCCATGGGCAAGGCTATCCACCGAATGATCCAGTCTCAGGGTTTGAAGCCCGCAGCCATGCTCGGCGTCCTCGCGGCCTTCGCGCCGACGACACACGAGGAGCTCGCCCGGGTCCGGACCCCTACCCTCGCCATCCTCGGCGAGGATGATCACGACAACGGTTCGGTCGATGGCCTGGCGGGGCTGATGCCCAACTGCACGCCGCTCCGACTTCCTGGCGACCATGCGGGGGTGGTTGCGACCTCCGCGTTTCGCGACGCGTTGCTGAAGTTCCTGGCCTGACGCTCAGGCGGCCAGCCTGGACTGCGCGCCGGACGCGACCGCCGCGAGGGCGCGATCGATGACGTCGAGGCCCGCCCCGGACGCATGGCTGTCGACTGTCAGTATGCGTCGCCAGGCCCGGGCCCCCCGCCGTCCCTGGAACAGTCCCAGCATGTGCCGCGTCATGGACGACAGACGCACGCCTCGCGCCAGGGCGCGGCTCACGTAGGGTTTGTAGAGCTCCACCGCCTCTTCGGGCGTGATCGTCTGCGGATCGCCAAAGATCCGCGAATCTACGTCGCCGAGGATACCGGGCTCGTGATAGGCGGCGCGTCCAAGCATCACTCCATCGACGTCCCGGAGCAGCGTCTCGGCCGCATCGAGGGAGGCGACGCCGCCATTGATCACCACGGTCAACTCGGGCCGTTCCCGCTTCAGACGAGCGACCAGCGGCCAGTCGAGCGGCGGGATCTCGCGGTTGTCCTTGGGCGAGAGCCCCTGCAGCCAGGCCTTGCGCGCGTGGACGATGAAGGTCGTTACGCCGACCGCGGCGCAGGCGTCGACGAGGGTGAACAGGCTCTCTTCCGGCTCCTGGTCATCGACGCCGAGCCGGCACTTCACGGTAACGGGTGCAGCGACCGCGGCGGTCATGGCGCCGACGCACTCCGCCACGAGGGCGGGCTCACGCATCAGGCAGGCCCCGAAGCGTCCGGTCTGCACGCGATCCGACGGGCATCCGACGTTGAGATTTATCTCGTCGTAGCCGAAATCCTCACCGATCCGGGCCGCCGCAGCCAGTTCGGCAGGATCGCAGCCGCCCAACTGGAGGGCCAGCGGGTGCTCCGGCGCGTCGAACCCGAGCAGCCGCTCGCGATCGCCGCGCAGCACCGCCGCCGCCGTCACCATCTCGGTGTACAGCCGCGCGCGCCTCGACAACGTGCGATGGAAGGCCCGGCAGTGCCTGTCGGTCCAGTCCATCATCGGCGCAACACAGAGGCGGTGG
>DASXGQ010000197.1:0-8122 GCA_036488995.1 Caulobacteraceae bacterium
GCCGGGCATGGGGGGCACCTTCATCCTGCCCTACAAACTCGGGGCCGGTCTCGCCCACGAGATGATGCTGACCGGTGCGAACTATCGCGGCGTAGAGCTGCAGGCCCGGGGCGCCCCATTCTCGGTCCTGCCCAGAGCCTCGGTCATGGAGCGCGCGCTGCTCATCGCCCGCGACCTCGCGGAAAAGCCGCGCGGCTCGCTGGTTACGCTCAAGCGCCACCTGTCGCGCCACGTCACGGCCCAGCTCGCCGAGGTGGTGGACCGCGAACTCGAGATGCATGCCGCCACCTTTCACCAAGACGACGTCGGCGCCCTGATCGAGCGCAATTTCGGAGCATGACCACGTCCCCGGCCACGCTCGAGATCCTGCAGCGCGGGCCGGCGCGAGACACGCCGCCCAGGACGGCGTTCCTCTACTGCGGCCAGGGATCCCAGACCTATCAGATGGCGCGTGCGATCTATGACGCCGAGCCGCGCTTCCGCGCCTGCCTCGACGATTTGGACG
This sequence comes from Caulobacteraceae bacterium, assembly GCA_036488995.1. GTDB lineage: Bacteria > Pseudomonadota > Alphaproteobacteria > Caulobacterales > Caulobacteraceae > Acaudatibacter. The sequence goes on from DASXGQ010000197.1 coordinate 506, forward strand.
CCAAGATGTCCCGGCGCATCGGCGGCTCGGTGCTCGCCCGGCTCTACGATCCTGAGCGTCGCAAATCGCAGGCTTTCGACGATCTCGTCTACTCGCATCCGGCGATCTTCATAGTCGAACTGGCGCTGACCCGCACGCTGGAGGCCTTCGTCGGGCCAGCCGACTGCCTGGTCGGATCGAGCCTGGGCGAGCTGACGGCCGCCGTCGTCTCGGAGGCGATGGCGCTCGACGACGCCATGGACCTCATCGCCCACACCGTTCGGGAGCTCACGCGCATGACGCGCCGGGGCGGCATGCTGGCGGTGATCGCGCCGCGCCGCGCCTGGGACGAGTGGCCGGAGCTCCGGGGCTGCTGTGACTTGGCCGCGGACTTCGGTGAATCTCATTTCGTCGTCTCCGGGCGCACCGATCAGATCGAGGCGGCCCAAGCCCACTTGGAGCGGCGCGATGTGGGGTTCATCCGCCTCCCCGTGAACCATGCCTTCCATTCCGCCGAGATCGATGACCTTCGCCCGGCGTTCGCCACGGACGCCCTGGGCATCGGCTTCCGGCCGCCCGCGATCCCGGTGATCTCGTGCGTGACCTGCGCGCCCGTCGAGCGCTTCACCCTGGACCATCTCTGGCGCGCGATCCGTGAGCCGCTTCTGATGCAGCGGACGGTCGGCTTCCTGTTGGGCCTCGATCGCTTCAAAGCGGTCGATCTGGGGCCGGGCTCGACCTTCGTCTCGTTGTTCGACGCCGCAGCCGGGCTCCGCGGCGGGATGGCGGCTTATCGGGTGCTGACGCCGCTGGGTGACGAGATGAGCAACTTCCGCAAGGCGCAGCAGGCGCTGCTGGCCGGATGCAGTTTCGAAAGGGGCCGATTATGGTGAGGGTGTTCGCCTTTCCGGGGCAGGGGTCGCAGGCGCGTGGCATGGGCGCGGGTCTCTTCGACGAGTTCCCCGAGCACGTCCGCCGTGCGGACGCGATCTTGGGGTACTCCATCCAAGACCTCTGCCTGGACGACAATGCGGGGCGGTTGCTTTCGACGCGCTATACCCAACCGGCGCTCTTCACCGTCAACGCCTTGAGCTTCCTGAAGCGGCGGCTGGCAGGCGAGCCGATGCCCGATGCGTTCGTCGGCCACAGTCTGGGCGAGTACAACGCGCTCTTCGCGGCCGGCGCATTCGACTTCGAGACCGGCCTGCGACTAGTGCAGAAGCGCGGCGAACTGATGGCGGAGGCCGCGCCTGGCGGAATGGCGGCCGTCCTCGGCCTGACGGCGGAACGGGTTCGGCAGATCTTGACGGCCAGCGGCCTGCGCGACATCGACGTGGCCAACTACAACGGACCGACACAGACGATTATCGCCGGTCCGCGCGGCAGCCTCGAGGCCGCGGAGACCTGGTTCTGCGACGACGAGGTCAGCTACATCCCGCTGAACGTCAGCGCAGCGTTCCACTCGCGCCAAATGCTGGCGATGATCGGCGAATTCGCCCACTTCCTCGAGGGTTTCGACTACGGCCCGCTGCGCATACCGGTGATCGCAAACGTTGACGCCCAGCCCTACGTGGACGGCGGGATCGTGAGCCGCCTGACCGCCCAGGTGTGGAAGCCGGTGCTTTGGGAGGATTGCATCCGAACGTTGATAGCGCGCGGCCCCCTGCAGTTCGAGGAGGTCGGCCCCGGCACGGTGCTGACCGGCCTTGTGTCCGCGATCGTCCGTGAACGAGAGCCCGTGGCCGGGCCGAGAGCGGCGCAATCCGCCAAGGTGCACGGTGCAATATCCTGACGCACGCTGTGCATGCCCCTCGGAGCTAAGCCGCAGAAATGCAATTCAGAAGCCTCTGAGTTGTTTGGTTGTGAATTGACAACCATAGATAGCCGAATAACCTTGGCCTTGCTGGTTGGTGGAGCAGATCATGGTGGCGGCGCAGACGGCCCACGATGCGGGCGAAGACTATGCCAAGATGTTCAACGCCCAACGTCGTCGCGCGGTGGCGCGGCTGCGGGCCGGCGCAGAGGATCGACCGATGTTGACCGCTTATCGCGCGATCGACGCAGCGCGGGGCGAACGCATCTCCGAGGCGATGCGCAGCCTGGGCATGGAGTTCAACTGCCAATTGTCCCACCGCATCGGCGTGGCCGAGAGCACGTTGAGCCGGTGGCGGAGCGGCCGGCCCATCTCGCTGGAGCACGCCATCGTCCTCTGCTCGGCCCTCCAGATCAGCCTCGACCATCTCCTGCTCGGCCGCCGTAGCGGCGTCGAGGCCGGCTCGTTCTCGGCGCAGCTTGTCAAGCTCAGCGAAATCTACCGCCGCCTCGACGCGACATCTCGCGAACTCTTCCTGCGGTTGCTCCGCAGCTTGGCCTGCAAGACTCCGGGTGAGCTCGGCGAGGTCATGAGTATCGACGGCGCGCGGGACATGCTGACGGCGCAGGCGACGGCCGCCGCGTCGACGTGATCTGGCTGCCGGTCGGCGACGCGCCGCCGGAGCTCACGCCCCGCGACCTGGACGTTCCCGAAACTGTGCTGGCGATCGGAGCCGTGGGCGACCACGCGCACGAACTGAGCGCGGTGGAACTGGATTATCTCGACGGGGCCGTCGAATCGCGGCGGCGCGAATTCTCCACCGGCCGGATGCTGGCGCGGCAGGCGCTATCCCGATTGGGCGCTCCGGTCGGTCCGCTCCTGCGCCGGCCTGACCGCGCACCGATCTGGCCCGACGACATCTGCGGAAGCATCAGCCATTGTCGGCATTGGGCGGTGGCCCTGGCCTCACGCAGCGTGCGCTCGGCGGGCGTGGATATCGAATGCCGCGAACGCGTCTCCTCTCGCACCCACGACAGCTTGTTTACGCCCGTCGAACTCGCCAGGGCCGTCGCTGCTGGCGTCGAACCTACGGTGCTGTTCAGCGCCAAGGAAGCGATCTTCAAGGCGGTGCATCAGATCACCCGCGAGCAGATCGAGTTCCTCGAGGCCGAGGTACGACTTGACGTCGCCGCACAGCGGTTCCGCGCGCGCTACCTCGGAACGTCACGCCGCAGCCGGATCATGGAGCAGGTGCGCGGTGTCGTCTGCCTCACGCCGGACCACGTCCTGACGCTTGCCCTCCTCTGAGCGTTCCGCGGCGCTTGCGCTGAAGGAAGGCTGTGCAAGGCGCCGGCAGCGCCGGAGGGCCTCAAGTTGCCTAGGTTCAGGCAGACGCAACCCGGACATGCCTCGCCATGGAACGCAGCTTCGGATCCTACTACCCCGACGATGACTTGGGCGAACGCCGCCTGCCGGACAACACCGAATATCTGCACGGGCACAACATCTGGCGCCAAGATTCGCCGGAGGCGCTCGACCTCGGGCGGCAGTTCAGGGCGCGGCTGGAGGCCGGCGAGGCGCTCTACCTCCTGGGCTTCCTGGGCACGACCCACAACAGTGGCCTATCGCTGCTTCGCGCTTCGCGCGCCGAGGGCGTTGAGGTACTCGCGAACTTCGAAGAAGAGCGGTTTGCGGCGGTCAAGCACTTCGCAGGCTATCCCCGAGCCTCCGTCGAGGAAGCGCGGCGCATGCTCACCCAGCTCGGCGTCGATCCGACCGAGATCTTTGGCGTGTTCTACGCCTTCGACGTGGTTCACGAAGAACAGAGCGGCATGCGCATGCTGCTGATGAACAGCAAGCTGGTGAAGAGCAAGCTCTACCGATTCATCACGGAATCCGCGGCGCCGTCCATCGACTTCGACCCAAGCCAACTCGCGCAGATGCGCACCAACATCTTCGCGCATTCGCCGGCAGTGGTGGCGGTCGTCCAGGGGCTGGTGGCGCAACTCGGCCTTCGTCCGCAGACGCCCTGCGTGATGATGCTGCATCACGAGAACCACGCCTACTTCTCCTACGGCGTGTCGCCGTTCGCCGCGCCAGAGCGGGCGGCCAAGCCGACGATGATCGCCTGCATCGACGGAGGCGGAGACCTGAGCTCGATCTCGCTCTTCAAAGCGTGCGACGGCCGGGTCGAGCTACTGAAACGCAACTACCGGGCCAATTCGCTCGGAGTCTTCTACATGCTTTGCTCGAGCCTGCTGGGCGGTTGGGCCGCCCTCAGCTCCGAGGGCCGCTACATGGGTGCGGCCGCCTGGGGCAACGGCGACCGACTGACCAACCCCTTCTACCGACAGCTCCGCCAGTTCTTCCATTTCGCCGACGGCGGCCAAGTGTTCGCCAACACCGCGATGACCGAGGACAACTACAGGGTCCTGGAAGACCTGGTGGGACCGTTCGTGCCGATGAACGACATCTGGAACCCGGATTCGGTGCTGAACGTCGACGACGTCCGCCACTCGCCGATCACCCGCCGTCGGGTTGACATCGCCGCCGCGGTCCAGATGGTCTTTGAGGATGCCGTCTTCCACGTCATCGCCGACCTGATCGCCGAGACCGGTTCGGACCAACTGGTGATGTGCGGCGGCACGGGCCTGAACTGCGTCGCCAACATGCGCCTATTGGACCACTTCGCGGACGACTATTATCGCACCTACGTCGGCCGCGATTCGCGTCTCCAGATCTGGGTTCCGCCAATCCCATCCGACCAGGGCGTCGTCGTCGGCGCGGCCTATCAGTTCGCCGTGCTGCACGGCGCCCGGCCACAAGGCCGTTTGCCCACACCGTTCCTCTGCGGTCTGCCGCCGGCCCGCCGCGAGATCGAAAATGCGATCGCCGAGTCGGGGTTCGTGACCTGCGAGCCCATGGGCAACATCAACATCCCCGCCGACCGCGAGGCGCTGGCGGACTGGATGGCGTATGTGGTCGGCCAGGACGGCGTCATCGGTGTCTATCAGGGCGCGGCGGAGACCGGCCCGCGGGCGCTCGGCCACCGCAGCATCCTGTCGAACCCATGCAACCCCGATATGCTCGCGGTGCTGAACCAGCGGGTGAAGCTCCGGGAGAAGATCCGTCCCCTCGCGCCGATGGTATCGTTGGAAGAGGCGCCCCTGTGGTTCGAGCTCGCTCCAGGCGCGGCCACGGCGGACTACGACGCCTATGACTTCATGGTGCTGACCGCCAAGGCCCGCGTCGCCGCGCGATCGGTGATCCCGGCGGTCGTCCACCACGACGGCACCAGCCGGCTGCAGATCGTGCGCGAGCGCAACAATCCGCTCATCCACGCCTACCTCAAGGCCTTGAAGCGACACATCGGCGTGGAGGTCTCGGTGAACACCTCCCTCAATGTCGGGAGCCCGATCGTCCAGACGCCGGCGCAGGCGCTCGACGTGTTCCGGCGATCCAACGGCCTCGACGCCATATTCATGGTCGCCGATGACGGCGCCGCCTACATGGTCTGGGCCAAAGGCGGCGTCCAGAAGAAGGATTCCGACGCCCCTGTCCTGCGGGCCCGCTACCTGGCTTCGCGCCCGCGAGCCGGCGGTATGATCTCCCAGGCCGCCGATGTGGTGGGCGCGGGGGAAAGGGCGTAGGATGGGTGAGGTCCTGGAGACGGTCCGGGTCCCCGCCCATGTGCCGCCGGAGCGGGTGGTCGATTTCGACTTCAAGGGCTGCCCCAGCCTCGGGCGCGATCCGCACGGCCTCGTCCGCGCCGCGCGTGACCGCTTTCCGGCCGTCTGCTTCACGCCCCGCAACGGCGGCCATTGGCTGGTCTATGGCAGCGATAATCTGCATGAGGTGATGAAAAAGACGGGCGTCTTCTCCAGCTGCATGGTCAGTCTGGAGCCCGACAGCGGACCGATGCGGCTGATCCCGCTGCAACTCGACCCGCCGGACCACACGCCTTATCGTCACCTCCTGCTGAAGCATTTTGGCCTGAAAGAAATGCGGGCCTTGGAGCCTTTCATCAGGACGCGCGCGGAACAGCTTATCGCGCCCCTGGCGGACGCGCCGGGCTGCGACTTCGTCAAGGCTGTGGCCGAGCCGATGGCGATCTCGGTCTTCATGGAAATCATGGGCCTCCCGCTCGAGCGGCTGGCTGAGTTCCGGGCCCTGGCCCTCGGGGCGCTCGATCCCTATGCCTCGCTGGCCCAGCGTGAAGAACTCCATGGGGACATCTACCGGGTGATCGGCGAACTTATTTCCGAGCGCGCCGTCTCGCCGCGCGACGACCTGGTTACCCGATTGCTGTCTGAGCGGATCGACGGCCGGCGGCTGCGTCGCGACGAGGTGCTGGCGATCGGTTTCCTGCTCTTTCTGGCGGGCCTGGACACGGTCACCAACGCGATGACCTACGGCATCCGGCACATGGCCGATGACATGCAGTTGCAGGCTCGGCTCCGCGACGACCTCAGCGCCATCCCCGCGGTGATGGACGACCTCCTGCGCCGCTACACCTTCGTCAATCCTGTGCGGCTGGCCACGCGCGACACTGTCCTGGACGGCGCGCCCATCCGGGCGGGAGACCGGCTGATCTGCGTGTTGTGGTCGGGCAGCAATCCGGCTGAAGCCGCCCATGGGTCCACGTCGCGGCCCTTCGCCTTCGGCTCAGGCCCGCATACTTGCCTGGGCATGCATCTTGCGCGCCTTGAACTGCGGGTGATGTACGAAGTCTGGTTCTCGCGCATCGGCCCGTTCTGGCGCGCGCCCGAACCGCCAGGGGCCTGTCGCGGCGGGATGATCATGGCCGTTTCCAGCTTCCCACTCGTCATCGAGCCGCGTGAATAGCGGCGTTGGCCACGAACGCTGAAGCGGAGCCTGCGGATAGCGTCCGTTGTCGGAATTGATTTCGGCGCCGCGTCCCGGCCACCGCTGGCCGCAGCAGGCGGTCTTTCTCACAGCGGTCCCGCGGGCCCTGAAACCCCAGTCGCCAGCTCGCTTAGCTTTCGAAGATAAAGTCGGCGGGACGCGCGGTCGCGGCTCCGCTGGAATCTGATCACCCGAAGTTCATTCTGCTTGGGCTGGGCGGAGAGAAAGGTGCCGCTCCTTCCCGGTGTTTTTGGGGTCGCGAAACACCCCACGGCAACGGCAGGCGAGGGGGGATCCTTGGATGGGAAGCCTATTGAAAATATCGCGTGAGCTTCAGGAGAACCCGCGTGTCCTGTGGCAAACTTCCAAAATCCGAACGCGCCCGTCCGCCGTTGAAATCCATAAGCCCACCGATGGTCCAGGCCGGCGAAAGAAAATAGTCCACCGCGACCTGTCCCGCGCCCGAGCCGTCCCGCAGATCGGTATCGACGAACGCTGTGACCGTGAGGTCACGAACAAAAGCGTTCCGCCAGTCCGCGCTCAGGAAGAGGCTGCTGCGCGCCATAGGCTCCTGCTGATCGTCGGCGTATTCCCGAAGGAACCAGAGGCCGCTTCGCGTGAGCGCGTCCGCGCCAATTCCACTGCCGAACCAGCGCCGCCAATCGGCCGTGGAGAAGGCTGCCTGATGGTAGTCATATTCCAGATCGAAGTGGATGCCGATCTTGGTCGTGTAGCCGACGCCGACGGCTAGATCATTGGCGAAGCTCTCTGTCCCCGTCACCGGAATTGGCGGTGTGGCGGGCAGCACGTGGTTGTCCACGCCGTCTTGATATGCGTCGTCGGCAAGCGACGCGCGGCGTCCGCCCGACCATTCAAGATAGCCGATCGTGGCATTCCCGAATCCCTTGGTGAGGTTGACCCCCACGCGAGCGCGTCCGGCTTCATAATAGGCCAGGAGT
>DASXGQ010000211.1:0-21367 GCA_036488995.1 Caulobacteraceae bacterium
CGCCCGCAGCGCTTCGTCATAGCCCTGGTCGGTGTTCCAGAGCTTGGTGGTGACGAAGACGTCGCGTCCTGCGACCGCCTCTCCGACACCCTTCTCGTTACGATACGCCGCAGCGGTGTCGACGTGCGTATAGCCGGCGTCCAGAGCGGCCTTCACGACCGGCGCCGCCTCTTCCGCAGGCGTCTGCCAGACGCCCAGCCCGAGCTGAGGCATGCGGCGGCCATCGTTAAGCGCGACGTAAGGCTGGTCGTTCATCAAATTCTCCGTGGGGTCATTCGGTCGGGCTAAGCACCGACCTTCCAGGCGCGGCAAGGCGCCGGGGCCCGCCACTTGGAGGCGCGCCCGCAGGCCGGCAAGTTCGACGCTGCTACAGCTTGCGCTTTACGCTCGCGTGACCCCGAGAAGACACAAATTTCAGTTTTGTCAGACTGTTACGGAGGCCTCACCACCGCTCCGCGAAGGGCCGGATCTCGTGCTCGAAGGTCCAGGCGTCCTCTGACTGCTGGAACAGCGACCAGTAGGCCTCGGCGACCGCGGCGGGTCGCATCAGGCGGCCGGGCTCGAGATTGTCGAGCGCCTCGGCGCCTTCGCGGTCGGCGATCCTCTGACGGACCCACGCCGTATCGACCCCGGCGTCGATGATCAGGTGCGCCACGTGGATGTGGCTTGGTCCAAGCTCTCGGGCCATGGACTGCGCCACCGCCCGCAGGCCGAACTTGGCGCTGGCGAAGGCCGCATACCCCACCCCGCCTCGCAGGCTGGCCGTCGCGCCGGTGAAGAAAATGGCGCCCTGCTTGCGCGGGAGCATCAGGCGGGCCGCCTCGCGACCGGTGAGGAAGCCGCCGTAGCAGGCCATCTCCCACACCTTTCTGAAGACGCGCTCGGTTGTCTCCAGGATCGGGAAATTCACATTGGCGCCAATGTTGTAGACGCACACCGCCAGGGGGGCGTGCGCCTCCGCCTCCTGGAGGAAGGCGGTCACGGACTCCTCTTTCCGCGCATCGACCGATCGGGCTTCCAACCGCCCGCCGTTCGCGCCGATCCGCTCGGCCAGGCTCGCGAGCTTCGAGCCGTCGCGCCGGCCGGCGAAAACTGAGAAGCCCTCCGATGCGAACTTCTCGGCGATGGCTGAGCCGATGAAATCGCCCGCGCCCACGATGGCCACGCTCTGATCGCGCGCTTGCATTCGCCTTCTCCGCCTGCAGTCTGTCGCTCTTGACAGGATAGTGAGTACGTTTTTAGAACTGAAGTCAACCGACGATGAAATCCGATCGCTGGGCGGAGGCGTGGCCATGGAAGACGTGATTTTCTATTTCGACTTCGGCAGTCCCAACGCCTACCTCGCCCACAGAGTGATCCCCGACGTAGAACGGCGCCTGGGCCTGCGCTTCGTCTACCAGCCGGTCCTGCTGGGCGGGATTTTCAAGCTGACCAACAACCAGTCCCCAGCGACAGCCTTCGGCCACATCAAGAACAAGCTGGCCTACGAGGCGCTGGAGACCCGCCGCTTCATCGAACGCCGAGGCGTCTCGGGCTTCCGGCAGAACCCCCATTTCCCGGTGAATACCCTGCTGATCATGCGCGGCACGGTGGCGGCCCAGCGCCTGGGCGTATTCGAGGCCTATGTCGCTTCCGTCTTCGCAGACATGTGGGAGCGCGGCCTGAAGATGGACGACCCCGCCGTAGTCCGGACCGCCCTTCTCGACGCGGGATTGCCTGCGGACGAGCTGCTGCAACTCACCCAGGACGATGCGGTCAAGGCGCGCCTGCTGGCGAACACGCAGGACGCCGTGGACAAGGGTGTCTTCGGGAGCCCAAGCTTCCTGTTCCGTAGTGAACTTTATTTCGGCAAGGACCGGCTGCGCGATATCGAGGACGTTGTCGCCGCGCCCGCCTAGGAGAACTTCAACGCCATGCAATGGAGCCAGCTCGACGCGGAGGCCTGTTCTCTCGCGCGGACCCTGTCGATCATGGGGGATCGCTGGACCCTGCTGATCCTGCGCGACTGTTTCCTCAAGATCCGGCGGTTCGACGACTTCCACGCACGGCTCGGCATAGGCCGACCGATCCTCGCCGACCGCCTGCAGAAGCTGGTCGCCGCCGGCATCCTCGCCAAGGTCCCCTACCAGGAACGCCCCGTCCGATACGAATATCGCCTCACACCCAAGGGGATGGACCTCTCCCCGGTGATCATCTCGCTGGTGCACTTCGGCGATACGCACCTCGCCGGACCCGAGGGCCGCCCGGTGCTGCACCGGCACGTTGTCTGCGGGAACCTGTTCGACCCGGTGCTGGTGTGTTCGGCCTGCGGCGAGCCGGTGAGCCCTCGGGATGTCGTGATCGAGCCGGGTCCGGGCGCCCGTGAACGGAGCCCGGACCTGTCCACCGATGCGGGCGAGGCTTAGTCGCGGGGCGCTCAGAAGGGCCTAGCGACGCTCTCTGCCGGCAGTGTAGCGGTTCATGTCGTCTAAGGCGGACACAAACGCTCTACGGATTTCCGTCTGAGAGAAGCCCTGATCCCAGAACTCTGTCATGAGCGTGTTGACCACTTTTTCCAGCGCAGATCGGCTGACCGAAACGTTCATGTCACGGAGTTGACGACACTTGACGGCCAAGTCTGCCGCGAGGCCGTACGCGCCGAAGAGGGCCCGTTCTTCGTCAGTAAGGTCGTCTGGCATATCAGTCGACATGGATCACACGGTGCTGCGTGCGACCGTAGCAGGCGGGATGAGCGCTCGAAAGCGGATCTCCTTGCAGTCCGCCCTGGGCCGAAGGCCCTCCTTGGGCTTGCTTCATGACTTCACCGCGCGTGCGTACAGACGTAGCCTGTCGTGATGGACCAATCCGAGATCTGGAACGAAGAAGCGGCGCAGAGGTACGACACGCCGGGCGTCGGTATGTTCGGGGCGGAAGTGCTGGGCCCCACGGTCGACCGTCTCGTCGAGCTTGCCGCAGGCGGCAGGGCGCTCGAGTTCGCCATCGGGACCGGCCGAGTCGCAATTCCGCTACGGGAACGCGGGGTCCCGGTGGTGGGGATCGAGCTCTCTCCCGCCATGATTGCTCAGCTGCGGACGAAGGCCGACGAAGTCGCCATTCCGGTCGTGATGGGAGACATGGCGGCAACAAGTGCCCCTGGGACGTACGCGCTCGTCTATCTCGTCTTCAACACCATTTCGAACCTGCTTACCCAGGCCGAACAGGTCGCGTGCTTTCGCAATGCGGCGCGTCATCTACAGCCCGGCGGCCATTTCGTGATCGAACTCTGGGTTCCCGAACTCCGCAAACTGCCTATGGGTCAGGACGCTATCGTAGCGACCTCTGAACCCGGCCACTTTTGCGTCGACACCTATGACGTGCTGCGCCAGCGGGTCGTGTCACACCACTTCTTCTTTGGTGAGGGCCGCAGAGCCGTGACGGCCCGCTCTCCGCACAGATATGTCTGGCCCGCTGAGTTGGACCTCATGGCCGAGATCGCCGGGTTCGAACTGGAGAGCAGGCACGCTGATTGGCTGGGAGCGACCTTCACCGCCGAGTCTCCTTCACATGTGTCCGTCTACCGGCTGAGGTGAAGTCAGGGGTCGATGCCGACCCGAAGAGTTCGCGACGTGTCGGGCGCTAGCGGTACGGCAGTGGCGTCGGCGCGGAGGTCCCCTGCTCCAACTGCGCGAGCAACGCCGTCATCGCCTGGTTGCCCTGCTGGCGCGCCACGCTGTCGGCCGTGTTGCCGGATGCGTCCTTGAGGGTGAGGTCGGCGCCCCGCTGGGCCAGGAGCCGGACGATGTCCGCGTGACCGACGAGGGCGGCCATCATCGCGGCGGTCTGGCCCATGTGGTTGCGGGCGTTGACGTCGCAGCGGCCGACCAGGCGCTGGGCGATGGCGACATCGCCCTTGAAGGCGACGCCCATGAGAGCAGTGTTCCCCCTCTGGTCGGCGGCGCAGGGGTCCGCGTGCAGTTGGAGCAGGGCGTCGACCGTCTCCGGCTGATCGTCATAGGCGGCGAGGATCAGGGCGGTGTAGCCGTGATCGTCGCGCAGATCGACGGGCACGCCGTCCTTGATCATCCCCGCCAGAAGGTCGGCGCGTCCGGCTCGGGCCGCGTCGAAGAAGAGCCCCTTGTAGTGATCGGGCACGGCGTCGGCGCCCCATGCGAGAGCCGGGATGAGCACAGCCAGGGCGAACAGGGCGAGAAGTCGTTCGAGGCGCAGGTTCATCGTCGATTTCCTGAAGCTAAGGAAGGCGGGGCGCGGTGTCGAACCGCGCCCCTGGATCGCAACGGATTGCCTACTGGCCGAGCTGCTGCTTGACCGTGGCGATATCGACCTGGATCAGCTTGGCCAGCCGTGTGCCGTAGTCGTGGTCGGCCTGGTAGAAGTGGCTGACCATGGCCTGGCGGATCTGCTGGCTCACCGTCGGCTGGCCGAGGTCGGCAGCCAGGTTCTTGATCAGGTGATCCTGTTCGACCGGGCTCAGGCTGCGATAAAGTTCGCCCGCCTGGCGGAAGTTGTCCGTCTTGTCGATTGGCCTTTGTTGGGTGACGCCTGAAATCGGATATTCGCTGTACTTGAATTCAGGCTGCTCAACCGGCTTCGACGGATCGTTGGTGGGCTCGTAGTTGATATCGCCCGTTTGCGGCGACGAGCGCATGGCGCCGTCGATATTGTTGTTGTTGACCGGTGTGAGCGGTCGGTTGACCGGCAGCTCCATGTAGTTGGGGCCGATCCGATAGCGCTGGGTATCGGCGTAGGCGAACAGACGGCCCTGCAGCATCTTGTCGGGCGACGGCTCGATGCCAGGCACCAGGGTGCAGGGGCAGAAGGCCGACTCTTCGGTGTACTCGAAGAAGTTGTCCGGGACCTTGTTGAGGGTCATCGTCCCGACCTTCACTTCGGGAACATTTGCCCAGATCTTCGTATCGTCGAAGCCGTCATAGGGAAGCTGGGCGACCTGCTCGGGGGTCAGGATCTGCACCATCAGGTCCCACTTGGGATAATTGCCCGCGCGGATGTTCGCATAGAGGTCGCGGGTGGCGTAGCTGGTGTCAGCCGCCTTCATTTCTTCCAGCGTCATTCCGTGGATGCCCTGCTGGGACTTCCAGTGGAACTTTGCGAACACGACCTGACCGTCCTTGTTGACCAAGCGGAAAGCGTGCACGCCAAAGCCGTCCATGGTCCGGTAGCTCTTCGGCATGCCGATGGTATCGGTGTAGAGCATGGTCAGCTCGTGGGTGGACTCCGGTACTTTCGAGAAGAAATCGAAGGCCCGTCCAGGATCCTGCACGTTCGTCACGGGCGACGGCTTGTTCGCGTGGACGAAGTCCGGGAACTTGATGGCGTCGCGGATGAAGAAGATGGGCTCGTTGATGCCCACGATGTCCCAGTTGCCCTGGTCGGTATAGAACTTCACCGCGAAACCACGCGGGTCGCGGGCCGCTTCGGGCGAGCCGCGGAAGTTCATCACCGTGGAGAACCGCACGAAGACTGGCGTCTCCTTGCCGGGCGCGGACAAGACGGAAGCCTTGGTGTACTTCGAGAAGTCCGTGCTGGCGACGAAGACGCCCTGGGCGCCGACGCCGCGGGCGTGCACCACCCGCTCCGGAATCCGCTCGCGGTCGAAACGGGCGAGCTTCTCGATGAGATTCATGTCCTCGAGCAGCACGGGACCGTCCGGACCCGCAGTCTTGGAGTTTTGATTGTCGCCGACCGGCGCACCGGTATCCCGGGTCATCCCAGGGGACGATTGCGCGAAGGCCGAACTTGCAGTGACCGCAAGAACAGAAAAGGCCAAAATAGCGGATTTATACTTCATTTCACTTCGGATCCCTTGTCCCATCCCGCAGGAAGAGTGGGGCGCCCCGTAATGCCTCTTGCGACATTGGAGAAATGAATTGATTTAACGAGGCTGATTGACGGACTCGATCACTCGGGCCGAAATCAGGAGCTGGGCGCGATCCCCTGGCGCTCGCAAATGTCGCGGATCGTCAGGGCGAGCAGCGCGAAACCCTCGGCGCGCGGGCTGTTGCGCCGCCAGGCCAGGGAAACAACCCGCCCCGTCTCGCCGCCGGCGAGCGGTCGCGTGACCACCTGCGTTCCGGACACGATCCCGCAATCCACGGCAATCTGCGGCAGCATGGTCACGCCCAGTCCGGCATCGACGAGCTGGACCAGAGTGTAGATCGACGCTCCGGGTGCTGAGCCGGACCGCTGGTCCGCACGCCGGCAGACCTTGAGCGCATGGTCGCGCAGACAGTGACCCTCTTGCAGGAAGAGGAGCCGTTCGTCGGGCAGGTCGGCGGGGTCGACGACCGGCACCTGCATCAGAGGGTCGTCGGCCCTGGCCGCGACGAGAATGGGATCCTCGAACAGGGTGGCGACTTCGAACTCGCCGCACTCGTAGGGAAGAGCCAGGATCATGCAGTCGCGCGCGCCACGGGAAAGGCCTGCGCAGCCTTCGTGGCTCATTTCCTCGTGCACCTGCAGATCCAGCTCGGGGTGGGCCGCCCGAATGGCTGGCAGGATGCGCGGCAGGAGGAAGGGGGCGATGGTTGGAATGATGCTGATCCGCAAGGCGCCGGCGAGAGGCGAGACGCCAACGAGACACAGGTCCCGCGCCTGCAGCAGCAGATCCTGCGCGCGGCGGACGACTGCAACGCCGAGTGGTGTGAAGACCACGACGCGCCGGGTGCGCTCGACCAGGCGCATGTCCAGGACCGCCTCGAGTTCCTTCAGGCCAGCGGAAAGCGTGGACTGGCTGACGTGGCAGGCCTCCGCCGCACGCCCGAAGTGCTGATGCTCATAGAGGGAAGCGAGGTACAGCAGCTGCCTCAGAGACGGTAGTTGCAAGGATACCCCCCAAGGCGTCTGTGGCGGGCGGACCCGGGCCCTTGCGCGCCCAAGCGTCGGCCGGGACGATGCTTAAGCTCGGACAAATCGAAAATCTGAGCGATCGCTGATCGATTTTGCTGGCCAATGGCGGGAAGGGACAACCCGTCAGCTATGTCCCCGGATGTGCTGCGACACGGACCCGCCCGCCCGCGAGAAAATCGGCGGCCTCGCCCATGGGGACGGACGGCGCACCATCTGTCCGCCCCCCAACGCCTCGCCTGTCCAATAGTCCCGCCAGTCGGCGCCAGCCGGCAGTCGGATATCGAGCGCCTCGACGCCCGGATCCAATGGCGGGGCGAACAAGATGTCCGGACCCACCATGTGGGCGTCCTGTTCGGACCAGGCTGAAGGGTCGTCGGGGAAGTCGAAGAAGATCGGGCGCAGGACCGGTTCGAAGTCCTCGCGATACCGACGCAGGCATTCGGCGAGATAGGGGATGAAGCTCTGGCGCAGGGCGAAGAGCTCGCGGACCACCGGCAGGGCTGCCGGATGCATCCATGGCTCGTTCACGCTGCCGTCGTCGTTCCACGAGTGGATCGAGAAGCGCGGCTGGAAGATCGACGCGCCGATCCAGCGGACAAACAGCTCCTCGTCCGGGGGTGGTCCGGCAAAGCCGCCGATATCGTGGCCGAGGTTGGAGACCCCGCTCATCGAGAGGCCAAGGCCCATGCGGAGATTCCAGCGAAGGGTCTTCCAGGCGGTCGTGTTGTCGCCCGACCAGGTCTGCACATAGCGGTGCATGCCCACCGCGCCCGAACGCGACACGCCGATGGGCGCAAGATCCGGCGCGTGGGCGCGCTGCGCCTCGAACGAGGCGCGCATCATCAGGAGGGTCAGAAGCGGCTTGGCCTCGATGGCGGGGCGTGGCGCGCCGAACATGTCCGCCCGCGGGGGGGTCGAGAGCACTTCGAACTCGTTGTTGTCGTTCCAGACCGCCGAGATCCCCACGTCCAGCAGGGTCGTCGTGACCCTCTCCTGCCACCAGGCCACGGCGGCCGGATTGGTGAAGTCCAGGTAGGCGCCCAGGCCGTCCCAGAACTGGACGAGGCTCGGCCCCGCCTCATCGCCGATGAACAGTCCGGTGCGTGCGACGGCCTCGAAATCCGGGTGATCGACGAGCAGGCAGGGCTTCACATTGGCCAGGATGCGCACGCCCACGTCCGCGAAAGAGCGCGCCATGGCTTTCGGGTCCGGGAATTTCTCGCGGTTCCAGGTGAACACGCACCGCTTCGTGCCGATCGAGGTGTAGCCGGAGGAGAGATGGAAGCTCTCGCACGGGATCTGATGTTCGGCGCAGGTCCGCAGGAAACCCACCACTCGATCCTGCGCGTCCGGCGCGTCGGCATAGGCCATGGACGAGCCGGAATAGCCCAGCAACCACTCGGGCGTGGCGGCCGGACGGCCGGTCATCCACGTGAAGCGGCGGGTGACTACCGCCGGCTCGGGACCGGCGATGACATAGTAGTCGAGATCCCCACTCTCGGCTTCGAAGCTCCGGAACAGGCTGTGATAGTTGCTGCGCTCGCATCCGAAGTCGAACGCGCAGTCGGCATAGGTGTCGTAGAAGAGACCAAAGCACGCGCCCTTCTCCGCAGTCCGCGTGATGTAGAAAGGGATGTGCTTGTAGAGCGGGTCCGACGTCTCGGCGTCGTATCCCAGGGCGTCGACATTCTTCAGCCGAAAACGCCGCCCCGCCCGGTCGAGGGGACCCGAACGCTCGCCAAGCCCGTAATAGGCCTCGTCAGGGCGGCGTTTCAGATAGTGCCGGACCTTTCCGTCCCACCAGCCAAAGTCGTAGGCCTGGGTTGGACGATCCGCGGCGATCGGGCGCCAGTCGTCGCCATCGCGCAGGTCCCAGCGGCACCGAAGGCTGCGCCAGGCGACACGCAGGCGCAGGCGCGAAGTGGCGACGACCAGCTCTTCGGCATCCTGCGCCAGATCGAACTCGGGGCAAGAAAAGCCGGTGACGTCGAACCGGTCCCTGCCCTCCCACGGCGTGTCGTCCATCCCCGGTGCGATCGCCCAGGTGCGCGGGAATTTGAGCTCGCCGTCCGGCAGGACCAGCACCCGGATGATATCGGGCTCAAGCACGAAGACGTGGGCGCGCGCTCCGCCGTCGGCCTCCAGGTTCAGTCGCGGCCCCTCGCGCCCGGCCAGGCGGAAGACCGGAGGATTGGCGAGGCTCCTTGGGCGCAGGCCGCTCACCAGTTCCACATCGTCCCGTCGGTCAGGCGCGCGACGGGCAGCTGGCGGGGGACGTAGGGATATTTCGCCGCCTCGGCTTCATCGATGTCGGCGCCGTGGCCTGGCGCGTCGCCCGGATGCAGTCGTCCGTCGGAGAAGCTGTAGGCGTGGGGGAAGACCGCGTCGGTCGCCGCCGTGTGGCGCATGTATTCCTGGATGCCGAAGTTGGGGACCCAGGTGTCGAAGTGCAGGGCGCTGGCCATGGTGATAGGCGACAGGTCCGTCGCCCCATGGCAGCCCGTGCGCACCTGCCAGATCGCCGCGAAGTCGGCCATCCGGCGCAGGTGCGTGATCCCTCCGCAGCCGAGCACCGTGGCGCGCAGATAGTCGATCAGCTGGTTCTGGATCAGATCTTTCGCGTCCCACAGCGTGTTGAAAACCTCTCCCACCGCGATGGGCGTGGTGGTGTGGCGCCGGATCAGGGCGAAGCCTTCCTGGTTCTCGGCCGGCGTTGGGTCCTCCATCCAGAACAGCCGATGGGGCTCCAGCGACCTGCCCAGTTGCGCGGCCTCGTTCGGCGACAGGCGATGGTGCACGTCGTGCAGGAGTTCGGGCTCGTCGCCGAAGCGCAGGCGCAGGGCCTCGAACAGCCGCGGGGCCTGGCGAAGATAGGCTGGCGTCGACCAGATGGTCTCGACGGGCAGCTCGCCCTCTGCCGGCTCGTAGAAGTCCTTGTCGCGCGAGACTCCATAGGGCTTGGCGACCCCGGGAACGCCGGTCTGGGCGCGCACCGCCTTGTAGCCCGCCTCCAGGTAGCGGGCGACCTCGTCGGCCGTCTCCTCGATGTCCGCGCCGTTGGCATGGCCGTAGACGAGGACGCCGTCGCGGCTGGGTCCGCCGAGGAGGTCGTAGAGCGGCACGCCCAACGCCTTGGCCTTGATGTCCCAAAGCGCCATGTCCACGGCGGCGATGGCCCGCATGGTCACGGGGCCTCGTCGCCAATAGGCGCCGCGATAGAAGTACTGCCAGATGTCCTCGATCGATCGCGCGTCGCGACCGATCAGGGCCGGAATGACGTGGCCCTCGAGATAGGCGACCACCGCGGTCTCGCGGCCGTTGAGGGTGCCATCGCCCACGCCATAGACGCCTTGGTCGGTCTCGATCTTGAGGGTGACGAAGTTGCGCCCGGGGCTGGTGACGATCACTCGCGCCGAGCGGATCCGCAGAGGAGGCAGCATCAGGCGGCGGGCCTGGACGAGTCGAGGACGGAAGGCATGGCCGGACCTTAGGGGGCGGCCATCGCGCCTGTCCACTTCCCGCCAGGATCGTCGGGCCTATGCTCGCCGGCAATGCCTCCCCCCCTGCGCCTCCACCCCGACCGCCTGTTCCCTCCTGATCCGGGCGTCCGGGCCATCGCCAGGGAGCTGTTCCAGTCGATTGAGCGCCTGCCGATCATCAGCCCCCATGGGCATTGCGATCCCGCGTGGTTCGCCACGGACGCCGCATTTGCGGACCCTGCGGACCTGCTGATCGTTCCCGATCACTACGTGCTGCGGATGGTCCACAGCGCCGGCGTGCCGCTCGAGTCGCTGGGAGCGTCGAGACTGGATGGCGGATGGCGCGAGACCGACCCCAGACGGATCTGGCGACGGTTCGCTGATCACTACCATCGCTTTCGCGGCACGCCCTCGCGGCTGTGGCTGGACTGGGTCTTCGCCGAGGTGTTCGGACTGACCGAACGGCTGTGTGCGGACAATGCCGAAGCCTATTACGACGCGATCGACGCGGCGCTGAGGACGCCGCGGCTGCGCCCCCGCGCCCTCTTTGGAGCGTTCGGGATCGAGGTCCTCGCCACGACCGAAGGCGCGCTGGACCCGCTCGAAAACCACAAGCGGATGCGGCTGAGCGGATGGACCGGTCGCGTGATCCCGACCTTCCGCCCGGACGGCGTGCTCGATCCGGAAAAACCCAACTTCCGTCGCGACCTGGTCACCCTGGGCGAGATGACCGGCGAGGACACCGAGAGCTACCGCGGCTACATCCGCGCCCTGGAAACCCGGCGCGCGGCCTTCAAGGAGATGGGCGCGACGGCCACCGATCATGGCCATCCGACCGCCGCCACCGCCGAGCTCGTGGGGGCGCGGGCCGAGGCGCTTTTTCACGCCGTCGTCCACGGCGCGTTCACGCCGGCCGAGGCGGAACGGTTCCGCGCCCACATGCTGATGGAAATGGCGCGCATGAGCGTGGACGACGGCCTGGTGATGCAGCTGCATCCCGGGGTCGTGAGGAACCACGATCCCGCAACCCTGGCGCGCTTCGGCCCTGACAAGGGCGCCGACATCCCCGCCACCACGGACTTCGTCCACGACCTGCGGCCCTTGCTGAACCGGTTCGGCTCCGATCCCGCCTTCACACTTGTCGTCTTCACCGTGGACGAGACGACCTACAGCCGCGAGCTGGCGCCTCTCGCCGGTTTCTACCCGGCGCTACGGCTGGGCGCGCCCTGGTGGTTCCACGACAGCCCCGAGGGCATGGCCCGTTTCCGCGAGCAGACGATGGAGACCGCCGGTTTCCACAACACCGTCGGTTTCACCGACGACACCCGGGCCTTCCTGTCGATCCCCGCCCGGCATGACCTCGCCCGACGCATGGACTGCGCGCGGCTCGCGACGATGGTGGCCGATCACAGGCTGGAGATGGACGAAGCCGCCGACCTCGCGGTTGACCTGGCCTATCGCCTCGCCAAAGCGGCCTACCGGCTTTGAGCGCTCAGCCGCGCCTCAGCTCCGCAGCGCTCGCCGCCCTTCCCTCGGCGGTCGAGAGGCCCGGCTATGACCGGGGCAAGGTCGAAGCCGGCGTCGCGCATATCGGACCCGGGGCGTTCCACCGCGCCCACCAAGCGGTGGTGTTCGACGATATCCTCAGACGCGGGGACCTGCACTGGGGCGTGACCGGCCTTTCGCTGCGCTCGCCGACGCTGCGCGACGCGCTACAGCCCCAGGATGGCCTCTACACTCTCAATGTCAGCGAAGGCGGGGACACGCGACGGCGCGTGATCGGATCGATCCGCGAGGTGATCGCCCTCGAAGGCAGCCCCATCCCTATCGTCCAGGTTCTCGCCGAGCCCTCGACCCGACTGGTCACCCTCACCATCACCGAGGCAGGATACGCGCCGCCAGCGAACAGGCGACCGCCGACCGCAGCGGGCCTGCTGGCAGCCGCGCTCCTTGCGCGCCGCACCCGAGGGCTGCCGGGACTGACGATCCTGGCCTGCGACAACCTCGAGGGCGCCGGCCGGCGCATGGAGGAGCTGGTCTGCGCGACCGCCGCCGCGATCGATCCGGACGTGCTGGAATGGCTCGAGGCGAACGTCCGTTTCCCCGAGTGCATGGTCGATCGCATCACGCCGGCGACGAGCGAGGCCGACATCGAGGCCTTCGGGAGCTACGCAGGGGTCGAGGACCTCGCCCTGGTTCGCACCGAGGCGTTCAGCCAGTGGGTCATCGAGGATCGCTTTGCGGGACCGCGCCCCGACTTCGAGTCCGTCGGCGTCCAGATGGTCGCCGACGTGGCCCCCTTCTCGCGCGCCAAGCTCCGCCTCCTGAACGGCGCCCACTCGGCGATGGCCTATCTGGGCGCCCTCGCCGGGCTCACCTTCGTCCACGAATTCGTCCGCGACCCTGCCGGAGCCGCCTTCGTCGAGCGGCTGTGGGACGAGGCCGAGGCGACGCTGGAACCGGCGGCCGCCCTCGACCTCGGTGAGTACCGGATGCGACTCATGGCGCGGTTCCGCGATCCGGCCATCGCGCACCGACTCGCGCAGATCACGATCGATGGCTCGCTCAAGCTGCCGCCCCGCCTCATTTCTTCGCTGGCGATCCGCACCGAGCGCGGCCTCCCCTCGCCAGCCATCGTGCTGGCGATCGCGGCCTGGATCAGGTGGCAGGCGGGTCGCGACGACGCCGGCGCGCCGGTGGAGGTGCGCGACGCAGGCGCGGGCGCCCTGCGCAGCCGCATCGTCCGGACGTCAGAGCCGGAGGCTCGCGTCCGCGCCCTGCTGCATGACGAGTCGATGGTCCCCGCCCCGCTGGCGGCGAACGAGCCTCTGCAGGCCGCACTCAGCGAGGCGCTGCGCCGCCTCGACACGGAAGGCGCCCGCGCGGCCCTCTCCGTCGCCCGGTAGTCCGCGTCAGGCCAGCAGCTTGGCCGTGAGCTCCTCGAGGTGGCTCAAGAGACCGCTGGCGCCGCCACTGGCGACGGGTCCGGCGAAGTCCGACCGGCGCGTCGTGAGCTGGCTGATGCCGTTGTAGTAGACGTCGATGATCTTCCAGCCATCAGGCGTCTCGTGCAGGCGGTAGATCAGGTTGTTGGTCGAGCCGTGAGGCGAGGTCAGCTGGGCCTGGACGATCTTGTCGGTCCCGCGGCTCGTCACGCCCTGGATGACGAACTTCTGGCCGCTGTAGCTGTCGAAGTTCTTGGCGTAGTTCGCGGTCGTGTAGCGCGCAAACGCGCGTGACAGTTCGGCGTGTTGCGCCTCGGTCATGCTGGCCCAAGGCGGACCGACCGCGAAGCGCGTCATCGTGGGGATGTCGAACGCGCTCTCCACGGCCGGGGTGAGGTCGCGGTCGCGAGCCTTCACACCCGCCGAGCCGGACTTCATCGCGGCGAGCAAGGCGTTGTCGAAGGCCTCGACCCGGGCCTGTGCCGGGTCCGCCGCCGCGGCCGCCGCCGCGACCGGACTAAGGGCGATCGCCACGGCGGCCATGGCCGCTGCGAGCCCGCGCGCCGAGCCTGCAGAGACCGATTTTCTGTCCTTCGAGTTCACGACACCAAGCTCCATGGACGTCCTCGCTACAGCCGTCGCTTGCGCGCCGTCCGCTCCTCACTGGGTCGCCTTTCGGCGTTCCAGGTCAGTTTTCGAAGACTCGGCGCCCGGAATCAACTTTGGCGTCCCGGAATCGTTGCCGGCCGAGGTGACATGGCCGATCATCTGAGGCCTTGCGCGCGCTGGCGGAAACTGCCCCAAGCCCCGGCGGAGGTGGATCGCAAGGACCAAATTCAGGGAGAACCGGCTTCGTGATCGAGCAGCAGATCGACATCCCCACGCGCGACGGCGCGACGACGACCTTCGTCACCTACCCCGAGCGGGGCGGCCCGCATCCGGTGATCCTGTTCTACATGGACGCGCCGGCGATCCGCGAAGAGTTGCGCGACATGTGCCGGCGGATCGCGTCGGCGGGCTACTACGTCATGCTGCCCAACCTCTACTACCGCTCAGGCGTTCTCGAGCTGGGGCCCCTGACGGACGATGGGGCCAGGGCGCGGATGTTCGAGCTGATGGAATCCCTCACCATCCCCAAGATCATGGCCGACACCGAGGCCCTGCTGGCCTGGGCAGACAGCCAGCCGGCGGCGCGTCCGGGTTCGGTAGGGACCGTGGGCTACTGCATGAGCGGCCAGTACGCCATCAGCGCCGCAGTAAGCTTCCCGGGCCGGGTGACGGCCGCCGCGTCGATGTACGGCGTGCGCCTGGTCACCGATGCGCCAGACAGCCCTCACCTCGCGGGCGGCCGGACCAAGGCCGAGCTCTATTTCGGCTGTGCTGAAACCGACCGTTGGGCGCCGCTGGAGATGGTCGAGGAACTGAGGGGCGCCATGGCCGACTCCGGCGCAAATGCCGAGGTGGAGCTCTATCCAGGCGTGGAGCACGGCTTCGCCTTCCCCCAGCGCGCCGTCTACGATCGCGCGGCGGCCGAGCGACACTGGGAGCGACTGTTCTCGCTCTTCCGGCGCCGCGTCGGCTGAACTCGAAAAGCGGAAAATCAAGCAGGGAGAGAACTCGATGTTCGAGCTGTTCTACTGGCCAACGCCCAACGGCAAGAAAGTGACCATCCTCCTGGAGGAGCTTGCGACGCCGTACCGCGTGACTCCCTGCAATATCGGCAAAGGCGATCAGTTCACGGACGGATTCCTCAAGATCTCGCCGAACAACCGCATGCCCGCTCTGGTCGACCACGAACCCGCCGACGGCGGCGCTCCCGTGAGCATCTTCGAGTCCGGCGCGATCATGATGTACCTGGCCGAGAAGACGGGCCGGTTCCTTCCCCAGGACGTCCGCGGCAGGGCCGAGGTCACCCAGTGGGTGATGTGGCAGATGGCAAACCAGGGCCCAAAGACTGGCGAGTGCGGACATTTCAGGCGCCTTGGCGACACGCGCGGCGACCAGAGCTATGCGGTCGCCCGCTTCACCGACGAGGTGAACCGGCTCTACGGCGTGCTGAACAATCGCCTCTACGACCGGCCCTGGATCGCAGGGGACGAATACACCATCGCCGACATGATCTGTTACCCCTGGACGCTGAACTGGCAGGGCCAGGGCCAGGACATCGAAGACTTCAAGTACTTCAAGCGGTGGTTCGAGAAGATGGGCGCGCGCGAGGCGGTGCAGAAGGGCATGGCGGTGACCGCCGGCCCGGTCGAGGACCCCGCGACCCTTCCGCCAGAGGAACGCGAACGCCGAATGAAGCTGCTGTTCAACCAGCGCGCGCGGCCTGCGCCGGTGGAGTGAGGGGGATCCTCCTAAGCGAAGCGGGGATGCATCCTGCGCGGAGAGGTGTGTGATTGGCGTAGCGCCGGGAGCCTATTTCGCCGCCCTCACTGGGAGAGGGACATTGCAGACGTCCACGTGGCCAGCGGGGCGCTTGTACCAGGCGTCGTTGCGGAAGCGGCGGCCCTGGACGAGGGCGGCGAAGGTGGCGCTGTCGGTTCGCAGGGCCTCAAGTCGGGGCTGCTCCCCGGGCGGAAGGTCGGCGGCCACGCGGATCGAGAGGATCGGGGTCCTCTGGTTTAGTCGCTCATAGAAGCCGATATCGCCGTGGCCACGGGGCAGCGCCGAGAGGATGTCCATCCCCTCGATCACACGTCCGACAAGGGTAACGTTGCGGTCGAGTTGGCGCGGAGCCTGGCCGATGACGGCGTAGAGCTCAGGGCCGCCGCCCGAGTTCTCGTCATTGTCCCTGCCCGCGCCCACCATCCCGTAGCAGTGGGTCAGCCAGGCGCGGCCGCTCAGCGGATCGCGGGCCGCCGGAAATCCAGCCGAGAATCCGGCGATCGGCGCGTAGGTGTCGCGGTCGGGGAGAGGATCGAACGGAAGATCGGGGCCCGCGGCGCGGTCGAACTCGGCGGGAAGGGTCCGCTGCGCTTCGCCTAGCGGCCGCTGGGCCTGGGCGTCTCCCCACTGGACGACATAGTCGTCCTGGACCCGCACGACATAGAGGCCGTCGAAGAAGCGTGCGCGGGCGAGGCCCCTGATGTTCGCGACGTGATTGGGCGCGAAAGCCGGCGCCAGTTCGATGACGACCCGACCCTGCGGCAGCTGCATGACAAGCATGTTGTCGGGCTCGATCCGCCGCCAGTCGCTCGCCGGGGCATGGGCGAGGAGTTCGCCGAGCGGCGGCGTGGGATCGGCGCGCGCGCCGAATGTCGCCAGGAGGCATAGGCCGGCCGCGGCGGCGGCCCAGGAGTTGGGGCTCATCAGATGCGAAGCATCAGGCCGCCGTCGGCGGCAATGGCCTGGCCGGTGACGAAGCCCGCGTCGTCGGAGGCAAGGAACAGGGCCACGCGCGCGATGTCGATCGGCTGACCAAGCCGGCGCAGAACCGACTTCTTCGCCCAGATATCCGCCACCTCGGCGCGGGCGAAGCTGGCGGCGGTCATCCCGGTGTGGATCGCGCCGGGCATGATCGCATTGGCGGTGACGCCATGCCTGCCCAGCTCCAGCGCGAGCGTGCGCGTGAGGCCCACGACCCCGGCCTTGGAGGCGCAATAGGCGGCAAGGCCGTAGTCCGTCCCCTCCGCCATCACGCTGGCGGTGTTGATGATCCGTCCGGCCGGCGACTGGATCAGGTGCGGGATCGCCGTGCGACAGAGGCGGAAGACGGCCCGCAGGTTGACGGCCTGGACGGCGTCCCAGGTCTCGTCGGTCATATGGGCGGCCAGGGCGTTCGCGCCGATCCCGGCGTTGTTGAAAAGCACGTCCAGGCGCCCGAAGCGCTCCATCGCCGAGCTCACGACAAGTCCCGGGCTGGTGTCCTGGGTGATGTCGGACTCGAGGGGGCTGACGCCCTGGGTCTCGAAGGCGAGGTCCGTTCCGGGCCGATCCACCGCAAGGACGCGGGCGCCCTCCTGCGCCAGGAGTTCGGCGCTGGCGCGCCCGATCCCCGACGCCGCCCCCGTCACGATCGCCGCCCGTCCCTCGAGCCTTGCCATTGCCGCCCCCTGTCTTGCCTCGGCAGAAGGATGCGGCCCCTCAGCTGTCAGGGCAAGCGCAGGACCTGGGTCAGATCAGGCCGCTCATGGGCGAAGACGCCTCGGCGTACATCCGGCGCGGCATGCGGCCGGCGAGCCAGGCTTCTCGGCCGGCAATGACCGCGTGCTTCATCGCCCGCGCCATGCGGATGGGATCGCGCGCCTCGGCGATGGCGGTGTTCATCAACACCGCGTCGCAGCCCAGCTCCATCGCCGCAGTCGCGTCCGAGGCCGTGCCGACGCCTGCGTCGACCAGGACCGGAACCTTCGCCTGCTCGACGATGAAATGGATGTTGAGGCGGTTCTGGATGCCGAGGCCCGAGCCAATGGGGGCGGCCGCCGGCATGATCGCCGCCGCGCCGGCCTCCTCCAGCCTGCGCGCATAGACCGGGTCGTCGGTGCAGTAGACCATCACGTGGAAGCCCTCGGCGACCAGCAACTTGAGGGCGCGAAGCGTCTCTTCCATGTCGGGATAGAGGTGAGCCGTGCGGCTCAGAACCTCGAGCTTGACCAGGTCCCATCCGCCCGCTTCGCGCGCGAGACGAAGCGTGCGGACCGCTTCCTCGCCGGTGAAGCAGCCGGCGGTGTTTGGCAGGTAGGTGAAGCGGTCGGGCCGCACGAAATCGGCGAGCATGGGCTGGCTAGGGTCGGAGAGGTTCACCCGCCTCAGCGCCACCGTCACGATCTCGGCGCCCGCGGCCTCGGCCGCCGCTGCGTTGAGGGCGTAATCCTTGTACTTGCCAGTCCCGATAATCAGGCGGGAGCGGAAGGTTCGCCCCGCGACGGTCCAGGTGTCCTCGCCCACCTGCGTGGAGCCATCCATCAACCGCCTCCGATGAAGTGAACGATCTCGATCCGGTCCCCGTCCACGATCGGCGTCGCGCGGTAGGCCGATCGGGGAACGATCTCGAGATTGCGTTCCACCGCGACCTTGCGCGCGTCCAGTTCGAGGGCGGCGATGAGACCCGCGATGTCCCGCGCGTCCTGGACCGTCCGCGCCTCGCCATTGATCGTGAGCCGCACCATGGGGCCTATCTCGACCCTCCGGCGCCGATTTCAACCCCAAATCGCCGCGGGACCCGCGCGGGTCCTATGTCATGACCTCCACATGAGGCGGGCGGCCACCGCGCAGAGGCTCAGCATGGCCACGCTCATCTGCCCGGGCCGTGCGCCAACAAGGATGACCGGGATCTCCTCGCGCAGGGCCGCGCTGCGGGCCGCGAGCGCCATGCCGGCGTAGCCGAGGATGAGCAGGCCCAGAGACGTCAGGGGCTGCAGGGCGATCATGGAGCCGAAGGCGAGGGCAAAGGTCCAGAGCATGAAGGCGATCTGGCCCAAGCGCGCGCCGGCGGGAGTGCGAACGCCAAGGCCACGCCTCACGCCGGCAAGGAAGGCCAGCACCGCCCCTCCCCAGATGATGGCGAGGCTCATCACGACGGACCGGACGGACCCCACCGTCAGCCACGCCCCCACGGCGCAACCGATCAGAGGCGCCAAAGCGCCCCAGCCGAGCACACGATCTAACAGATGACCCTCGGCGGCCTCCCGGACCTCCGACGCCCGCGCCGCTTGGGCGACCGACGGCGTGCGCTCCCCGAACACTACGGGATCTCCCGCCAGGCAGATCTCATTCCGCCAGGACTGACGCTAACATGTTCGAACGCATAACGGTTGCCCTCATTGACGTTGGCGACAATCCTGCGTGCGGGCGTGTGCCCCAAGACACATCGCAGGCCGATTCCGTCTGCGGACAAAGGAGGTGACGCCATGACGGTCGCAGAGTCGAGCGCTCCCCCCGCGCCGATGGCCGGGGCGAAGGCTGCGGCGAGCGTCGTCTCCCCTCCCCTGCGGCTCACCGACAAACTCTTCTACGGCCTCGGGTCCGTGGCGTTCGGCGTCAAGGACAACGGCTTCAGTTATCTGCTGCTGCTCTTCTACAATCAGGTCGTAGGTCTATCGGCGCCCCTCGTTGGCCTGGCGATCATGATCGCCATGATCTTCGACGCCTTCCTCGATCCGATCGTGGGGCAGATTTCGGACAACTGGCGCTCGCGGTGGGGAAGGCGCCATCCCTTCATGTATACGGCCGCCGCCCCGGTCGCGCTCTCCTATCTGGCGCTCTGGAACCCGCCCCACGGCTGGTCGACTTCTGCGCTGTTCCTCTATCTCGTCGTCATCGCCATCGTCATTCGCACCTTCATCACCTTCTACGAGGTGCCAAGTTCGGCTCTCTCGGCGGAGCTTACCCAGGGCTACGACGAACGGACTGTCCTCCTCAGCTATCGCTATTTCTTCGGTTGGATCGGAGGACTGCTGCTTTACCTGATCACATTCAGTTTCCTGCTGGTGCCCGACGCGCATCACAAAGTCGGCCAGACAAACCCTGTGGGCTTCAGCCGATATGGCCTGTTGGCCTCGGTGATCATGTTCACCGCCATCCTGGTCTCATCGGCCGGCACGCAGAAGCGTGCTGCCGCGTTCCATCCACCGCCCCGGCGACGACTAGGCCTGCTCGAAACTCTGAAGGAGATGATCGCCACCTGGTCGAACCGTTCCTTCCTGTTCCTGACCCTCTCAGGCCTCGCCACTTCAATGGCGGCGGGGCTCGGCGCGTCGATGAACATCTATTTCAACACCTACTTCTGGGAGTTCTCTTCCCGTCAGATCGCCACGCTCGTCGCCGGCGTGTTCGTCTCGGCGTTCCTCGCCCTGTTCGCCGCTGCGCCCCTCTCGCGCCGGCTCGGCAAGCGCACAGCCGCCATGTCCCTCATCGTCGCGTCTGTCCTCATCGGCATCTGTCCGATGCTCCTGCGGCTGGCGGGACTGATGCCGCCGAACCACGCCCCCGCGCTGTTCATGATCATCTTCGGTCAGGCCATCGTATCCGTGGCGCTCGGCATCGCCGGCACGACGCTCGTATCGGCAATGATCGCGGACGTCGTCGAGGATGGGGAGTTGAAGACGGGCCGACGGTCCGAGGGGCTGTTCTTCTCCGCCTCGAGCCTGGTGGCAAAGGCCGTCTCTGGAGTGGGGATCTTCGCGGCGAGCCTGATCCTTTCGGCGATCCGCTTCCCGGCCGGCGCAAAGCCCGGACATGTCCCGCCGGAGGTGATCCGCAACCTGGCCCTCGTCTACGCGCCCATCGTGCTGGGGCTGTACGCTGCCGGGCTGCTCCTCATGCGAGGCTATCGCATCACGCGAGCAAGCCATGCCGAGACACTGGAGCGCCTGGCGGCGCGGGCGGGAAAGGGGGTTGCGAGGGCCGCGTGACCCCGCGCGGCGAGGTCGGCCTATTCGCGTTCGTCAGGCTGCAGTCGCGCGAGCGCCCGGTTGGCCACAATGAAGCCGCGCAGGGCGCCCCCGATCATCCCGACACCGATCACCAGGAGAAGCCAGCTGGTCGGGCTTGGCCGCCCGACGGTCTGAACATTACGAGGTTCGACAACCGTATCCGCGTCCGAACTTTCGGACTGGGACGCCGCGGCGGGACCGGAGCGGATCACCGACTTGGCGGGATGTACCTGCTCCTGCCTCAGTGTGGCGAAATCGAGATCGAAGGGACCCGCCTGCCCGCCAGTCGCGCCCGGCGCGGACGCCGCCACCGGCATGTGGTTGTCCAGGGTGGTCGCAGCCCAGCCCATTGACCCGCCGGCGTAGGCGACGAGCGCGCCCACTAGACCAGCAAGTCGGGCATTGGACATTCCACGCCTCCTCGCGCGTCGTGTTCGAGAGTCCGGAAATAGCCCTTCGATGGGCCGAACTTCAAGACTTTGGTCAGATTAAGCCCAAAAAATGCGCAACGGCCGGCATCGGCGCCCGATTTAGGCCGCCTCCTAGCAGAAATTCGAAGCTTCGGCTCAGCTTCGCTCTTCGGCTTCACCGCCAACAAGATCACGTCGAGCTTTTTCAAGCTCTTCAGCGTACCTGCGAGTCGCGTAGGCTTCCGACAATATGCCCATCGGACGCGCCTGGTCGTCGAGAACGGCCAGTTCGT
>DASXGQ010000048.1:0-5432 GCA_036488995.1 Caulobacteraceae bacterium
GCGAACTATGTGATCGCGCACTTCAGCGGCAAGACCGGCCATGTCGCACCGCGGGACGTCGCTAAACGACGAGGGGAATAGAACGGCGGGAACGCTTTGCATTTATTCGTTCGGGAGGCGCGGCGGATCTCGCCGAGATCGACAATGTGGTCATGCCTGACTGCCCGGCCGTCATCGAAAGCTTTAACGTGGTCAAGTAATCCACGCTGCCCAGCTCACCAGTCGGAGCTCCAACCTGCCTGCCACACTGACCGTTGCGGCGCCCCTCACTTGCCCCATCGGACTGTGCTGCGCTCCCTCTTAGAAGGGGAGGGACTGGCGTCGGAAGGACGCTCGAATCCGGCGGCCATGGTGGAAGAGAATCGTTTCAGCAGGTGGAGCAGCATGCGCTGGTCTTGCGAGGACCAGTCGCCGAGGCGCTCGTTCAAGAGCTTGCACCGCGCGGCCGCGAACTGAGCGAGCATCTGATGGCCGGACTCCGAGGGCTCCAGGAACCGGATCCGCTGGTCACCCTTGGCCGCCTCCCTCTGGAGAAGGCCCAGGGCCTCCAGCTTCGCCACCTGCCGGCTGACCGTGGAGTGGTCGCGCCCGACGAGGTTGGCCAGTTCGACCACGCTGATCGGGTGGGACAGACCGATCATCGACAGCAACGGGAACAGGGCGCGGTCGAGCTTCACACCGGCCTCGGCCAGGAACGCCTGATCGATGTCCGGCCGGTTCATGTAGCCCTTCAGCTGCAGGAGGATGCCGTGGATCTCGTCTGACCAGTCCGCCATCCGTGCATTATGCACGAAACACTTGCGGCGCCAACGCGAGGAGGTTAAGGGTTCCGTGCATTATGCACGGAGGTTAGTGGCCGATGGCTTCGCATCGAATGGGTTTGGCGAGCGTCGCGCTGGGCGCGCTGGCGGCGGCCCTGGCCTCGTGCGCCGGGGCGGCGGCCTCCGGCGACGAGAAGCTCCATCTGGCGACGGCGCCGACCGACTATGCCGCCCTCGGGATCGGCAAGCAGATCGCCATTCGCGAGGACGGCCGGCGGACGCCGCGATCGAACGACACCTTCGAGTGGTGGTATTTCGACGGCCTGCTGGACGACGGGACGGTGGTGGTCGTCTGGTTCGGCGACAACTGGCTGTACGGCTCGCACAAGCGGGCGGTGGACATAGAACTCACCCCGCCCGGCAAGCCGACCCGGCGCGTGATGCGGACGTTCGAGGCGCCAGGTTCGTTCGCCACCGATCGCACCGACGTGGAGATCGGGCCGCACTGGTTCAAAGGCGACCTCGACACCTATTCCATCCACGTCGATCCGGCAGAGACCGGGGGCGTCGGCTGCGATCTGACGCTGCGGCGGCGGGTCGCCTCCTACCGTCCGGCCACGGGCTACATCGAAGCGGGACAGCGGTTCTTCGCCTGGCTCGTCGCCGTGCCGGAGGGCGCCATCACCGGCACGCTCACGGCCGACGGCGTCACTCGGCAGGTCACCGGCAGCGGCTATCACGACCACAACTGGGGCAATGTCTCGCCCGCCAAGCTGTTCGACAACTGGTGGTGGGGGCGCGCCCGCAGCGGCGATCACACCATCATCGCCTCGGAGATCCACGGAAAGCCGGACGTCGGCGGAACGAGTATTCCGCTCTTCTTCGTCGGCGACGACCAGCAGGTTGAGGTCAACGCCTTCGGATCCGAGGTGTCTACGGCGGAGGGCCCGCAGGTGCGCCACCCCGACGGGCGCCACCAGCGGCCGATCGGATCGAGCATCTCCTTCATGACCGCCGACGGGAGCCGGGCCGAGTTCAGGATCTCCAACCAGCTGCTGACGTCGGCCAACCTTCTCGCGGACCAGCCGCTCGCCGTGCGCACGGCGGCCGGAGTGATGGGCATGAGGCCCTGGTACACGCGCTTCCAGAGCCCGGTGACACTGAGCCTGGCGGGACAGCCTCCCGCCGCCGGCCGCGGCACGCTCGAATACTTCGAGATGAAATAGGCGTGGGACCTGCCGGCGTCCGATCGCGACGCCGGCCCAAAAGGAGCCAAAAGGCTATGACGACACCTTCACCCGACAAACCGCCGGTGGCTTTCATCGGCCTGGGAAAGATGGGCATGGCGATGGCCAAGAACCTCCAGCGGGCCGGCTACCCGCTGACGGTGTGGAACAGGTCCGCCGAGAAGGCCGGGCCGCTACGCGCCGGCGGCGCCAGCCTCGCCGGATCGCCGGCGGAGGCGGCGGCAGCCGCGGATATCGTGATCTCCAGCCTGGCCGATGACGCGTCCCTGAGGGCTGTCGCGTCCGGGCAGGACGGCGTCCTGGCCGGCCTGCGCCCTCGCGCGATCCACGTGGGAACGAGCACGGTCTCCCCTCGCCTGTCGGACGAACTTGCCGCCCTGCATGCGGCGGCGGGGGCGTGCTACGTCGCCGCCCCGGTCGTCGGGCGGGTCCCGGCGGCCGAAGCGGCGCAGCTGGTGACCTTCGTCGCCGGCGAGCCGGATGCGATAGAGGCCGTGCGTGGGGTGATCGCCACCTATGCGCCCATGCTGCTGGTCGTCGGCGAACGCCAGAGCCAGGCCAGCGTGACCAAGCTGATCGCCAATTTCCTCGGCGCCTCGGGCATGGACCTGATCGGCCAGTCCCTGGCCTGGGCGGAGAAGTCGAGCCTGCCGCCCGGGCTGGTTCCCCAGATGCTGTCCGGCTTCTTCGCCAATCCCGGGACCCGGGAATACATCGCCAAGATCGGCGAGCGCGACTTCGACAACGTCGGCTTCACCGCGGCTGGGGGACGCAAGGATGTCCAGCTGATGATCGACGCCGCCGAGGGCGTGAACCTGCGGCTGTCGAGCGCCGAGGCGCTGCGCGCCAAATTGGACGCGGCGATCGGGCACGGCTGGCGCGACAAGGACTGGAGCTGCTTCACCGACATCGACCGCGCTTAGCCGCCGACGCAGAGAAAACTTAGGGAGAGCAAGCCATGTCGCTCAGTCCATTCGTGCCGACGCCGAAGTTCGAAGACTACCGGGAGCGCTTCAAGGACCACTTCAAGCTGGAGCGTCGCGCGGACGGCGTGCTGCTGGCGCAGGCCCATACGCTGGGCGGCTCGATCCAGCTCAGCGTGGAGAACCACCGGGCGCTCGGCCAGCTCTTCAAGACCATCGGCGCCGATCCCGACAACGAGTTGCTGATCCTCACCGGCTCGGGCGAGCACTTCATGGCCGCTCTCGACCCGGAAGGCTTCGCCCTGGAGCGCGAGGACTTGCAGCACTGGGCCTACGAGTACGCCTACAAAGATGGGCGCATAAACGTCAGTTCGCTGGTCAACGACCTGGAAATCCCGACCATCGGGGTGATCAACGGCCATGCGTCTCACGCAGAGATCTGCCTGATGTGCGACCTCACGCTCTGCGCCGAGGAGGCGGTGATCTTCGATCCGCACTTCACCATGGGCTCCGTGCCGGGCGACGGCATCCACAGCTGCCTGCAGGAGCTGCTGGGCGTGAAGCGGGCGGCCTACGCCCTGCTTACCGGCCAGCGCATCGACGCCAGGACAGCCCTGGCGTGGGGTATGGTCAACGAGGTGCTGCCGCGCGACCAGCTGCTGGGCCGCGCCTGGAAGCTGGCCGACCACATCATGGGCCAGCCGCGGGTCACCCGCCGCCTCACAACGCAGATCATCCGGCGGCCCTGGAAGCGGCGGATCACCGACGACCTGGATGGCGGCTTCGGCATCCAGATGTTCGCCCATCTGGCCAAGAACCAGGCGATCCACGACGCCGAGCACGCCGGGGCCGCGGCCGACGCGACGCGAAAGCTGTCGGAGTGAGCCCGTCGGTGGCGGGCAAGCCCTCGCGACGACTGGGTGCGGCGGAAGCGAGCCGAGCGGTATTGGACTCTTGTCCGGCGTGACGTCGTAGCGGCTCCTCGGCCGCTTCGGTCAGCTTGTCGGCTCGCCGCGTTCGTGATCGGCGATAAAGCGCTCGAGCGCGCTGGCGGCGTTCAGCATGTGCGCACGCATCCGCCGCGCCGCCGCCTCGCCGTCGCCCTCTGCGATCGCGGCCATGATGCCGGCATGCTCCTCGCGGGAGCGGCTGATGCGATCGTCCTGGCGGAGCTGGGTCCGGCGAAAGGCGTTCAGCCGCGTGCGCGTCGTCCTTGCCTGCTCGGCGAGGAAGCTGTTGTGCGTCGCATCGTACAGGCGCTCGTGAAACTCACGGTTGAACGCATCGTAGGCGTCGACATCGCCCGCCTCGATCATGGCTAGCGAGTCCTGGTGGAGCTGAATCAACCGGCTGCGCTCCAACGGGGTCATGCGGTGTGTCGCAAGACGCACGCACATCGCCTCGATCTCGGCCATCGCCTCGACCATGTCCATGATGCGCTCGGGCGTGAGGCGCGTCACCAGCACGCCGCGGCGGGGGCGGATCTCGACGAGGCCGCTGACCGCGAGCTGGCGAAGCGCCTCGCGCACCGGCGTGCGCGATTAAATGTTCCCCTTCGTTCCTATCATGCTAAGCGGCGCCATGGCTCGCTACGCCCCGCGCGGTGTGCGGATAACCTGTCCCCGTATTCTCTCAATACGAGGTTCCGAGGGACAGGTTCCGGAACCCTTCCCCTAGACAGGTCTGATGCGATGATCTCCGGAACAGTTGTGCGCCCCACACCCATTCCACTCGACGAAATCGGAACTAGGCGCGTAGCAGCGCAACGTGCGCCAGCCCGACTTCGATGTGAAGTTAACAGCGATAGAAAAGCTTTAGCCTGATCTTTGACCCTGATGTCGTCGTGGGCTCGGGGTCGGGAGGACACATCGCCTCCCGATCCGAATTGCCCGAGGCGTCGGGTCAGGCGCCGACGAGCGCGACGGCGCCGGCGACCACGCCGCCGAGCAGAACGAGATAGGCCGCAGCGAAGCGGTCGAGGAAACCTTGGATGGTCTTGGCGGTAAGCATGATCGTGAACCCCTTGGCGTGAGCCTCCGAGGGAGGCCAACCGATCTGGACAGCGTTCAGATAGTCCCCCATCTGAACGGTGTCAAGATGATCTTTACGCCGTTAGGATGAAATTTTAGGGTGCACGCCATGACCGACGAGGCGACCACCATTCAGAAGACCGCCAGGCGCGGCGACGCCCCCGAAGCGGGAAAGCCGTACCATCACGGGGATCTCTCTCGCGCCCTGGTCGCAGCCGGACGTCGGATCCTGGAGACGGAAGGTCCCGACGCCCTGTCGCTTCGGGCCGTCGCGCGCGAAGCCGGGGTGAGCCCCGCGGCGCCGTATCACCACTTCAAGGACAAGGACGAACTGCTCGACGCCGTGTCTGCGGAAGGTTGGCGAGAGCTGGGAGATGCAATCGCCCGCGCGCGAGCCGAAGCGGCGAGCGCGGCCGTCGCCGTCACCGAGATCGGCGTCGCCTACATCCGCTTCGCGCGTGAGAACCCCGC
>DASXGQ010000098.1:0-103641 GCA_036488995.1 Caulobacteraceae bacterium
CGTCGCGGGTCGCGCTCTGGCCAGCGGTGCTGTGGATTCCGCTGTTGTGCTTGCCGACCGCCTGCTGAAGGCGGAGCCCTCCGACGAGGCGGTCGCGCGCGCCGCGATGGAAGCGCACGCTCGGGCCGGGGACGCTACGGCGCTGCGCGCCGCCTACGATCGCCATGCTCAGGCGGTGCGGCGCGATCTCGATGCGGCGCCGGATCCCGCCATGGCGGCCCTCCTCGACCGGCTGAGCTCCGCGCTATCGGCGGCGTCGCGCGCGGAGCGCCGATCCGCTTGGCTTCCCGCGCCAGTCGAGCCTCCCGCGCCAGGCGCACGCCGAGCTCGCCCGCCGTGGTTGCTCATCGGCGGTCTTGGCCTGGCGACGATCCTGGTCGTCGGCGGTCTGCTTGCGGGTCTTTTGACGCCGCCGCGGGACGGCCCTGCGGCTCACGCCACGCGCACCCTGCTCGTGCAAACCTTGAACACGCCGCCCGGGGACGGGGCCGCCCGCGCTCTGGCGATCGGCGTTGCCGACGACCTCGCGCGCATGATGGTGGGGATCGATCCGCGGCTGCGGGTGATCGATGCGGGCGACCACAACCGAGGCCACGCCGAATACGTGGCGGCGGGCGACGCCCGGTCGGGCGGTGGTCGGCTCTACGCCGGGCTCCGCCTGATCAGCGCCGATAGTGGCTCCATCCTATGGTCGCGCAGCTTCGAACGTGACGCCGCCGAGCCGGACGCCCTGCGCGAACAAATGGTTGCGCATCTCGCCGACGTCGCGACGTGCGGGCTGGGCGGCCGCAATCCGGATCTGGCGACGCTCGGGGTCGAGGTCATGCGTCTGTATCTGCAAGCCTGCGAGGAGAAACACGGGGACTGGCAGCGCTCGGCCAAACTGCTCGCGCAGGTGGTCCAGCAGCGGCCGAGGTTCGCGCACGCCTGGGCCATGCTGGCGGCCGCCACCGCCGCCACGGCGAACCTTCTGCCGCCGGATGTTTCGCCCGAGCCGACGTTCCGGCTCGCAGAGGGCTATGCGCGTCACGCCCTCTCGATCGATCCGGACGACGGCGAGGCCTACGAGGCCCTGTCGCAGACGCGGCAAGGCATGGCGAACTGGACATTCCAATACGCAACTCTCTCGAAGGGCCTTTCCGTCGAGCCCAGCAACGCGATCATAGCCATCGATCTGGCAGAGGACCTGATGACGGTCGGCCGCCGCCGCGAAGGCCTCTACTTCGCCCGCCGCGCAATGGACCTGGATCCGTTCAACCAGTGGGCGGTGATGGACCTCATCCTCGACTACGGTTTTTCAGGCCTACCGGACGGGGTCGAATCCCTCGACGCCCTGGCCGAGCGGCGGTGGCCTGGCGATCCGGATGTCGCCGAAGCCTACTTCGAGTATCTGGCGCGGGCGGGCGATCCGGCCCACGCCGAGCGGATGCTGGACGACCCGAGAAAGCCTTTCTACATGCCATCGGATCGTCTGAAGATCTGGCGTGCGCTGATCCGCGGGCGTGAGAGCGGAGATCCCATGCCGGCCGTGCGGGCGATTGAGGCGGATATCCCCACAGCGACGCCTCCCCAGCTGCTCGGCGACTCCGATGATCTGGTCGTCTTGGGCCGGCCGGACCTCGCCCTCGAGATCCTCGACCGGACCGGGACTCGTCCAGACGTCGCCGCCCGCATGTTCCAGCCCTATTGGGCGCGCGTTCGCGCCGACCCCCGGTTCATGCGCTTCGCGGCGCGTCAGGGGCTCATAGCGGTCTGGCGGAAGACCGGCCGCTGGCCCGACTTCTGCAGTGAGCCCGACCGGCCCTACGACTGCGCCAGGGAGGCGGATCGGGCGGGAGGGTAGGGGACCGTGCGGAGGTGCATCGAGGGTGCGATTTTCGCGTCTACGCGACCTCCGACTCAGTCGCCGCCGCTCCGCCGGTGAGGGCGACGAACGCGAGCAGCGCCGTCACGAGCCAGAATGCGCCGGCAAGACCCACGGCGTGACCGATGAAGCCCAGGAGCGGCGGCCCGGCCAGGATGCCGACGTACCCGGTGGAGGCGACGGCGGCGACGGCGAGTGTCGCCGGCATGTCTCGCTGCCGGCCCGCCGCGCTGAAGAGGACAGGCACGATGTTGGCGGCGCCCAGGCCCACGAGAAGGAAGCCGCCGATCGCCGCCGGCGCAAGCGGGCAGCAGAGGACGATCAGAAAACCGGCGACAGCCGTAATGGCGCCCGCCTGCACGACGCGGCGACCGCCAACACGCCGCACGACGACATCTCCGATGAGCCGTCCCGCCGTCATAGCGATCGAGAACAGAATGAATCCGACCCCGGCCTCGGCTCGCTTCGCCAGTCCTCGCTCGACCAGCAGCAGCGCGCTCCAGTCGAACACGGCGCCCTCCGCCAGGAACATCGTTGCGGCTAGGGCGGCGATCAGCAGGACGAGGCCGGTCGGCCAGACGAGCAGCCTGGTCGGAGCCGCCGGTCGCGCCGCAATCAGTCCGAAGGCGCCGAATGCGACCAGGCATAGCGTCGCCGCCGCGGCGATGAGGCTCGCCATTTGCGGCGACAAGTGTGAGCGAAGCGACAACGTCATCCAGCCCGCGCCTGCGGCGCCCCCGAGGCTGTAGAGCGCGTGGAAGCCCGACATCAACGGCGCGCCCGCCGCGGCCTCCACCTGCGCCCCGTGGGCGTTCATCGCGACGTCCAGCGCGCCAAGGCAGGCGCCGAAGACCAGCAGCGACGAACCAAGGGCCAACGGCGAGGCCGACGCGGCGAGGGCGGGAAGCGAGGCGCAGAGACCCGCGCCTGCCCAGATGACGACCGGCCGGGCGCCGATCCGAGCGGAAAGGAGCCCAGCGGCGCTCACCCCGATCAGGGATCCTACGCCCGCGCACAGCAACAGCATCCCGAGTTGGGCGTCGTTGACGCCAAGCCGCGCCTTGGCGAACGGCACCAGAGGCGCCCAGCAGGCGGTCACGAAGCCGGCGACAGCGAAGGCGAGTCGCGTGGCGAGGCGCGGGTCACGCGGCATTCGCGCATCCTTGCAATGGCTTGCTTCGGCCACAAGGATCAGGTGGCGCTGCTCTCCATCACTTTCGGGCCGCCCATCGCCGGGTCGCTGATCGTATCTTGGCCGGTCTCCACGCGACCCGCCAGGCGCCGCAGCCAGGTCCGATCGCCGTCGCAGCGGGCGACAAGGTCGTACCAGCCGCCGCTGGCGCGCGTCGGCCACGTACGCTCGGCGCGCGCGCCGGGCGGCAGCGTCGTGGTCCAAGCTCCTGGGCCGGAGCCGTAAGCGGCCTGTGTGACCGTGATCGTGCTCGGTTCGTCGCTTGAATTCTTCAGCGCCAATTTCAGGACGCCGCCGCCGATGCTGGCCGTAACTTGCGGACCTGTCGACGCTCCTCCCGCGAAATGCCGGTGGAGTCCGCCCGGTCCCAGGATCCAGAGGTCGTAGGCGCCCGGCTCCCATCGATCTCCGAGCCGCTTGCCCGGCTCGACCGTGTACCGACGCGGCGGCCGGTCCAGGCGCAAGCGGTCGTAGACGTGGAAGACCGCCCCGCCGCGGCCCTCGTTTAGGAAGGTCAACCGAATTGCGCCGTCGGCCACATCCTCATTCACGGCCAAGGCATAGGGTAGGGAGCGCGAGGGCCGGACACCGCTCGCCTGCGCGGGAATGGCGGTTTCCGATGGCGTCGGCGGCGTGGTCCTGCCGGGCAGAGCGGCGGCGCGCGCGGCGGCGGGCCGGGTGGCTGGCAGGCTGGCGGCGAACGGTCGCGCGTTGGGCGCTCGGAAGTCGAAGGCGGCGGTTAGGTCGCCACACACGGCCCGTCGCCAGGGGGAGATATTGGGCTCGGCCACGCCAAACCGGCGCTCCACGAAGCGGATCACCGAGGTGTGGTCGTAGACCTGAGAGTCGACCCACCCGCCGCGGCTCCAGGGCGAGATCACGTACATCGGCACGCGGGGGCCGAGGCCGTAGGGCCTTCCCATCAGGTCGTCGCGCTCGGCCTTCGCCTCGCTTGGCGCTCGCACGAGGTGGTATTCGCCGGCGGTGTCGACCGTCGAGGCGCCCAGGTAGGCGCCGGGCCTCGCCGGATCGCGCGACGGCGGGGCCGGCGGGGGCATGTGGTCGAAGAAGCCGTCGTTCTCGTCGAACATGACGAAGAGCGCCGTGCGCGCCCACACCTTCGGATCGGCCGTCAGGGCGTCCAGCACCCGGGCGGTGTAGTCCGCGCCCTGCGCCGGGCTCGAGGGTCCGGGATGCTCGCTGTCCGCGGCCGGCGCGACGATCCAGCTCACCTGGGGTAGGGCGCCCGAGACCACGTCCGCGCGAAGGCCGTCCAGCTTGCGCGTGCCCAGGCCCAGCGTCGCCAGGGTCGGGTCCGCTCCGGCCACCCCGACATGGCTGTCGCGCCAGGCCGCGAACCCCGCGCCGGGGTTGTCGCTGAAGTTGTCGGCCATGTCCTGGTAGATGCGCCAGCTTACCCCCGCCGCCTGCAGGCGCTCGGGATAGGTGGTCCAGCGATAGCCCTCGGCCGCTCCGCCCTCGGCCGGCAGGCTGTCGTGGGAATTGCTGATCGAGGGTCCCCCGAACCGGCCTGCGGGATCGTTGGTCCCGCTCCACATGAACAGGCGATTGGTGTTCGTCCCGCCCTGGAACGAACAGTGATAGGCGTCGCAGACCGTGAAGGCTTCGGCGAGGGCGAACTGGAAGGGGATGTCCTCGCGGCGATAGTGGCCCATGGCCCGCGCGGTCTTGGCGCTCGGCCAGCGATCCATCCGGCCCTCCGCCCACGCGTCCTGGGCGTCGACCCAGTTGTGCGGCGTGCCCTCCACCCGCATCAGCTCGAAGTGCTCGAGCGTATCCAGGGGGAAGGGCGAGATGAGCGTGGACGCGCCCCCGGTCCGCTGCAGACGTTGCGTCCACACAGTCCCCGGCTGGCCTGGACGTCCCGCCACGGGAATCGGGAACCGGTCGCCGAAGCCGCGCACCCCTGCCATCGTCCCGAAATAGTGGTCGAAGGCGCGGTTCTCCTGCATCAGGATCACCACGTGGGCGACGTCCTCGATCGTCCCGGCGCGCACGTCGGCGTCAATCGCCGCGGCCCGCCCGATCGCCGGCGGCAGCGCCAGCCCCGCCGCCGCGCCCTTCAGGAATCCCCGCCGACCGATCTGTGTCATCGGATGGTCATCCCACGCCCGCGTGACACGGCCAAGACGTGACAGTTTGCAATGACCTTGTCCCTCCCCTTCCGGGGAGGGTGTCCTCCGAAGCCCGCAGGGCGAAGGAGGACGGGTGGGGAACGCTGGGCAAGGACACCGGCCGTGTGGG
This sequence comes from Caulobacteraceae bacterium, assembly GCA_036488995.1. Classification (GTDB taxonomy): domain Bacteria; phylum Pseudomonadota; class Alphaproteobacteria; order Caulobacterales; family Caulobacteraceae; genus Acaudatibacter. The sequence continues at coordinate 5,322 of DASXGQ010000098.1, forward strand.
ATGATCCATACTTCCCCACCCGTCTCGCCGCTTCGCGTCGGGCCACCCTCCCCATGAAGGGGAGGGATGGTGAATCATGGCTTCAGCCCCTTCCAGGTCGGTACATCCGATCTCGGCCAGGGCGTAGCTTCGTAGACCGCCCGGGCGATGGCGCGGGCGAGGGTGTCGGCGGCGAGGGCGCCCAGGCGTGCGGTGATCGCAGCGCGCGGCTCAGGAACGTCGACCTTGCCCGTGGCCATGGCGAAGACGATGTCGCCGTCGAAGGGGCTGTGGGAGGGGCGGATCGCGCGGGCCATGCCGTCCTGGGCCATGATCGCCACGCGCTTGGCCTCGTCCGAGGTCAGCTTCGCGTCCGTGGCCACCACCGCCAGGGTAGTGTTCTCTCGCGCGCCCGGATGGGGCTTGGGGCGGCCCCAGTCATCTGGCCCCGCGTGGAGCTGCGAGGTCCCCAGCCCTCCGAACTCGCGGCCGATCTCGAACGGGGCCGCCCAGAACTGCTTCGTCCCCGGCGCCACGACCGAGCCGGCGGAATTCACCGCCACCAGAGCGCCCACGGTGAAGCCGTCCGCCGTGACGATGGAGGCGGAGCCGATCCCGCCCTTGAGAGATCCGGCCATGGCGCCATAGCCCGCGCCCGCCGTCCCCAGCTCGAAGCGGTCGGAGACCGCCTGCACCGCCGCGAGGCCCAGGTCCCAGTAGGGTGGGCGAAGGCCCCAACTCTTGTTTCCGCCGTTGGCGAGATCATAGAGCGCCGCCGAAGGGATGACCGGGCTCTTGGGCGTGCCGGGCTTGGGCGAGAGGCCATAGCCCCGTCCATGCGCGCCGAGCCACGCCACGACGCCGTCCGGCGCCGCCAGGCCGTAGACCGAGCCTCCGGAGAGGACGACTGCGTCGAAGGCGTGCACCAGGTTCTGCGGTTCTGTCGCGTCGGTCTCGCGCGTGGCCGGCCCCCCGCCGCGGACATCGGCCGCCACGACCGCCGCCTCGTCGGGCAGGATCACCGTCGTCCCCGTTCGCACGGCGACGTCCTGGGCCTGACCAACCTTCAGGCCGGCAACGTCGGTGATGAGGTTGCGCGGGCCGGGGCGCGCGATGCCTTCGGCTTGGGCCAGCGCCACCGCCGGCGCCGCCAACGTTCCAGCACCCGCAACCATCGCCGCCATCATCAGATCGCGCCTGTTCACCCTGCACGCCCCCATTGCCGTCTTGACCGACGAGCTATGTCCGCAGACGGAAAGCGCGTCCAGCCGCCGCCGTCCTGCTGTTTTCTGAGGAGTCCCGCCGTGCCCGATGACGCATCGTCCCTGATCGCCGAGGGTGTCTTGATCGACGGGCGCTGGCGTCCCGCGGCGGGCGGTCGACTGCCGGTCGAGGACCCTTCCACCGGCGCGGACATCGGGGAGATCGCCGCCGGCGGCGCAGGGGAGATCGACGAGGCGGTGGTCGCCGCCCGCCGTGCGCTCGGCGGGGAGTGGGGGAAGCTCACTGCAACCGAGCGGGGCCGCATCTTGTCGCGGATCGGTCAGAGCGTGCTCGAGCGGGTCGACCTCCTGGCCGAGCTGGAGGCGATGGACGTCGGCAAGCCCCTGCGCCAGGCGCGCGCCGACGCCGTCGCACTTGGCCGCTATCTCGAATTCTACGGCGCCGCTGCCGACAAGCTGATGGGCCAGACCCTCGAGTACCAGGCCGGCTACACCGTCTTCACCCTGCGCGAGCCGCACGGCGTCACGGGCCACATCATCCCGTGGAACTACCCGATGCAGATCCTCGGCCGCAGCGTCGTGGGCGCCCTGGCCGCCGGCAACGCGACCGTGCTTAAGCCGGCGGAGGAGGCGAGCCTCACGGCCCTGGCCTTCGCCCGCATCGCCACCGAGTGCGGTCTGCCCCCTGGCGCTCTCAATGTCGTGCCGGGGCTCGGCGAGGCGGCCGGCGCGGCGCTGGCGGCCCACCCGGACGTGGACCACGTCTCCTTCACCGGCTCGGGGCCCGTGGGCGCCCTGGTGCAGAAGGCGGCGGCCGACCGCGCCGCCCCCGTGACCCTCGAACTGGGCGGCAAGTCGCCCCAGGTCGTGTTCGCCGACGCCGATCTCGACGAGGCCCTGCCGTTCCTGGTCAACGCCGGAATCCAGAACGCCGGCCAGACCTGTTCGGCCGCCTCCCGCATCCTCGTTCAGCGCGAGATCTACGCTGAGGTGCTGGAGCGGATGGCCGCCCGCTACCTCGAGCTGAAGGTCGGCCCGGCTCTCGCGGACCTAGACGTCGGCCCGCTGATCAGCGCCCGCCAGCTCGAGATCGTCCGCGGCTATCTCGACCTTGCCGAGAAGGACGGGCTGCAGATCGTCGCGCGGGGCAGTCTGGTCGACCACGCTCCCGCCGGCGGCCACTATATCGCCCCCGCTCTGATCGCCGGACCGCCGCCGGGGCATCGGCTCGTGCAGGAGGAGATCTTCGGCCCGGCCCAGGTGGTGATCCCGTTCGATGACGAGGACGAGGCGGTCGCGCTTGCCAATGGAACGCCCTATGGCCTGGTCGCCGGCGCGTGGACCCGCGATGGCGCGCGCCAGTTCCGCATGGCCCACTGGCTCAAGGCCGGACAGGTGTTCATCAACAACTACGGCGCGGGCGGCGGGGTCGAGCTGCCCTTCGGCGGGGTGAAGCGCTCTGGCCATGGGCGGGAGAAGGGCTTCGAAGCCCTCTACGCCTTCACCCAGCTCAAGACAGTGGCCGTCAAGCACGGCTGAGGGGAGGGAAGGGATGAGACTTCAGGGCGAACGGGCGATCGTCACCGGGGGCGCGTCGGGCTTCGGCGCGGGCATCGTGCGGCGTTTCGTGGCGGAAGGTGCGCGCGTGGCCATAGCCGACCTCGACAAGAATAAGGGCGAGGCCCTGGCCAGAGATCTGGGCGAGGCCTGCATCAACGTGCCGACCGACGTCTCCGACGCCGCCAGCGTCGCAGCGCTGTTCGAGGCGGTGCAGGGCGCCTTCGGCGGCATCGACATCATGGTCAACAACGCCGGCATGGGCACGGCGCCAGGTCCGATGGAGTCCATGGGCGAGGCCGCCTTCGACCGCCTGATGGGGGTCAACGTCCGCTCGGTCTACCTCACCAGCCGCCACGCCGTGCCGGCGATGAAAGCCCAGAAGCGCGGCGCCATCCTCAATATTGCCTCGACTGGCGGGGTGAGCCCGCGGCCGAACCTCGCCTGGTACAACGCCTCCAAGGGCTGGATGATCGCCGCCGCCCGCGCCATGGCCATCGAGCTGGCGCCCCACGGCGTACGGGTGAACGCCATCAACCCCGTGGCCGGCGACACCCCGATGCTGGGCGTCTTCTTCGGCGGCGACTCGCCGGAGGCCCGCGCGCGGGTCGTGAACACCATCCCGATCGGCCGCCTCTCGACTCCCGAGGACATTGCCGCAGCGGCGGTCTTCCTGTGCAGCCGGGAGGCTTCGATGATCACCGGCGTGGCGCTGGAAGTCGACGGCGGACGGTGCCTTTAGCGGGCGCCGTCGCGTCATCTTGACGGACTAGAATTAGAGGCAGAACCAGGGTTTGCAGCGCTGGGGCTGGGGGCTTTGGCGCGCTGGAGTTTGTTTGCCATGACGACCGTGGCTGTTCGTCCGCATGCGATCGAAAAGGCCGTCGAAGCGATCGACGGCCGGCGCGACGAGGTGGTGACCCTGACCCGGGAACTGGTGGGCATTCCCACCGTCAATCCGCCGGGCGAGCACTACCAGGCTTGCGCCGAACTGGTCGGCGAGCGTCTCCACCGTCGGGGCTTCGAAGTCACCTACGTCCGCGCCGAGGGCTCCCCCGGCGACAGCGACCGCTATCCGCGCTTCAACGTCGTCGCGCGCCGCGAGGGCGCGGCGCCGGGGCCTTGCGTGCACTTCAACAGCCATATCGACGTGGTCGTGCCGGGCGAGGGCTGGACTGTCGATCCCTTCGCCGGGGTGGTGAAGGACGGCCGGGTCTACGGCCGAGGGACCTGCGACATGAAGGGCGGTCTCGCCGCCTCGATCATCGCGGTCGAGGCCCTGATCGATTCCGGGATCGACCTGCCGGGGACCCTGGAGATCTCGGGCACCGCCGACGAGGAGTCCGGCGGCTATGGCGGCGTGGCCTATCTCGCCGAGCGCGGCTGGTTCTCCAAACCCCGCGTCGATCACGTGATTATCCCCGAGCCCTTGAACGTCGACCGGGTCTGCATCGGCCACCGCGGCGTTTGGTGGGCGGAGATCGAGACCAAGGGGCGGATCGCCCACGGCTCCATGCCGTTCCTTGGCGACTCGGCCATCCGCCACATGGGCGCGCTCATGGAGCGGCTGGAGCATGAGCTCGGACCCAGGCTGGCTGCGCGGCGCTCCGACATGCCGGTCGTCCCCGACGGCGCTCGAAGCTCCACCCTCAACATCAACTCCCTCCACGGCGGCCAGCCCGAGCCGAAGGACGGCCTGCCCGCGCCGATCGTCGCCGACAGTTGCCGCCTGGTGGTCGATCGCCGCTTCCTGATCGAGGAGCCGCTCGACCAGGTGAAGGGCGAGTTCGTCGAGATCCTCGAGAACCTGGCGCGCGAGCGCCCGGGCTTCCGCTACGCTCTTCGCGAGCTCTTCGCCGTGGAGCCGACCCTCGCCGACCGCGACGGCCCCGTCGCCGCGGCCACCGCCCGGGCGATCCAGAAGGTCCTCGGCCGACCCGCCCAGTTCATCTGCTCGCCGGGCACCTACGACCAGAAGCACGTCGATCGGATCGGCAAGCTCAAGGACTGCATCGCCTACGGCCCCGGCGTGCTCGACCTCGCCCACCAACCCGATGAGTGGGTCGGCATCGACGACATGCTCGACAGCGCCAAGGTGATGGCGCTTGCGGCCGTGACGCTGATGACGGGCGCGGGGTAACTGGAAAGTCCCACCCTCCCCTTCCGGGGAGGGTGTCGCGCCGAAGGGCGCGACGGGTGGGGAAGTCTGGATCATCCCCCACGCCTCGGTCCTTCCCCGGCATTCCCCACCCGGCGTCGCTTCGCTCCGCCACCCTCCCCAGAAGGGGAGGGACAGGGTCAGACGGCCGGCATCTTGTCCCCCCGCCCCAGCGGATCGGGCAGCGGATCCCCCGTCTTCACGAACTGCAGCGAGACGGAGTTGATGCAGTAGCGCAGGCCCGTGGGGCGCGGGCCGTCGGGGAAGAGGTGGCCCTGGTGGGAGTCGCAGCGCGCACAGCGGGTCTCGATGCGGATCATGCCGTAGCTGGTGTCGCGTACGCCGTGCACGTGGCCCTCGTCATAGGGCGCCCAGAAGCTCGGCCAGCCCGTGCCGCTCTCGAACTTGGTCCTGTGCAGGAAGAGCGGCAGCCCGCAAAGCCGGCAGCAGTAGACGCCGTCGTCCTTGTTCTCGAGCAGTCCCCCGCAGAAGGGCGCCTCGGTGCCATGGTGCAGCAGGACGTCCTTCTCCTCCCGCGTCAGGCTCGCCTCCAGCCGTGCGCGCTCGGCGGTCGTTGGCGGCGTGAGATCAAATCCGGAGGCGGAGACCTGCGCGGAGTGGGTGATGTCGATCATGGGCGGTTCCTTCCCGGCCGCGCCTTCCCTCACGGGATGTTGTCATCCCGCCTCGGCGCGTCTAACGCCCACAACATAGCGCGCACATGGGTGACCCCAACCGGATGTTCTCGAAAATCCTGATCGCAAACCGGGGCGAGATCGCGGTCAGAATCATCCGGACCTGTCGCCGGATGGGGATCGCCACTGTGGTGGTCTACTCAGAGGCGGACGCCGACTCCCTCGCCGTAGCCATGGCCGACGAGGCGGTGTTCATCGGCCCCTCGCCGGCAAGCCAGTCCTACCTCGTCGCTGAGAAAATCCTCGACGCCGCTCGGGAGACGGGCGCGCAGGCGATCCACCCCGGCTTCGGCTTTCTTTCTGAACGGGCCTCCTTCGCCACGGCGTGCGCGGAGGCAGGCATCGTCTTCATTGGCCCCAACCCCGGGGCCATCGACGCCATGGGCGACAAGATCGCCTCCAAGCGCTTCGCCGCCGAGGCGGGCATCTCGATCGTGCCGGGCCACATCGGCGAGATCGACGACGTCGACCACGCGGTGCGCATCTCCGAGGGCATTGGCTATCCGGTGATGATCAAGGCCTCCGCCGGCGGCGGGGGCAAGGGCATCCGCATCGCAGCCAACCGGCGCGAGGTGGAGGAGGGGTTTCCCGCTGTGCGAGCCGAGGCCAAGGGCGCCTTCGGCGACGATCGCATCTTCATCGAAAAGTTCATCGTCAATCCGCGCCACATCGAGATCCAGGTGTTGGGCGACAAGCACGGCAACGTCATCCACCTGTTCGAGCGCGAGTGCTCGATCCAACGCCGCAACCAGAAGGTGATCGAGGAGGCGCCCTCGCCCCTGCTCGACGAGGCCACGCGGGCGGCCATGGGCGCCCAGGCCGTCGCCCTCGCGCAGGCGGTGAACTACGACTCGGCGGGCACCGTCGAGTTCGTCGCCGGCCAGGACAAGTCCTTCTATTTCCTGGAGATGAACACCCGCCTGCAGGTCGAGCATCCGGTGACTGAGCTGATCACAGGCGTCGATCTGGTCGAGCAGATGATCCGAGTGGCCTATGGCCAGACGCTCGCCTTGAAGCAGGAGGATCTCTCCATTCGCGGCTGGGCGATCGAGAGCCGCATCTACGCCGAGGATCCCTACCGCAAGTTCCTGCCCTCGATCGGCCGGCTGATCCGCTACGCCCCGCCCCAGGAGGGGGAGAGCGGCGGCTATGTGGTGCGCAACGAGACCGGCGTGCGCGAGGGCGACGAGATCTCCACCTTCTATGACCCGATGATCGCCAAGCTGTGCGCCTGGGCGCCCGATCGGGCCGGGGCGATCGCCGGCATGGCCCGGGCGCTGGAGGACCTGCACATCGAGGGGCCGGCGCACAACACGCCCTTCCTCTCGGCGGTTATGGACCAGCCGCGCTTCGCCTCGGGCGCCCTGTCGACCAACTACATCCCCACTGTATTTCCCGAAGGCTTCCATGGCCTGGAGCCCGAACCCTGGCAGGCCGACATCATTCTCGCCGTTGCAGCTGCGGCCCACCGGATGCTGGCGCGGCGGGCCAACGCTACGGCCGGGCCGCTGAAGCGGCGCAGCCTGCGGCGCGACTGGGTGGTCGTCGCCGGCGGCCGACGGCGTGAGGTCGAGGTGGGCGAGGTCGACGGCGCTCTCGTCATCGGCCTTCCCGCCGAAGGCCGAGCCTTACGTCTGGAAGTGCTCGACTGGCGCCCCGGCGATCCTCAATTCCGCGGAAACCTGGACGGCCGCGACTTCACTGCGACCATCACGCCGGCTGCCGAGGGCTTCGACATTCGCTTCCGGGCCGTGCGCCAGCGCGTCCTGGTCCTTACCCCCGTCTCGGCCGACCTGCACCAGCGCCTGCCCATCAGGCCGCCGCCCGACACCTCCCGGCAGATCCTCTCGCCCATGCCCGGCCTCGTGGTTTCGGTCGAGGCCAAGGAAGGTGAGGAAGTGAAAGAGGGCCAGGTGATCTGCGTCATCGAGGCGATGAAGATGCAGAACATCATCCGCGCCGAGCGCGACGGCGTGATCCGCACTTTGGGCGCGCACGCCGGCGAGACCGTCGCGGCGGACGATGTCCTGGTCGAGTTCGCCTGAACCGCCCGCTTATGTCTCGAAGGAAGGCCCAAAGCCGATGAAGATCGAATTCGTTGCCGTCGACGCGAAGGCCGCCAAGGGATCGGCGCTGGCCGTGCTGGTCGCAGATCCGGCGAAGCTCCAAGGCGCAGCCGCCGCGCTCGACGCGGTCGCCGGCGGGGCGATCGCGCGTTCGGCGGGCGTCAGCCGCTTCACCGGCGCGGCCGGCCAGACGCTGGAAATCGTCGCTCCGCAGGGATTGGACGCCGACCGGATCGTGGCGGTCGGACTGGGCCCTGACGCCGTCACCGACCAGGCCGTCGAGACGGCCGCGGCCCACGCCTATCAGGCAATGAAGTCCAGCGGCTCGGAGGTTCTGCACCTGCGCCTCGACGGCCTCTCGGCCTCCGCAGCCGCATCGGCGGCCTTTGGCGTGCGCCTGGCGAGCTACCGCTTCGACCGCTACCGCACGACCGAGAAGGCCGACCGCAAGCCCTCGATCAAGACTACGCGCATCGCTTCGGACGATCCGGCGGCAGCCAAGGCGGCTTATGAGCAACTCTCGGGACTCGCCGATGCGATCATCTTCGCCCGCGACCTCGTCACCGAGCCGGCCAACATCCTCTATCCGGAGTCCTTCGCCCGCCGCGTGAAGGAGCTCTCCAGCCTTGGCCTCGAGGTGGAGATCCTGGGCGAGAAGGAGATGGAGAAGCTCGGCATGGGCTCGCTGCTGGGCGTCGGCCAGGGCAGCGTGCGCGAGAGCCAGCTCGCGGTCATCCAGTGGAAGGGCGCGGCCGACCCGAACGCCCAACCGGTCGCCTTCGTGGGCAAGGGCGTGTGCTTCGACACCGGCGGCATCTCGATCAAGCCCGCCGACGGCATGGAGGAGATGGTCACCGACATGGGTGGGGCCGCGGCCGTCACCGGACTGATGTACGCCCTGGCCTCGCGCAAGGCGAAGGTGAACGCCGTGGGCATCCTTGGCCTGGTGGAGAACATGCCCGACGCCAACGCCCAGCGCCCGGGCGACGTGGTGAAGAGCATGTCGGGCCAGACGATCGAGGTGATCAACACCGACGCCGAAGGCCGCCTCGTCCTGGCCGACGCCCTCTGGTACTGCCAGCAGCGCTTCAAGCCGAAGTTCATGATCGACCTGGCGACCCTGACCGGGGCGATCATCGTCTCACTGGGCAAGGATCTCGCCGGCCTCTTCAGCAACAACGACGAGTTGGCGGAGCGGCTGCTCGCCGCCTCCAAGGCCACCAGCGAGCCGCTCTGGCGCATGCCTCTGCCGCCCCAATACGACAAGCTGATCGAAAGCGCCGTGGCCGACATGAAGAACGTCGGCCCCCGCTATGGCGGCTCGATCACGGCGGCCCTGTTCATCCAGAAGTTCGTCAACGGCCTTCCGTGGGCGCACCTCGACATCGCCTCCACGGCGTTCAAGCCGGGCTCGACCATCCCCACCATCCCCAGCGGCGCGACCGGCTTTGGCGTGCGCCTGCTCGACCGGCTGGTGGCGGACTCCTACGAGAGCTGAGCTTGGCCGAGGACCGCTGCGAGGTCTGGTTCTACCATCTCGAGCGGTCCTCGCCCGAAGAGGTCCTGCCCGACCTCCTCGAACGCACCCTCGCGCGCGGCTGGCGCGCCTTGGTCTTCGTCCCTGACCGCCGTGAGGCGGAGAACCTGGACGAGCGGCTGTGGACCTATCGTGACGACAGCTTCCTGCCGCATGGCCTGAGCGGCGGCCCGATGGACGCGCGCCACCCGGTGCTGCTCTCCGAGAAGCCGGAGAACCTGAACGGGGCTCAGGCCTTCTTTGTCCTCGGCGGCGAGCCGTCGGACCTTGGAGGGTTCGAGCGGACGATGGTGCTCTTCGATGGCCGCTCCGAACCCGACCTCGCGCGCGCCCGCCGCCTGTGGTCGAGCCTCAAGTCCAGCGGACATGAGGTCGTGTACTGGCGGCAGTCCGAAACGCGCGGCTGGACCCGTCAGGGCTAGGCCGCCTTCTCCGCGGCCTCCAGCGCTTCCGCCGCAGCCATCCAGGTCGCTTCCGCCTCCGCCAGCCTCTCCAGCGCCCGCGCGTGCCTTTGCTGGATCTCGGCGAACTTCGCAGGATTGCGGTGCAGGGCGGGGTCGGCGAGCTGGGCCTCCAGCTCTCCGGCCAGATGGTTCTGCCGCGACAGGGTCGCCTCGGCGGCCTCCAGCTTTCGGCGTAGCGGAGCTGCGGTCGGGGCGGGACCCGCGATCCGGGCCGGCGGGGCAGGGGCCTTCTTCGCGGCCTTCTCCTGCCCGCGCGCACCGCCCGTAACGTGGCGTGCGTAGTCGTCCATGTCGCCGTCGAACGGCTGGATCGTCCCGCCGCCGGTGAGCCACAGCCGGTCGACAACGGTTTCCATCATCGAGCGGTCGTGGGCGATCAGCAGCACCGCGCCCTCGTAGTCGTTGAGCGCCTCCGCGAGTTGCGCGCGGCTGTCGATGTCCAGGTGGTTAGTCGGCTCGTCGAGGATCAGCAGGTGCGGCTTCTGCATGGCCACGAGGTTCAGCAGCAGGCGCGCGCGTTCCCCGCCGGAGAGGTTGCCGACCGTCGTCTCAACCTTCTGTGCGGTCATGCCGAACTGGGCGAGGCGCGAGCGTCGTTGCGCCTCGCTGGCGTCGGGCAACACGCGACGGATGATCGTGAGCGGCGTGTCCGCGGCGTCCATCGCCTCGATCTGATGTTGGTGGAACCAGCCGACCCGCAAGCCGCGGTGGCGTTTCACCTCGCCGGCGCAGGGCTCCAGATTCTGGGCGAGCAGCTTGGCGAAGGTGCTCTTGCCCGAACCGTTGACGCCGAGCAGGCCGATGCGATCGTCCGGGTCAATGCGCAGGTTGAGGTTGCGCAACACCGGAGGCCCTCCATAGCCCACATCAGTCTTCTCGAAGCGGAGCAGCGGTGGGGCGAGGGCGCGCTCGGGGGAAGGGAGCAGGAAGGGCGCGACGTCGCCCTCCACCACCGGCGCGGTGTCCTTGAGGCGGGCGATCATCTTCAGGCGCGACTGCGCCTGGCGGGCCTTGGTGGCCGAGGCGCGGAAGCGGTCGACGAAGGCCTGCATGTGCGCCCGCCGCGCGTCGATCTTCTCCTGCATCGAAGCCGCCAGCCGCAGCTTCTCAGCCCGCTGGCGCTCGAAGCTGGAGAGGCCGCCGCGGTAGAGGTCGAACTTGCCGTCGTGCAGATGCAGGATGAAGTCGACCGAACGGTCGAGCAGCTCGCGGTCGTGGCTGATGATCAGGGCGGCGTGAGGGTACTTTCGCAGCCGCGCCTCGAGCCAGAGCGCGCCCTCGAGGTCGAGATAGTTGGTCGGCTCGTCGAGCAGCAGCAGGTCGGGTTCGGCGAACAGGGCAGCCGCCATGGCCACGCGCATGCGCCAGCCGCCCGAGAACTCCGCCATCGGCCGGGAAAGGTCCGCCTCGGAGAAGCCGAGGCCATTGAGGATCTCCGCCGCGCGCGCCGGGGCGCGGTCGGCGCCGATCTCGTCGAGGCGGCCATAGATGTCGGCCATCCGCTCCGGCGCCGCGGTTTCGAGCTCGGCGAGCAGGGCCGTGCGCTCCTGGTCCGCCTCGAGCACGGTCTCCAGCAGGGGAGTCGGTGTCGCCGGATGCTCCTGGTCGACTGCGGCGACGCGCGCCGTCCGCGCGATCTCGATCTCGCCGCCGCCCGGCGAAAACTCACCGCGCAGAAGCCGGAAGAGGGTCGACTTGCCCGCGCCGTTGCGACCCACCAGCCCCACCCGCGAGCCCGCCGAGAGGCTGACGCTGGCGTGATCGAAGATCCTCCGGCCCCAGGCGTCGAACACCAGGTCGTCGATACGCAGGATCATCGGGTGGTCGGTCCGGGAAGGCTCGGGGAAGGGGCCGCAGCGGCTTGGCGGGGCGGGCGGCCGTCGCTATAAGCCGCCACCCCATCCCCCCCGCAAGTCCGCGACTAAAAGAAGATCATGACCGAACGCACTTTCTCGATCATCAAGCCCGACGCCACCGCGCGGAACCTCACCGGCCAGATCAACGCCGTCATCGAGGAGGCGGGGCTGAGGATCGTCGCCCAGCGCCGCATCCGTATGACCCAGGAAGAGGCGGAAGACTTCTACGAAGTCCACCGCGAGCGCCCGTTCTACGGCGAACTGGTCGAGATGATGACTTCCGGTCCGGTCGTGGTCCAGGTCCTGGAAGGCAATAACGCTGTCGCGAAGTATCGCGAGATCATGGGCGCGACCAATCCGGCCCAGGCGGCAGATGGCACGATCCGCAAGCGCTTCGCCAAGTCGGTCGGGGAAAATTCCGTCCACGGCTCCGACAGCCCGGACAACGCCAAGATCGAGATCGCCCAGTTCTTCGACGAAGCCGACATCGTCGGCTGACCTGTCTGAACGGGGTTTGCTCCAGCGGCGGGCGCTCAGCCCGCCGCCGTCAATTCCCCGCATACAAAGGCGTTCTCGCCCGCCTCCAGCAGGGCCTCGATGACCGCCTCGGCGTTGCGGTGCGGAATCACAAGCATGAACCCGACGCCGCAGTTGAACGTGCGGCGCATCTCTGTGGGCTCAACACCGCCCGTGCGCTCCAGCCACCCGAAAACCGGCGGCATGTCCCAGCCGCTCCAGTCGAACCGCGGTTGCAGGTCCTTTCGGATCGCTCTTGGCGGATTCTCGATCAGCCCTCCGCCGGTGATGTGCGCCGCGCCCGACGCGAGCCCCGCCTTCAGCAGAGGAAGCACACTGCGGATGTAGATCCGCGTGGGCGTCATCAGCGCTTCGGCAAGGGTCTGGTCTTCGGCGAAGGGCGCGGGATCGTCCCAGCCAAGCCCGCTTTGCTCGACGATGCGGCGGACCAGCGAATAGCCGTTGGAGTGGGGGCCCGAAGAGGCGAGGCCGATGAGCAGGTCGCCCGATCGCTGCTCGTCGCGCCGCGGCAGGACGCGGCCGCGCTCGACGGCGCCCAGGCAGAAGCCGGCAAGGTCATACCCAGAGCCCTCGTAGAAGCCCGGCATTTCGGCGGTCTCGCCGCCGATCAGGGCTGCGCCAGCCTCGCGGCAGCCGGCGGCGATCCCAGCCACCACGCGCGTCGCCGCCTCCACATCCAGTTTTCCGGTCGCGAAATAGTCGAGGAAGGCCAAGGGTTCGGCGCCCTGCGCCAGCAGGTCGTTGACGCACATGGCGACCAGATCGATCCCCACGCCATCATGCAAACCCGTCTCGATGGCGATCTTCAGTTTGGTGCCCACGCCGTCGGTGGTGGAGACCACAAGGGGATCGACGTAGCCCGCCGCCTTGAGGTCCAGCAGGGCGCCAAAGCCCCCCAGTTCGGTGTCGGCCCCGGGGCGGCGCGTCGCCGCAGCCAGCGGCTTGATTCGCTCGACCAGGGCCGCGCCGGCGTCGATATCGACTCCGGCTTGTGCATAGGTGAGGCCATTGCCCTTGGCGGTCATCGCAGAGTCCATCGGGAGAAGGTCGTTTCGCGAGGCGACGCGCCGCGCGACGGCTGGCGCCTTGCATTGGGGGCGGCCGCCGGGGCTATAGCTAGCCGATGACTCCAATCACCACCACAGCCGAACTGGCTGCATTCTGTGAGGAACTTGCCGGTCGCCCGTTTGTCGCCGTGGACACGGAGTTCATGCGCGAGACCACCTACTGGCCAAAGCTCTGTCTGATCCAGGCGGCGACACGCGAGGCCGCTGCCGTCATCGATCCTCTGGCTCCGGGCCTGGACCTCTCGCCCCTGCTCAAGATCCTTGCCGATCCGACCATCGAGAAGGTGTTCCACGCCGCCCGCCAGGATATCGAAATCTTCAACAATCTCGGGGTCATCCCGAAGCCCCTGTTCGACACCCAGATCGCCGCGATGGCCGCTGGTTTTGGCGAGCAGGTCGCGTACGACGCTCTGGTGCGCCAGATGCTCAAGGAAGAGGTCGACAAGTCGAGCCGCTTCACCGACTGGGCGCGCAGGCCCTTGAGCGACGCCCAGCTCGACTACGCCCTGGCAGACGTCACGCACCTCGCCGAGCTCTATCCGATCCTGCGCCAGCGGCTCGAGGCGAGCGGACGTCTGGAGTGGGTGGAGGAGGAAATGCGCGCGATCACCGATCCTGCTCTCTATGACGTCGAGCCGGAGAACGCCTGGAAGCGCCTGCGGCCGCGTCGCCACTCGGTGCGCTACCTGGCGGTCTTCCGCGCCGTCGCAGCCTGGCGCGAGCGCACGGCGCAGGTCCGCGACCAACCACGCGGTCGTATCCTCAAGGACGAGGCGATCGACGAACTGGCTTCGCAGGCTCCCACCGATCCGGACGCCCTGACGCGCCTGCGCGGGGTGCCCAAGGGCTTCGCCGGCTCGAAGTTCGGGCAGGAGATCCTCGATTCCGTTGCGGGGGCCCTGAAGGACCCTGAGGCGTACGCGCCGACGATCTCCAAGGAGCGTCCCGTGACCGCCCAGAACAGCGGGGCGGTCGTGGAGCTGCTCAAGGTGCTGCTTAAGGCGCGAGCCGAGGACGCCTCCGTGGCTCCGCGTCTCATCGCGACCGTGTCCGACCTCGAGAAGATCGCCGGCGACGACAATGCCGACACTCCGGCCCTCGACGGTTGGCGTCGCAAGGCGTTCGGCGAGGACGCACTGAAGCTGAAGCGGGGCGAACTGGCCCTGGTGCTGGACGGCGCGCGGGTGAGGGTGGTGGAAGTCAGGCGGGCGGCCCGTCCAGCCTAGATCGCCACGACGGCTCCGCCGACGGTGCACACCGCGCAGATCGCCAGCGCCCCGCCCGTGCGCCAGATCCCGCGCGCGCCGCGCTGAGTGCGTGAGCCGCCGCCGCGCAGGATGAGGATGAGATCCAGGATACCGCCAACCGCCGAGGTGGCCGCCATCGCCCAGGCCGCTTCGTGCGCAGGCAGGTCGAGCGGTCGGTGGAGCCCTCCCATCGGCCCGGCTCCGAGGGCGAGCGCGACCACCGCGTCGCCCGCGGCGAACATCATGGCGTAGATGTCGACCACGCCTGAGGTTCCTTCGCGACGCGCCACCGCCAGGCCTGCCGTTCCACCGAGGTAGAGGCCGAGCGTCCAGGCCAGCGCGGCGACCGTCTGGAGCCGAAGCACGCTTTCGACCGCTCCGCTGGCGCAGGCCAGGGTCAGGCAGACGAAGAACACGAGGGCGGCGAATGGGCGCCAAGCCGAGCGGCGGTCGATGACGAGAGCCAGCGCTCCCGCAGTGACGACCGCCGAGCAGGCCAAGAGGCGCAGCCCGTACATCGTCCACCAGAGCCAGAGGGCGTCCTGCAAGCCAATCTCGGGAGGCTGTATGTGCATCGGGAACTCTCCGATACTTCGCTCGCCAGCCAGGGCCTCGCCTCAGACCGGCTCCCGGTAGCGCCGCAACCAAACGCAACCCGCCAGCATCGCGGCGGCGACGACAAAGCCGACCCACAGTCCCGGATTGCCGAAGAAGCCGACCGGATCGATCTGGGGCATGATGATTTCGCCGCCGCCGTGGTGGGTGGCGCCGAACGCCGCGTCGAGGCCGCCCATCAGGCGCTTCCAGAAGAAGTTGCCAACGACGGAGGTGCCGAACGCCACGTTCTCGAAAATCGTGGCGGCGATCGGCAGGCCGAACGCCCACAGGAAGGGCGCTCGGCGGGCCCAGACCGACACCAGCAGGAACCAGGCGTAGATTGGCGCGTGCCAGAGGGTCAGAGTGAAGACGCCGTAGATCAGCATGCCAAGCTGATCGAGCAGGGAGAGATGCATCACGCCTTGGGGCGTGAGGCCAGCCGACGCGAGCACGGCCGTATCCAGGCCCACGACTATGAGGTGAGTAACGAGCGCGATCGCCAGGGTGACGATCGGCAGGACGACCAAAGGGATCGCCGCCTTGGCTGCCACCGTCGTGAGGTCCGAGACCGGCAGGGACTTCCAGAACAGAATGCTGCGGTCGCGCCGCTCATTGTGCAGGGCGCCTAGGCAGTAGAAGACGGCGACCACCAGGGCGGTGCCCAGGATGACGAGGTCCCCGAAGAAGGGAGGCGCATACGCTGCCGCGGCGCGGCTCTGGACGCTGGCGTCCATGTGGCGCAGCCACGGTCCGACGCGCCGGGCGCTGACAAGGCAGCCGAACAGGAACACGCCGGCGGCGATCAGCGGAGCCACGTAGATCGATCTGGTTTCCCACAGCTCACGCCGGACGGACCACAGGAAGGGACGCACCGGATGGGTCGCAGCCGCAGCGGCGGTCTGGATCTCAGGCGCGGCGTCCGGAACGGATTCGGCGAGCGTGTTCATGAGGCGGCTCCTGGCGCTCCGGCGGCGCCGGATCCGCCGATGAGGGCGACGAAGAGATCGGCGATGCTCGGCGTGCGCACTTCGCCAAGCGGGGCCAGGTGATCGCGTGTCACCCCGTCGAACAGCAGCAGCGTGCGTCCGAACATCTGGCGCTCGTGGATGGGGCCCAAGGCCCGCGCTTCGGCGACACGGTCGGGGCCGACCAGAAGCTCTACGTAACGGTTCTCGAAGGCCTCCATCGAGCAGTCGAGAACGATGCGCCCCCTGTTGATGAACATCAGGTCGGTAAGGATATACTGGACTTCCTCGACCTGGTGGGTCGTCACCACGATTGTGCGTGTGTGGTCGAAGTAGTCATTGAGCAGGGAGTCGTAGAACTGTTTGCGGAAGAGTACATCGAGCCCGAGCGTCGGCTCGTCCAGCACCAGCAGGCGGGCGTCAATCGCCATCACAAGGGCAAGGTGGAGCTGGGTGACCATCCCCTTTGACAGTTCCCGCACCTTGGACGTCTTGCGGATGTCGGTGCGCGCGAGAAAGGCTTCAGCCTTGGCGCGGTCGAACCGCGGATGAATCCCGGCGACGTAGTCCAGCGCCTGTGAGACTCGCATCCAGCGGGGCAGAACCGCGACGTCGGAGATGAAGCAGACATCCCGCATCAGCCGATCGCGCTCGGTCCAAGGATTGCGCCCCAGGACCCGGAGCTCACCCTCGTACGCGGTGAGGCCCAGGATCGCGTTGAGCGCGGTGCTCTTGCCGGCGCCGTTTGGGCCGATGAGCCCAAGGATCCGGCCTTCGCCCACGGTGATGTCGACGCCGTCGAGCGCCACCGTCTGTCTGTATTTCTTTGTAAGGCCCCGCGCTTCTATGCAGGCCATGGTTCAGCCTCCCTCAGCGGATCTCTCCGCTCCTTCGTCTTGAGACACCGCGAGCAGTTCGCGCGCGTCCAGTCCCAGTCTGCGGATCGTCGCCGCTACGGCGGGCCACTCCTCGCTCAGGAAGCGCTGCCGCTCCCCAGCCAGCAGTCGGGCCCGTGCGCCTTCAATGACGAACATCCCGCGACCGCGACGGGTCTCGACCAACTGCTCATCCGCCAATTGCTGATAGCCTTTGAGGACGGTGAGCGGATTGACCCGGTTCTCGGCCGCCACGACGCGCACGGAGGGCAGGGGGTCCCCGTCGCTCACCACGCCTTCGAGGATCATCGCCACGACCCTGTCGCGGATCTGGCGGTAGATCGGCTGGGCGTCATTCCATTCCGGATCCATGCGTCGGACTCTTCGCGCCAGGCGAAACACCGCCTTGCTCTGATAGTGATGTAGCAAACTACAACACTAAGACAAAGGCAAGAGCTTTTTTTGCGGCCCGGTCGCGTCCGGCCCTGATGGCGCTGCAGTTGGGTTCGGAGAGGTGGCTTCTCGGGGCTCGGTCTTTAGCCCAGGGCTTCGACCGTCCTGGCGCGGGCGCCCATCGGCCGAAGGCGCGGCTCCCGATCGAGCAGGGCGGCCAGGGTCGCAGCGCGCTTGGCGGTCTGCTCGCCAAGAAGGAGCGGAGCCCATTCGTCTTCCGCCTCCAGGCTCAGCACGCCCGGACGCAAGGTCAGGCGCGCGCGCGCGAGGAGCTCGGGATTGCGGCCGGAGAGTTCGCAACCGAGGCGCACCGCCGCGCCCAGAGCGCGGGCGCGCTGGTGTCGCTCCGGTGACAGCAGGCGCGAGATGAGTTGAGGCCGTGGTGGCGAGGACGAAGCCGTGTGCCGGGAAAAGGCGGCGCAGGCGAGGAACGCGCGCTCGTGGTGGTCCAACCCCGCAAGGGGCGCGCGAAGCACGTGCTCGAACACGAGATCGGCTCTGTGGTCGGGGTGCAGGGTCGATCCGAACTCCGCGAGCCTGGTTACGGCGCTGATGAGAGTTCTCTCTCGCGCGCCGAACATGGGCGGCAGGCGCTCGAACGCGGGAAGCATCCAGTCGTCGAGCGCCTTTCCCAGCGCTTCGGCCACGGGGGCGCGGGCGCCGAGAGCGGCGCACCCGGCGAGGAGAGGATCGCGTCGGCGGACCTCTTCGGCCATGGATTGCAACAGCAGGCCCTCGCGGACCCCAAACGCGGAGAGGGACACCCGTTGGATGTCCAACCGCTCGACCAGACCCTCGAGCACCACCGCCGCGTGGGGCAGGTTTTCGAGCCGCCGCTTGGAAATGCCCTCGATCCGCTCGAGCGAACTCCTGGACTGCAGGCTGACGAGCCGCGCCAGGTCCAGGACGTCCCGCCATCCGATCTCATACTGATGGAGGATCTCCAGCGGGTAATCGGAGATCCGCATGTGAAGAAGGGCAAGGTTGCGCCATGCGCCCCCGACCGCGTTGAGGGTGTCGGCGCGGAATGCCTTGCGGATATCGGCGCTCACGACCCGTTCAACCGCCATCCGCACGCGGGTCGCATCGAAGCGGCTCTGTTGAGGTATCGAGAACGGACCCAAGGGAAGCGTTATGCCGGAGGTTGACGCACCGCCGTCGAGCCTCAGGAGCTCGAGGCTGGCGCCGCCAAGATCGCCCACCAGTCCTCGCGCCTGAGGCGCGCCTCCGAGCACGCCGAGCGCCGCGAACTGCGCCTCCTCCTCGCCGCTGAGGACGCGCAGCTTGATTCCGGTCTCAGCCTCCACGCGCTCGCGGAACTGGCGACCGTCGGTCGCTTCGCGGACGGCGGCCGTGGCGGCGGCGAACACCTGGGTGGGCCGACTGGCCTCGATCAGGGCGCTGAACCGTCGCAGGGCGGTGAGCGCAGCGGTCACGCCATCGGGTGACAGCGCCCCGGTTCGCGCGATGTCGCGCCCCAGGCCGGCCAGCACCTTCTCGTTGAAGACGCTCCAGATCGCGCGGCCGTCCAGCCGATACAGAACCAGTCGTACCGAGTTGCTGCCGACGTCGATGACGGCGGCGTCGCTCGAGCCGGGCCTACTTTCGATCGCCGACATGATCGAACGCGCGCGGTAGGTCCTTCACCTTGTGTCCCCGACCCGACAAAGAGGGATTTGTCATGAAGTATTCGTGGGCTGAGAACGCATTCTTCGCGTCCCGGTTCGGCGCACGGTGGTAGGTCCCGGCGCCATCCAGCATCCAGCTCTGGGCCTCGTCCTTGAGGTTGGCCACCAGGATCTGCTGGAGCACCTGCTGGTGAACGGTCGGATTCTCAATCGGGATCATCGCCTCCACCCGACGGTCGAGGTTGCGCGGCATCCAGTCCGCGGACGAGATGAACACCTTGGCCTCTCGCGAAGGCATCGGCTTGCCGTTCGCGAAAGCCATTATCCGTGCGTGCTCCAAAAATCGGCCGATGATGCTTTTGACGCGAATGTTCTCCGACAGGCCAGGGATGCCCGGGCGGAGGCAGCAGATGCCGCGGACGACCAGATCGATCTGCACTCCAGCTGCGGAGGCTTCGTAGAGGGCGTCGATGACCTCGGGATGCACGAGGGCGTTCATCTTCGCCCAGATCGCCGCGGGCAGGCCAGCCTTGGCGTTCTCCGCCTCTTTTCGGATCAGCCGTATGAGATCGCGCTTGAGCATGATCGGCGAATAGGAGAGTTTTTCCATCTTCGGCGGCTTCGCGTACCCGGTTATGTAGTTGAACAACCGGCCGGAGTCGCTGCCTAAGGAAACGTCAGTAGTGAACAGCGAGAGATCCGTATAGATCTTCGCTGTAACTGGATGATAATTCCCCGTTCCATAGTGACAATAGGTCCGAAGATTGTCACCCTCGCGTCGCACGACCAGGGACAATTTGGCGTGGGTTTTATAATCCATGAACCCGAAGACGACATAGACGCCGGCGCGCTCCATGTCGCGAGCCCACTTCAGGTTGGCCTCCTCGTCGAAACGGGCCTTGATCTCCACGATCGCAGTGACGTTCTTGCCGTTCTCCGCGGCCTCGATCAGGGCTGCGACGATCGGGCTGTTCTTCGATGTGCGGTACAGCGTCTGCTTGATCGCAATCACATTGGGATCGCGCGCGGCCTGCAGCAGGAACTGCACGACCACGTCGAAGCTCTCGAACGGGTGGTGGACGAGAATGTCCTTCTCGCGGATCGCGGCGAAGCAATCGCCGCCATGATCCAGGATCCGCTCGGGAAACCGGGGCGTGAAGGCCTTGAACTTCAGGTCGGGCCGATCGGCGGGGATCAGCTGGTCGAACTGGTCGAGACCGAGCTTGCCGTCGATGTCCACGGCCTCGGAGTCTTCGGCGTCGAGGCTGTCTATGATGAACTTGCGGAGCTCCGCCGGCATCGACGCCTCGAGCATGACGCGAACCACCGATCCCATGCGGCGGCGCTTCAGTCGCGCTTCGAGCTCGCGAACCAGGTCTTCCGCTTCTTCCTCGATCTCCAACTCCGAGTCGCGGATGACCCTGAACAGTCCCTTGCCGAGCACCTCGCAGCCGGGGAAGAGCTTCTCCAGGAAAAGGGTCAGGAAGGTCTCCAGCGCCATGATCCGACGCTCCGCGCGCCTGCGCGCGCCGCGTCCCGGCGGAAGTTCCCAGAAGCGCGCCACCTGCGTGGGGACCGGAACCAGGGCGTAGAAGTCCGCGTGGTCTGACTTGCGGTGAAGTTTGAGGGCGAGCGAAAAGCCCAGGTTGGGAATGAACGGGAATGGGTGCGCCGGGTCGATCGCGAGGGGCGTCACCACGGGGAAGATGTGGTCGAGAAAGATCGCCTCGGCGGCCGTGCGATCGGACCCAGTGATCTCAGTCGCCTCCATCAGGCGCAGGCCCTCGTCGGCCATTTCGGCCTGCAGACCTTCCAGGACGGACTGCTGGACAGCCATGAGCCGACTGGTCTGGGTGTCGATCTTCACCAGCTGCTCGCCGGGCGAGAGGCCATCCTGGCTGAGCACCCGTACGCCCTCGCGGATCTGAGCCCTGAGGCCGGCCACGCGGACCATGTAGAACTCGTCCAGATTGTTGGCGGAGATCGACAGGAACCGGAGCCGTTCGAGCAGAGGATGCCGTGGGTTCGTCGCCTCTTCGAGCACCAGCTCGTTGAACGCCAACCAGGACAACTCCCTGTTTATGAAGCGTTTTGGAGACCCAGCCAGCGTGCTTCGGACCGGCCTGCCATTGAGAGGCCCGACAGCCGGCGCGATGTGGCGCACCGCCTCCTCGTGCTCCTGCGCGGCCAGGTTGGCGTCTGTAGCCGGCCCGGCGGCCTCGTTCGTCGCGTCCATCAGATCCGTCCGCGCTGCGCTCGCGGAATCTGTTTCGCGCAGTGTGCAGGCGGCGGCAAGGCGAAGGGCCGCTTCGGCTCGATCACTCAGGGTCATCGTCTCCGAAGTCGATACCCAGAACCTCGCGCGCCAGCTGCGGGGTAATGTTCCGGCGTTCGGCCGCGGCGACTTCATCCAGGCGCTCAACAACGGCCTTGGCCGCTCTCGCGGAGCGTTCGATCCGACGCACAAGGTATTCGAGCACGGCCTTCTTTGCTCGGATGTTCCGCTCTCGGAACAGGCGGTCCAACATGGCCTCCAACACCACGTCGTCGGGGCTTTGCAGTTCCGCCACCATTAAGGCGTTGAGGCGCGACCGCAGGTCCGGAAGGTCCGTCGCCCAGGCCCGAGGCGCTGCACGGGCCGTCATCAGCAGCGGAGCGTGCGCGTCCGCACGTTCGATCAGGTGGAACAGGGCCTCATTGGCGGGACGCCTGTCGGCGTCTTCGAGCAGGGTGGCCCGGGCGGGGGCAAGCAGGGAGGGAGCGGGGGCTTCAGCGTCGACCACCTGCGCGGCCACCTTCCTGGCCCACGCCGTCGCGAGATGGGATTTTCCCGAGCCCTCGGGCCCCACCAGGACCAGCTTTCCGCCAGGCCAGCTTGCCCAAGACTCGAGCGCGGCGCACGCCTCTGCATTGCAGGAAGAGAGTATGAAACTCGCCTGATCGCGCGGCTGCGGCTGCAGGAGCGGGAGGCGTTGCTGGGCCGAGAGGCCCTTCGATCCGTGCGCGGCGCTCACGGTGCACAGACTACCCCGAATCAGCCCCAGGGGAAATCGCGGCTCCATACGCTCGCGGCCAGGCGGCGTTGGCGCGCGCGAGAGGGCGTGACGCGCAACCCGTTCGGCGCCAATGGTGGCCCACACGCCCCAAAAAAGGAGGCAGGCATGCTCCGACGCCAGTTGCTTTGTGCTGCTCCGGCCCTGGGCTTCACGACCTTCGTGGGGACGGCGATCGCCGCGACGGAGGATCCGATCCTGGCGCGCGTGATCGCAGGATCGCAGCGCACGCCCAAGAACGTGGCGCGCGATCCCTGGCGCCATCCCGCTGCGACGCTGAGCTTCTGGGGGCTGCGGCCCGGGATGACGGTGATCGAAATCGAGCCTGCGGGAGGGTACTGGACCGAGATCCTGGCGCCCTACCTCAGGCAGACCAACGGTCGCTACATCGCCGCTGTGGACCGCGATCCCTCTGCTTTTGCAGCGAAATATTCGGACCGCGAACTTTGGGGCGATGTCACCGCGGTCGCCTTCGAGGGGCCGCTCGCCGCCCCCGGCTCTGCGGACATGGTCATCACGGCGCGCAACATCCACGACTGGATGTGGACCCCGGGCCAGCTGGACGGCGCACTTTCATCGTTCCGTCAGGCCCTCAAGCCTGGCGCGATCCTCGCGGTCGAAGAGCATCGCGCCGACCCGCGGCCGATGAACGACGAAGCGCACGACGGCTACGTGTCGACCGCATGGCTTGTGGACGCGGTGGACAAGGCCGGTTTCCGCCTCGATGGGCGCTCGGAAATCAACGCCAATCCGAAGGACGACAAGAACCATCCGTTCGGTGTCTGGACTCTGCCGCCGACACTTCGCTCGCACGCCAAGGACCAACCCGTTCCGGCCGACTATGACGCGGCGAAATACGTCGCCATCGGCGAAAGCGACCGCATGACCCTCCGCTTCCGGAAGGTCTGATCCGCGACCTGACACCAGACCAAGCAGAGGAGGAGACTGAAGGTGACCAAGGCTCAGACGGCGGGCTTTTCCGCAGCCAGGCTCGCGCGCCTCGATGAGGTTATGAAGACGCGGTACGTCGACAGCGGCATGCTGCCAGGCCTGCTGACGCAGGTGTTCCGCCGGGGCGAACTGGTCCACGCCGGCATGGCCGGCCACATGGACATCGAGCGCGCCAAGCCCATGCGCGAGGATGCGATCTTCCGCATCTACTCCATGACCAAGCCGATCACCTCCGTCGCCCTGATGATGCTGGTGGAAGAAGGGGCTCTGGGCCTCGACGATCTGGTCGCCACCCACATTCCAAGCTGGAAGAAGCTTGGCGTCTACGCCAGCGGCGTTCCGACCCTCCTGGCCAACCAGCCGCCGAGCTTCATCACCACGTCGGTGGAGCGGCCGATGAAGGTGGTCGACCTGGTGACGCACACCTCGGGTCTCACCTACGGCTTCATGATGCGCACCAGCGTCGACGCCGCCTATCGCCGCCTGAAGGTGGGTGATTTCCAGACGTCTGGCGGCCTGGATACGTTTGTCGAACAGCTCTCCACCCTGCCGCTGGAGTTCTCTCCCGGGACCGCCTGGAACTATTCCGTTTCGATCGATGTGATGGGTTACCTGGTCCAGAAGCTCTCAGGGGTGTCTTTCGGAGAGTTCCTCCGCACCCGGCTGTTCGAGCCCCTGGGGATGGCGGACACCGCCTTCTTCGTCCCGCCGGAGAAGATCGAACGCTTCAGCTCCTGCTATCAACCCGAGGAGGGCGGCGGGTTGAAGCTGCAGGACGATGCGCAGAAGTCCACCTACGACCACCCGCCGACCCTGGAGTCGGGCGGAGGCGGACTGGTTTCCACCGCGCACGACTACATGCGTTTCTGCCGCATGATGTTGAACGGCGGAGAACTGGACGGCGCACGCATCCTCAGCCCCAAGACCGTCGCCCTGTTCAGCCTGAACTTCCTCCCAGGGGGGGGCGAGGTGGCGCAGATGGCGCCGGCGGGCAGCTTCAGCGAGTCGAGCTACGACGGAGTGGGCTTCTCGATCGGCTGCGGCGTCAACGTGGATGTCGCGCGGACCCGGCTCCCGGGCACGCTTGGCGAGTTCTTCTGGGGCGGCGCCGCCTCGACGGCCTTCTGGATCGATCCGGCGGAGGATCTCGCCGTTGTCTTCATGACCCAGGTCATGGGCAGCGACGCACGCCTCACCCTGCGCCGCGACCTGAGGACCCTCGTCTACTCGGCTATGACGGAATCCTTCGCCTGAGAAAGGAAGGGTCCAACTGCCGTCGCCAAGCCTAGGACTCCATTGGAGAATGGAGTCCTCAGGCTGGCGTGCTCGCGGTGCGGTGTGATCGAAATGGGCGCTGGGGTCCGCTTGCCCGCGCTCGCATTTGACCCTACCCCACGGCCATGATCGAGGATCTCAAGGCCAAGAACCGTCGATGGGCGGAAGGCAAGGTCGCGGCTGATCCGGGCTTCTTCGCGCGCCTGTTGGGGCAGCAGGCTCCCGAGTACCTCTGGATCGGCTGCTCGGACAGCCGGGTGCCGGCCAATGAGATCGTCGGGCTCGATCCCGGGGAGCTGTTCGTCCATCGCAACGTCGCCAACCTCGCTCCGCCGCAGGACGCCAACTACCTTTCTGTGCTTCAGTTCGCCGTCGACATCCTCAAGGTGAAGCACGTCATCGTCGTGGGCCACTACGGCTGCGGCGGTGTTGCGGCGTCGATCAGAGGCCAGAGGCTGGGCCTCGTGGATCACTGGCTGCACCCGGTCCGGGAAGTCGCGCACGAGCATCGCCATGAGCTGGGCGCCATCGAGGACGAGGCCGCGCGTATCGATCGGCTTTGCGAACTCAATGTCGTCCATCAGGTGCGCAACGTCACCTCGGACCTCCTCGTGCGCGACGCGTGGGCCCGTGGCCAGCCCCTCACCATCCATGGTTGGGTCTATTCCCTTGCCAACGGGTTGGTGACCGATCTCAACATCAGCGTTTCGCGTCCCGAACATGCGGAGCCGCTCGCCTGAGGCGAGCCACCAGAGGACCTGAATGCCAAGGCTCGCCTCCAGTCTGGACGTCCACGGTGCGGCCTTCGCGCGCAACCGGGAAATTAACCTCGCCCTGGCCGTCGAGCTGCGCGAGCGGGTGGCGGACGCGGCGCTCGGCGGCCCGCCGGCCGCCCGCGAGCGTCACGCGAGCCGGGGCAAGCTCCTTCCGCGCCAGCGGGTGGAGCGGTTGCTCGATGTCGGCTCGCCATTCCTGGAGATCGGACAGCTGACGGCGTTCGGCGTCTATGACGGAGAGGCCCCGGCTGCAGGCCTGATCTGCGGCGTTGGCCGGGTCTCGGGCCGCGAGGTGATGATCATCGCCAATGACCCCACGGTCAAAGGCGGCGCCTATTTCCCGCTGACGGTCAAGAAGCATCTGCGGGCGCAGGAGATCGCCCAGCAGAACAACCTCCCGTGCGTCTATCTCGTCGACAGCGGCGGAGCGAACCTGCCGCACCAGGCGGAGGTCTTCCCCGATCGCGACCATTTCGGGCGCATCTTCTTCAACCAGGCGCGCATGAGCGCGGCTGGCATCCCTCAGATCGCGTGCGTCATGGGCTCGTGCACGGCGGGCGGCGCCTACGTTCCGGCAATGAGCGACGAGACGATCATCGTGCGAGGGCAGGGGACGATCTTCCTCGGCGGGCCGCCGCTGGTGAAGGCGGCTACGGGCGAGGTGATCACCGCAGAGGACCTCGGCGGGGCGGACACGCACGCGAGACGGAGCGGCGTGGTCGATCATGTCGCCGCGGACGACGAGCACGCCCTTTCGATCGTCCGTACCCTGATCCGGAACCTTGGGCTGCGGAAAGGCTCGGTGCTCGACCTGCGGGCCCCTGAAGCGCCGGCGTACGATCCCGATGAGCTCTACGGCGTCATTCCTCCGGACGTGCGCTCGCCCTACGAGGTGCGCGAGGTGATCGCCCGCATCGTCGACGGATCCCGCTTCGACGAGTTCAAGGCGCTCTACGGGACGACGCTCGTCACCGGCTTCGCCCATATCTGGGGACAACCCGTGGCCATCCTGGCCAACAACGGCGTGTTGTTCTCCGAGAGCGCCCTGAAGGGCGTCCACTTCATCGAACTGGCCTGCCAGCGCGGCATGCCGCTGGTTTTCCTGCAGAATATCTCCGGCTTCATGGTCGGGGCGCGATACGAAGCCGGCGGGATCGCCAAGGATGGCGCCAAGCTCGTCACCGCCGTCTCCTCCGCCGAGGTGCCGAAGATCACGATCCTGATCGGCGGCTCGTTCGGCGCCGGCAACTACGGCATGTGCGGACGCGCCTTCGGCCCTCGGTTCCTGTTCACCTGGCCCAACAGCCGGATCAGCGTGATGGGCGGGGAACAGGCGGCGAGCGTCCTGGCGACAATCCGGCGCGACGGCTTCGAGGCTCGCGGAGAGAGCTGGAGCGGCGATGACGAGGAGGCCTTCAAGGCGCCGATCCGAAACCGTTACGAAGCCGAGGGCAGTCCCTACTACGCCACCGCGAGGTTATGGGACGACGGCATCATCGATCCCCCGCAGACCCGCGATGTCCTTGGACTTGCGATCGCTGCTGCGCTGAACGCGCCGATCCCACAGACGCGTTTCGGCGTCTTCCGGATGTAGAGGACCCGCCATGGACCAGTCCGACCCCGATCAGATCCAGAACCCGATGGCCGACCCGATCGTGGAGGTGGTGGACAGCGACTCCCAGTCGCGCACCGTCGTAATCAACGCGACGGCCGAAGGGGTGGCCACGGTGGTGATCAACCGGCCGCACCGGAAGAACGCTTTCGACGCCGAGGTGATCGGAGCCCTGAACGAAGCCTTCGAGACCCTCGAGGCGGCCGACGGCGTCCGCGTTGTCTTCGTTCGTGGGGCGGCTGGGACCTTCTCCGCGGGGGCGGACCTCGACTGGATGCGGCACGCCTCGACCCTCACCGAGGCCGACAACCGCGAAGACGCCATGGCCATGGCGCGGATGCTCCATCGTCTCTACAGCCTGCCCATGCTCACGGTCGCCCTGGTGGAGGGCGCGGCGTTTGGAGGCGGGGCTGGCCTTGTGGCGGCCTGCGACATGGCGATCGCCACGCGCGCCGCCCGTTTCGCTTTCTCCGAGGTCCGGCTCGGGCTCGTCGCAGCGACCATCAGCCCGTACGTGATCCAGGCGATCGGGCCGAGGCGCGCCCGCGCCCTGTTCTCGACTGCTCGCGCCTTCGGCGCGGATGAAGCCCTTGGGTTCGGCCTGGTGGACGAGGTGGTCGAGGACGGCGCCGGACTGCATGTCGCCCGCGACCGGATAGGTCGGGCCATGCTGGACTGCGGGCCCACGGCAGTGGCGGAGTCGAAGAGGCTGGTGGAGCACGTCGCGGGCCGCAAGATCGACCACGGCGTGCTCGCCGACACCGCCCACTGGATCGCGCGGGTTCGTGTCAGCCCCGAGGGCCAGGAAGGCGTAGCCGCCTTCCTCGAGCGGCGGCGCGCTGTCTGGGACGTGCGTACCGGGGAATGATCGGCTCGGTCCTGATCGCCAACCGCGGGGAGATCGCCCGCAGGGTCATCCGCACGGCCAGGCGCCTAGGGGTCCGCACGATCGCGGTCTTCTCCGACGCCGATGCGGGAGCGCTGCACGTCAAGGAAGCGGATGCGGCCGTGAGGATTGGCCCCGCCCCCGTGCGTGAGAGCTATCTGCGGAGCGAGGCCATTCTCGAGGCTGCGCGCGCCTCGGGCGCCGAGGCGATCCATCCGGGCTACGGCTTCCTCTCCGAGAACGCCGACTTCGCCGAAGCGGTGGAAGCCGCCGGCCTGGTCTGGGTCGGCGCGCCGCCCGCATCGATCCGAGCCATGGGCCTCAAGGACGCGGCCAAGCGGCTGATGGCCCAGGCGGGCGTTCCGGTGACTCCGGGTTATCTCGGCGACAATCAGTCGCCTGACGTCCTGGCGACGGAGGCCGTGCGGATCGGATGGCCGATCCTGATCAAGGCGGTGGCCGGGGGCGGAGGTAAAGGCATGCGCTCGGTCGGACGCGCCGAGGACTTCGCCGAAGCCCTGGCAGGCGCCAAGAGAGAGGCGGCGAACGCCTTCGGCGACGACCGGGTCCTGCTGGAGAAGCTGGTCTCGGCGCCGCGCCACATCGAGGTGCAGGTGTTCGCCGACGCTCATGGCGGCGTCGTCCATCTGTTCGAGCGGGACTGCTCGCTCCAGCGCCGGCATCAGAAGGTGATCGAAGAGGCGCCGGCGCCCGGCATGGATGCGGCCACGCGCGCCTTCGTCACCGACGCGGCGATCCGGGCGGCGCGGTCGGTCGGCTACCGCGGAGCCGGGACCGTGGAGTTCATCGCCGATGGCTCGGAAGGCCTGCGCGCCGATCGGATCTGGTTCATGGAGATGAACACCCGCCTGCAGGTGGAGCATCCGGTGACCGAGTCGATCACCGGCCTCGACCTCGTTGAATGGCAGTTGCTCGTCGCCTCGGGCGAGCCTCTGCCTCTGGCGCAGGAGGAGATCACCCTGTC
Organism: Caulobacteraceae bacterium; assembly: GCA_036488995.1. Taxonomy (GTDB): domain Bacteria; phylum Pseudomonadota; class Alphaproteobacteria; order Caulobacterales; family Caulobacteraceae; genus Acaudatibacter. Next base: position 33,764 of record DASXGQ010000098.1, read on the forward strand.
GGGCCACGCGATGGAGGCCCGGCTCTATGCGGAGGACCCGGCGCACGGATTCCTTCCCTCGACAGGTCGCCTCGACCATCTGCGTCTGCCCGATCAGGTGCGCGTGGACTCCGGAGTAGAGCAGGGCGACGCCGTCACGCCGTTCTATGATCCGATGATCGCCAAGCTGATCGCGCACGGCGCCAGCCGCGAGGCGGCGGTCTCGCAACTGGCCAAGGCCGCACGGGCGGTCGAGGTCTGGCCCGTGCGAACCAACGCCGCCTTCCTGGCGCGTTGTGCGGCCCATCCCGAGTTCGTCGCCGGCCGTATCGACACTGGCTTTATCGAACGACGGATCGAGGACCTCACGCTCGCGCCGACGCCGTCGCCCGCAGCGGTCGGGGCCGTGAGTCTTCAGACGGAGGAAGCCTCTCCCTGGACCGGGTCGGCAGGCCCCACCGGCTTCCGCCTAAACGCGAGCCCACGAGCCACCGCGAGCCTGCGCGTAGACGGTGCGCTTATGGAGCTGCCCTTCGCCTTTGGAGCAGCGTCTCTGGTGAGGCTCGACGCAGACGAGATCATCGCCTTCCGTGACGGCGCGGCGTTGCGCCTGAGCCTGGCGCCGGAAGCCGCCGCGGGTGGGGCGGCCGATTTCGACGGCGCCATCCGCACGCCCATGCCCGGCCGGATCGTCAAGGTGGCCGTTCAGGCCGGCGCGCATGTCCAGGCTGGCGAGGTGCTTGTGGTGCTCGAAGCCATGAAGATGGAACATGCGCTGACCTCCCCGGTGGAGGGGAAGGTGATCGAGGTGGCCGCGGCCGAAGGTGACCAGGTGGTGGAGAACCTCACTGTCGTCCGACTGGAGACGGAACCGACTTGACCCTGCATCTGGTCAAGCTGTGCGTCGGTTGCGACACCGTCGAGGAGCTGCTCGAGTGGCGCGAGGCGGCGCGCCGGCGGGGCGAATCCTGGATCCTTCGAACGAAACAGACGCCCCGCCAGGCGGAAGCTCTCGTTGACGGCGGCTCGCTTTACCGCGTCTACAAGGGCTTCATCCTCTCACGACAGCGCATCCTCGATGTGAACTGTGTCGGCGAGGGCCAGCAGCGCCGCTGCGAGATGAGGCTGGACGAGACGGTCGTGCTCACCGCGCCCACGCCTCGCCGCGCGTTCCAGGGTTGGCGTTATCTCGACCCCTCAGACGCGCCGCCGGACCTGGGGGACATCGCCGCCGCAGAAGGGCTGCCCGCCGACCTGGCGCGCCGATTGCGCGAAGCTGGCGTCTGGTGAGCTTCACAGGGCCGCCCGCGCGGCGTCCCTTCTGAGCGACCGCAGGGCCGCTTCGGCGGCCTCGACGCCCGTATCGTAGGCTCCGTGAGCCGTGGAGAACGCGTGTGGCGAGCAGGCTTCTCCGGCGAAGAAGATCCGGTCTTCGATCGGCTCCGAAAGCACCGCCCGGCGGTCGGCGAAGCCCGGGCTGGCATGAGAATAGGCGCCACGCGAGAACGGGTCGGCGGACCAGCGGGATTCCGCGAGCAGCTGCAGGCTCGCTCCGAACTTCGAGCCAAGGACGCTCGCCAGTTCTTCCCGCGCAAAAGCGGCGAACGCGCCAGGCCCTTCCGTCTCCAATTGGGCGGCGAGGCGCCCGCCGAAATAGGCTTCGACCATCGGCAGGCCCATCGGCGCAAGCGTGTAGCCGCCGGTGTCGGTCGTATCGGTGCGAGCCTGGACGCGCGTGTCGGGGTCAAACGCGCGGGCGTCTTCCAGGCGCAGGAAGGCCTTGTCGACATTGCCCAGAGGCAAGGCTCCGGCAGCCTCGATCTTCTCGGGCAGGGGCGGATCGATGCGGAGCCCTTCCTCGGCCAGCACAGTGGTCGGAACGCACACGATGGCCGACTTCGCTTGCAAGGCGCCTTTCGGCGTCACAAGGCGGAGGCTGGAGCCACTCCGGTCCAGCACGCTCACCGGATGCTCCAGGACGACCGGTAGCTCGGCGGCAAAGGCCCCCATCAGGGCGCCGTAGCCGATCCGGACCCGCCAGTTGTCGTTGGTGGGCTGGTAGGCGGCGTAGTCCCTGACCGAAATCTCCTCGAACGGCGCGCCGTTGTAGTAACCGCTGAACGCGTCGAGCAGCGGTCGCCAGCGCGCATCCTCGCGCCTGAAGAGGTCCGAAGCCGGCCGATCCGGTCCCTCTGCGGCGGTCTCGAGCCGATCCTCGAACGCCGCGAACGCCCTTCGATAGGCGCGCTGGTCATCGGGCGAGAAGTTGAGCGCCGGTCGCGTCCAGGCCGCCGCCGAGCGGTCGATCTCCAGGCCAAGCGCTTGCGCGACGCCCACCCAGCTATTCTGGCGGGCCGAGTGGAGCCAGCCGCAGCCGAGGTCGAGGGGAAGGCCGTCGACTTCCAGGGTGTGCCCCCTGCCGCCGACGCGTGCTCGCGCCTCGAGGACGACGAAGGAGGCGCCGGACCTCTTCAGGCGGCCAGCGGCCCCAAGGCCGGCCGCTCCAGCGCCGACGACCGCGACGTCCACGAAATCCGGGATTGACATGGACCGGAACGACGACGGGCCCGCCTGGGCGTCAAGCCCGGCGAGCCCGCCTGGTATCTCCGCCTAGCTTGAGCTAGACGACGGGTGTTCCGCGCCCACGCCCCATCACGAAGCTGGCGATCAGAAGCACCAGGAAGACAAGAAGTAGAATTTTGGCGATCGAGGCCGCGATGCCAGCAAGAGCAAAGAATCCAAGCCCGCCGGCGACAACGGCCAGGAGCGCGAACACTAACGCCCATCCTAGCATTTGGTTGTCTCCAATGGTCGCCGCCGTTCGATGGCCCGATTGGCTGGCGTGTCCACTTGCTCAAACGCCAGTTATGGTCTAGGGTTCCGATTCGGTTTCTGTCTCGTCTCGACTCCTGGATCGCGGCCGTCGAGCCGCTATAACGAGTCTCGCACCCCAAAAATCGGGGGGAGGAGACATCCAGCCGATGGCGAGCCTAAGTGCGGAAGAGCGCATAGCGTTCCAGGACTCCGTAAAGCGCCTCCTCGCGGATCGCTCCGCCGAGGTCGACGTAAGGCGCGCGATGGACCTGCCGCGGGGCTTCGATCCGGATCTCTGGCGTCACCTGTCGGAGCTGGGCGTCGTCGGCCTGCTGGTGGACCAGGCCTATGGCGGCGTCGGCGCCGGACCTGAAGAACTCGAGCGCGTGATGGAGGAGGCGGGCGCTTTCCTGCTCTGCGCGCCCCTGCTCTCGAGCGGGGTCTTGGCGGCGGGCCTGATCCAGGCATTGGATGACGAATCCGACAAGTCGCGCCTGCTCCCATCTATCGCCGACGGCTCGCGCATCGCCACGGTGGCCTTTGCGGGCCCGCGGGGCGGATGGACCGCCGAGGACGTCGCAGTGCAAGCCGAACCCGCCCAGGATGGTTGGAGGCTGAACGGCCGGGCGCGCTTCGTCACCCATGGCCAGGTCGCCGACGTCGTTCTGGTGGTCGCACGGACGCCGGACGGACTGGCGGTATTCGAGGCGGAGGCGGGTGCTCCGGGCCTGGGAGTCGAGGCCCTCCCGACCTTCGACCATACCCTGCGTCTGGCCGACCTGAGCTTCGATGCCACGATCGCGCAGCGACTGGCCTCGGCGCGTCCTGCCTGGGAGGCGGTGGAGGCCACCCTCGACCTTGTGCGCCTCGCCCTGGCTGGCGAGCAGGCCGGCGGGGCGCGGCGGGTGCTGGAACTCACGGTCGACTACGCCAAGACGCGGGTCCAGTTCGGCCGGTCGATCGGAAGCTTCCAGGCGATCAAGCACATGGCTGCCGATCTCCTGCTTGAATCGGAGTCGGCGATCTCGGCGGCGCGGGCCGCGGCGCGGGCGCTGGCGGACGGCGCGCCGGACGCCAAGGCCGCCATCAACCTTGCCGCCTTCGCCTGCGCCGAAGCCTTCGTTCAGGTCGCCGCCACGAGTATCCAGATGCATGGCGGCATCGCCTTCACCTGGGCCCATCCGGCGCATTTGTATCTTCGCCGCGCCCGCGCCGATGCGCAGCTCTTCGGAGCCCCGCACGTGTATCGCGAACGCTATCTCGAGGCGCTGGGAGCCTGACATGGCCGACGGAACAGTCATCGCCGACGAGGCCCTGCGCGAGGAGGTCCGTGCCTGGCTCGCGGACAACTGGAAGGGACTGCCAAAGTCCAGGCCTACCCCCGGCGGAACGGGCTGGACAACCACGCCCGAGCACCGCGCCTGGCTGGCCAAGGTGGTGGAGGCGCGCTGGGCTGTCCCGCGCTGGTCAACCGAGTGGTTCGGACGCGGCCTTTCCGACGCACAGGCCCGGATCGTCGAACGCGAGTTTGCCGCGGTCGGCGCGCCCGGGAGCGGGCAGGATCGGACCAATCTGTGGGCCAACACGGCGCTGGCCTACGCCACGCCTTCGTTCAAGGCGAAGATCGTACCCCTTCTGCTGCGCAGCGAAGTCGCGATGTGCCTGCTCTATTCGGAGCCGGGCGCGGGATCGGACCTGGCCGGCGTGCGGACGCGGGCCGATCGCGACGGAGACCATTTCGTGGTCAACGGGCAGAAGGTCTGGACCTCCGGCGCGGCGAGCGCCGACTACGGCATGCTGATCGCGCGCACTGACTGGGATGCGTCCAAGCACAGTGGGATCAGCTTCTTCTTCCTGCCGATGAAGCAGAAGGGCGTCGAGGTGCGCCCGCTGCGTCAGATCACCGACGAGAGCCACTTCAACGAGGTGTTCATTACCAACGCCGTGGTCCCGGCGGAGAACCTGCTTGGGCCGCTGAATGGCGGTTGGCGTGTCCTCCAGACCGCCCTGGCCTATGAGCGATCGGTGATGGGCGAGGGCGCGCGGGGCCCCCGCAGCGGCGTGCGCGAGTCAGAGGGCGAAGAGCCCTTGATCGCTTTGGCCCGCGAGGCTGGCGTTCTCAGCGATCCCTTGATCCGCCAGGAGATCGCAAAGGTGATCGCCTGGAAGCGGCTCAACGCGCTCAACACCGCGCGCGCCAAGGCGGACCTCGCCCAGGGCACGTCCTCGCCGGTGATGAGCCTGGGTAAGCTGGCCATGTCGCGCATCCTGCACGAGGAGGCACGGGTCCGAACGCTCATACTGGGGGCCGAAAGCCTGCTGGAGGGGCCGGATCACCCCCGCGCGGAGGACGCCAACTTCCTCACGCTCAACGCCTATTTCACCTCCATCGGCGGCGGGACGGACCAGATCCAGCGCAACATCATCGGCGAGCGGGTGCTGGGCCTGCCCAAGGAACCCGAGGTGGACCGCGACGTCCCATTCAGGCAAGTGCGCGGCAACTAAGAAGGCAGCAGGGAAGGACGAGAGACTTGGCGGAGGGTTCGGCAATGGCGCGCGCGCCGATGCGCGGCGCGCAGGTGGATGCTGTGGTCGTGGGAGCCGGCTTCGGGGGCATGTACATGCTCCACAAGCTTCGCGAGCAGGGCTTCTCCGTTCAGGGGTTCGAGGCCGGCGCCGATGTCGGCGGCACCTGGTACTGGAACCGCTACCCCGGCGCGCGCTGCGACATCCCGAGCCTGTTCTACTCGTACAAGTGGTCGGACGAGCTGCAGCGGGAATGGCGGTGGACCGAGAAGTACTCCGCCCAGCCCGAGATCCTGGCCTACGCCCAGCACGTCGCGGATCGTTTCGACTTGCGCCCGATGATCAGCTTCGAGACGAGAGTCCTTTCCGCCACGTTCGACGAGGCGGCGGATCGCTGGACGGTGGTCACCGATCGCGGCGACGAGGTGTCGGCCCGCTGGTTGATCATGGCAGCCGGATGCCTGTCGACCCCGCGCGCGCCCGCGATCCCGGGTGTCGAATCCTTCGCCGGTCCCACCTACCACACCGGCGCCTGGCCTCATGAAGGCGTCGACTTCACCGGCCAGAGGGTCGGGGTGATCGGCACGGGGTCGTCGGGCATCCAGTCCATCCCGATCATCGCCGAGCAGGCGAACCGCCTGACCGTCTTCCAGCGGACTGCGAATTTCAGCGTGCCTGCGCGCAATGCTCCCCTGACCGAGCGCGACGTCGCCGTCTTCTGGAAGGGCTATGACGACTACATGGGGCTGGTGAAGGGCCCGGGGATGGGCTTCGGCGGGAATCCCGTGAACGCCCCGCCGGAGACCCCGGAGGCGAGGCAAGCGCGCTACGAGGAACTGTGGGCGCTCGGCGGCGCCGGCTTCCTCGCCGTCTGGGGCAACCTCCTCACCAGTCTGGAGGTGAATGAGGAGGCGGCGAGCTTCGTGCGCGCCAAGATCGCCGAGATGGTGAAGGTCCCCTCGGTGGCCGAGGTGCTGGGCCCCCGCGACCATCCGATCGGGACCAAGCGGATCTGTGTCGACACCGGCTACTACGAGACGTTCAATCGGTGGAACGTCGACCTTGTGAACCTGCGCGACACGCCCATCGAGGCGATCACGCCCGAAGGCGTGCGCACCTCGGAGGCGACCTACCCACTCGACGCCCTGGTCTTCGCAACCGGCTTTGACGCCATGACCGGGGCGCTGCTTTCCATCGACATCCGCGGCGCCGGCGGAGCTGAGCTTCGAGAGGCCTGGGCCGCCGGTCCGCGCGCCTATCTCGGCCTGGCGGTGTCGGGATTCCCCAACATGTTCGTGATCACCGGGCCCGGCAGCCCCAGCGTGCTGTCGAACATGATCAACTCCATCGAGCAGCACGTGGAGTGGATCATCCGCTGCCTGGGGGAAATGCGCGAAGCCGATCGCACCCGGATCGAGGCGGATGAAACCGCCCAGGACACGTGGGTGGCGCACGTGGCGGCCGTCGCCGACAAGACGCTCTTCCCGCGCGCCGCGTCCTGGTACATGGGAGCCAACATCCCGGGGAAGCCTCGGGTGTTCATGCCGTACATCGGCGCCGGCTATCGCCGGAAATGCGACGAGGTCGCCGCCGCGGGCTACGAAGGCTTCATCCTTGCGTGAGCCGCGCCGGCGTGACGATTGAACTGGACTGACGCCAAGTCACCTGGAGGCGAGTTGAGGCCATGAGCGATACCCTCGACAGAATTGATCACGTTCCCGCGGTCCCGGACGAGATCGCCCGGACCGTGATCACACCCAAGGCCTACGCGGCCGATGCGCCTGTGCACGAGGCCTTCCGCTGGCTGCGCGCCAATGTCCCGCTCGGCCGCGCGGAGGTGGAGGGGATCTATCCGTTCTGGATCGTCAGCAAACACGCCGACATCCTCGAGATCAGCCGGCAGAACGACCTCTTCCACTCGGGCGACAGGGCCACGACCTTCACCTCGATCGAAGGGGACAAGACGGTCCGCGCCATGACCGGTGGCAGCCCGCACCTGCTACGCACCCTCGTCCAGATGGATGCGCCGGATCACCCGAAGTACCGGCTGCTCACCCAGTCCTGGTTCCTACCGCAGAATATCCGCCATCTGGAGGCGAGAATCCGGGAGATCGCCAAGGAGCACGTCGACCGGATGGCTGACCTCGGCGGCGAGTGCGACTTCGTGAAGGACGTCGCGCTCACTTACCCGCTGCGGGTGATCATGGAGATCCTGGGCGTTCCGCGCGAGGACGAGCCGCGGATGCTGAAGCTGACGCAGGAGCTGTTCGGAGCCGCCGATCCTGACCTGAACCGATCCAAGTCGGATCGCTCGGAGCCCGAGGGTGGCGGCGGGCTGCAGGACATCCAGGCGACGATCGCCGACTTCTTCATGTACTTCAAATCGATCACGGACGCGCGGAAGGCCAATCCGGGGTCGGACCTGGCGACCGCGATCGCCAACGGCAAGATCGACGGCGCTCCGATCAACGACTTCGAGGCTATGGGCTACTACATCATCGTCGCCACCGCCGGGCACGATACGACGTCCTCGTCGACCGCCGGGGCGGTGTGGGGCATGTGCGAGTATCCCGAGGCGTTCAAGACGGTGAAGGGCGACCTCTCTCTCATCCCAGGCCTGGTGGATGAGGCGGTGCGCTGGACCACGCCGGTCAAGCATTTCATGCGCTCGGCCACGGCCGATGCCGAAGTCCGCGGCCAGAAGATCCCCAAGGGCGAATGGCTGATGCTCTGCTATCCCTCGGGCAATCGGGATGAGGAGGTGTTCGACCAGCCTGACGTGTTCCGGCCCGAGCGCAGTCCCAACCGATTGCTCTCGTTCGGCTACGGCGCGCACCTCTGCCTGGGCCAGCATCTGGCGCGGATGGAGATGAGGATCCTGTTCGAGGAGCTCATGCCGCGGCTCAAGTCGATCGAGTTCGCCGGGACGCCTCGACGCTCGGAAGGCGCCTTTGTTGGCGGACCCAAACACGTGCCGATCCGCTACCAGATGGCCTGATCCGTCACCGGTTCTTCGGCCTCCAGCCCGTTCCATAGGTTGATCCATGCCCGATATCGTCACGCCCGTTGCGGCTGCCACCATCCTCCTCGTGCGTGACGCGCCGTCGTTCGAGGTGCTGATGGTCAAGCGGCACCACCAGATCGATTTCGCCTCCGGGGCCCTGGTGTTCCCAGGCGGCAAGACTCATGCGGGCGATCACGATCAGGCCTGGGAGGGGCGGGCCCTTGGCTGGCACGCCTCGGACCCGCTCGCGAGGCCGTTGGGCATCGCCGCGATCCGCGAAGCCTATGAGGAGACCGGAATCCTCCTCGCCCGGCACGCGGACGGGGGGCATTTCCGGGGCGACGAGCACGCGGGGCGGGCGCGCGACGACGTCGCCCACGACCGCCGTTCCTTCCTCGACCTGGTAACCGAACTGGACGTGAAGCTGGACCTCGACGCGCTCAGCGTCTTCGCCCGCTGGATCACCCCGGAAATGATGCCCAAGCGGTTCGACACCTGGTTCTACATCGCCGCGGCGCCCGCCGATCAGCTGGCGCTCTGCGATGGCTGGGAGACCGTGGACGCCGAGTGGATCGCGCCCTCGGAGGCCCTGCGTCTTGCGGCCCTTGGCGAGCGCAAGGTGATCTTCCCGACACGGATGAATCTTCAGCTCCTCGCCGAGGCTGAGAGCGCGGTGGACGCCGTCCGGCGCGCCCAGGCGCGTACCCTGGTGACGGTCGAGCCCAAGCTCGTCGACACGCCGGAGGGCCGCGCTCTCACCATCCCGCCTGATGCCGGCTACGGCGCTGTCACAGAGTCCCTCGCCACCGCCATGTGAGGCGACCCTGTCCCTCCCCTTCCGGGGAGGGAGTCGCGCCGCAGGCGCGACGGGTGGGGAAGTCTGGACCACCCCCAACGCCACGATCCTTCCCCCGGAGTTCCCCACCCGGCTTCGCTTCGCTCAGCCACCCTCCCCAGAAGGGGAGGGAAGAGGTCCGGCGCGAGATAGCGCTTCCAAGGTGGAGCTTGTATCAAGCTCGCGCGGCGTACTTTTCGAAGATCGGGAATCGGTCTTCGGGTGGAAACGCGTTCTGAAACAAGAACATATAGCACGGTAGCGAACCGAGGGGGCGCCGCCGGCTCGAATTGTGCGGAGAGTAGGACCGATGAAACGCCTGGCGCCCTTGCTTATCGGTCTAGCGGCTCTCGCGGGGTCGGCGGCGACCGCCGCCGCGGCGCCGGCTCGTCTGGACGCCGAGATCGTCCGGACGCGTTATGGCATTCCGCACGTGAAGGCGGCCGACTACGCCTCGCTCGGCTACGGAGCCGGCTACGCCTTCGCCGAGGACAATGTCTGCCTGCTGGCTGACGACGTCGTGACCGTCACCGGCGAGCGCTCCAGGTACTTCGGCCCGGACGCAAAGACGGTCGTCTCCTTCGCCGACATCCGCAATCTGGACAGCGACGCCTTCTTCAAAACCCTGCTCGACGGACCCGCCCTGCTGGCCGCCTTCGAGAAGACCTCGCCGGAGTATCAGGCGTCGGTTCGCGGCTACGTCGCCGGGTATAACCACTATCTCAAGACCAGAGGCGCAGGCGGCCTGCCGCTCCCGTGCCTGGCCGCCGCGTGGGTGCGGCCCATCACTTTGGAAGATCATCTCAAGCTCACGGCCGAGAAAATGATTCAAGCAGGCGCCGCCGCCTGGCTGCCCTTTATCGTCTCCGCCGCCCCTCCTGGCGAACCCACCCAGCAATCAACAGCCGCCGAAGCGGCGGATCCGACCGCCGGGACCGGCCTTGGCAGCAACGGCTGGGCTTTTGGGCGCGCGGCGACGGGTGGAGCCGGCGTGCTGCTGGGCAACCCGCATTTCCCCTGGCAGACCACCAACCGCTTCTACCAGATACACCTGACCATTCCGGGCAAGCTGGACGTGATGGGGGCGGCCTCGTCAGGGCAGCCGGGCGTCGCCATCGGCTTCAACAAGGATGTGGCCTGGACCCACACGGTCTCGACGGACCGGCACTTCACCCTCTTTGAACTCAACCTCGATCCGGCTGACCCGACTGCCTACTTCGTCGACGGAAAGCGGATGCGCATGGAACGCCGCACGGTGCTCATCGAGGTGAGGGATGGGGCGCCTGTCCAGCGATCGATCTGGATGTCGATCTACGGCCCCATCGTCGAACGATCGAAGATCGGCCTGGCGTGGGACCATCAGCATGCCTACGCCCTGAAGGACGCCAACCGCCTCAATCAGCGCAGCGGCGATTTCTGGCTCGACGTGAACCGCGCCCGTTCGGTGCAGGACATCCGGCGCGCTCTAGGCACGCTCGGCTCACCCTGGGTGAACACCATCGCCACGGATCGGGGAGGGGAGGTCCTGTACGCGGACGTCACGGCGACTCCGGACCTGCCGGCTGCAAAACTGGCCGAATGCGCCGGCAAATCCCCCGCCGTCGCCCAATTGGCGAGCGGACGGCTCTATGTGCTCGACGGGTCGAGGTCGGCCTGTGACTGGACCGTCGATGTGGCCTCGCCTGTCCCAGGCCTCACGCCCGCGTCTTCGATGCCGACCCTGGTGAGGCAGGACTTCGTGGCGAACAGCAACGACAGCTATTGGCTTGCCAACGATGCAGAGAAGTTTTCCGGCTTCTCACCGATTATCGGTCGAACGGACGAGCCGCAGAACCTGCGCACGCGCTCGGGCCTGATCGAGATCCACGACCAGATCGCCAAGGGACCGCATGCGGTCACGCCGGCGGCGGTCGAGGCGATGATCTTCGCCGATCGCAACTATGCGGCCGAGATGGCGCTGGACGATGTCCTGGCGATCTGCGCCGCCCACCCGGGCGGCGCGTCCCACGGGGGCGCTCCTGACCTCACGGACGCCTGCGCCGTCTTGGCCCACTGGGATCGGCGGATGAATGTCGACAGCCGCGGCGCGGCCCTGTTCGTCGAATTCTGGGACGTGATCAGCAAGGACCCGTCCGTCTACGCGGTCCCGTTCGATGCCGCCGATCCCGTCCACACGCCTCGGGGGATCAAGCGTGACGCGGAGACAAGCGCCAAGGTCACTTCCGCCCTGGCGGAAGCCGTTGAGCGTCTGGGCGCGCGGCATGTGGCGCTCGACACCCCTTGGGGCGACGTCCAGTTCGCCGTGCGGGGCGACCAGCACATCCCCATCCACGGGGGTCCGGGTCTCGACGGTGTTCTCGACGCCCAGCAGTCGGCCTGGACCGACGGTCTTGGCTACATCCCCTTCCACGGATCGAGCTACATGCAGGTCGTCACGTTTGACGCGAATGGCCCTGTCGCCGACGGCCTGCTCTCCTATTCGCAGTCGACCGATCCGGCCTCGCCGCACTACGCCGACCAGACTTGGCTCTTTTCACGCAAGCAGTGGAATCGTCTGCCGTTCTCGGATGCGGACATCGCCTCTCAGGCGATTTCGCACGAGCACATCTCGGAGTGATCGGAGGGGGTGCGGAGAAGAACGCTGCACGCTCCTGACGGCGAAGGCGCTAGGCTGAAAACTGTTCCGTCAGGATCCGTTCTTCCAGGCTTCGCCCGGCGTCGAACAACAGGACAAGAGTTGTGGTCCGATCCTCGGCCACGTCGACCCGCCTCACGTTGCGGATCTCCACATTGTCCGCGACGGCGCTCACGGGCCGCTTCGCTGGCTCGAGGATCTCGAAGGTCACCTGGGCGTCGTGCGAGAGCAGGGCGCCACGCCAGCGGCGTGGCCGGAAGGCGCTGATCGGAGTTAGCGCGAGCACCTGGGCGTTGATCGGAACGATCGGGCCATGGGCTGACAGGTTGTACGCGGTGGATCCGGCGGGTGTGGAAACCAGGGCCCCGTCGCAGATCAGCTCGTCGAGCCGCGTCCGGCCATCGATGAGGATGCGCAGCTTCGCGGCTTGTCGTGTTTCGCGCAGGAGGCTGACGTCGTTGATCGCCAGGGCCTCGCGAGAGTGCCCCTCGGCGTCGACCGCGACCATCCGCAACGGATGAATGTTGGCGGGTTCGGCGGCCGCGACGCGGGCGCATAGATCGGCCTCGCTGTAGTCGTTCATCAGGAAGCCGACCGACCCGCGGTTCATGCCGTAGATCGGCCGACGTGCAGCCAGGTTGCGGTGGAGCACCTCCAGCATGAAGCCGTCGCCGCCCAGGGCCACGACGACATCCGCTTCATCCTCAGGCGCGTCGCCGTAGAGGTGGGCGAGGCGCTCGCGTGCGGCGATCGCCTCCGGCCAGTCGCTGGAGACGAACGCGAAACGCAGAGGGCTCGATGACTGAAAAGGCGCCAAATCCGTCCCCCCTCCCGGGTTGCGGCCGGCCTAGCACGGCCGTTGGCCCGAAGGCGACCTACTCGTCGGCTTCCACGTCGAGCTCGCCCGGGGGCGGCCGGTGGTCCGTATCGCCGTCATACGGACGGCCGACAGCCTTTGCCCACTTTTTCCGTGACGCTTGATAGGCCTTCTGCAGCCGTTGGGATTTATCGACGAGGCTGTTCTCGGGCGCCGCCTCGGTTATGGGATGATCTTTGGTCAATTGCGACGCCTGCTAAGCTCGGAGATCGGACTTGCGATAGATATTTCTTGAGTCGACTTCTGCAAGAGTTGTGGACGCGATCCGCGGATCAACGGCCAATTCGCGAAACCAACCTCGAACGCGCGGATTGTTAAAGGCCTCAACCGCAGGTTCGAGGAGAGTGACGATGATCAGGCTTTTGGCTGTTGGCGCCGCAGGCGCCCTGCTCATCAGTTCGGCGGCGTTGGCGCAGGCTACGGGCGGGAGCGGGACTGCGGGCGCGCAGGCGCCGGGGACCGCCGGGTCCCCCGCAACAGCGACGCCGGGGGCGGGGACGACGACCGCTCCTGGGATGACACCTGGCCCGGGGACGGCCGCGCCGAACGCGCGGGCGACTTCGGCGGATTCGATGGGCGTCAACAGTTCGCTCTATCCCAGTCCGAATGGGGCGAGCGGCCAGCATGGCAGTGGCGCGTCGAACGCCGTGCCCGGTGCGCCCGGATCGGTTCCCGCCCAGCCTGGGTCGGCGACGCCCGGCGCCACTTCGCCCAACGCGACCTCGCCGGGGACGCCGCCACCGAGCAGCAGCTCGACCGCCACGCCGCCATCGCCGCACTGAACGACGGCGCGCGGATCCTCTCCCGCCCGAAGGGGGGGAGTCAGCCGAGGTGAAGGGTCGTCCTGCCGCCCAGGTGGGGTTCGCTTCCCGTGAGATTGGCGCGGGCGATCTCCCACCCGGACTTCATGGCGCCGGCCTCCGAGATCCAGACCATGGCGTCCCGGCAATCCATGCACAGCATGGTGAGGCTCGGGTCGTTCTTGCCCTTGGGGTACCAGGCGGCCACGCTCGAGTTCCAGAATTTGTCGCGGTGAAGCAGGTCGAGCGTCGTATGCAGGCTCCCCAGGATGGAGGCCTGAAGCTCCCGGTCGCGTGAAACGCAGATGAACACGGCCTCGGCGCCGCCCTCGGCGGCCAATGCGAGGCTGGCGTCGCCGTGGGTATAGAACCAGATGCGCTCGGACTCCGGCTCGCAGAAAGCAGTCATCGGCTGCAGATGATCATGGACGTGCGTGACCGTCGCGAGCATCCCGAACCCAGTATCCGCGATTTCGGCCCAGAGTTTGTGCTCGACGGCGGCCTTGTCCCTCAGATCGGTGGTCATGGAAAAACTCCTGACTGCGCCCCGCTGTTAATCGCCGGGGCGTCGGCGCGTTCCCAGTCCGTCAGGTGGCAGAAATGAGCTTGCGCGCCGCCATCAGGTCCGCGACGAAGCCGCGCCACGCCGTCTCCTTCGCCGTTTCGTCGGGAATGCGTAGCAAGTAGGGCCAGGAATGGCTTGCGCATCGGGATGGTTGCCTTGGTTCGGGAAGCTGGATCGCAGGTTCGCGCTTCAAATCGAAGGCGATCACCTCGGTCGCGGACGGGGAACGGACGCCCCGACCCCGAGCAGGAACAATCGACAGGCGCGGCCATTTGCAGCCCCGATGCGCCGGCTAGACTGGCGTGCGGGACGTGAGTCGGAGACATCGATGAAGAACGTTATCGCCGCCCTGATGACTTTGAGCCTGGCCGCGGGCGCCGCTGGGGCGGCGGACGCCAGCTGTGTGAAGGGCGCCGTGATCGGGGGCGTCGCCGGCCACTTCGCTGGCCACCATGCGCTGGCGGGCGCGGCGGCGGGCTGCGTCATCGGCCACCACATGGCCCATCGGCGGCAGGAGGATCGTCGCCACCACCACGCGTGACCACCGCCCGGATCGCGGCGGGGCCGCTTGACGGTGAGCCTCGCGGGGCCGATCCTTTCGCGAGACACCAAACGATCAGGAGTAGACGCCGTGGCCGATGGATCCGTGGCCGTCGCAGCCTCGCTGCGCGAGAAGGTTTCGGAGGAGGAGTGGAAGGCGAGGGTGGATCTGGCCGCCCTCTATCGCCTCGTCGCCCTCTACGGCTGGGACGACATGATCTACACCCACATCTCGGCCCGTATTCCCGGCACGGACCATAATTTCCTGATCAACCCCTACGGCATGTTCTTCGAGGAGATCACCGCTTCTTCTCTTGTGAAGATCGACCTCGACGGGAAGATCCTTCAGGAGACGCCGTACTTCATCAATCCGGCGGGCTTCACCATCCACTCGGCGATCCACGCCGCGCGCGACGACGCCCACTATGTGATGCACCTGCACTCGGACCAGGGCGTCGCCGTGTCGGCCCAGGCGGAGGGCCTTCTGCCGCTTAGTCAGCACGCCCTGATCTGCCTGCCTCGTCTGGCCTACCACGACTATGAGGGCATCGCCCTGAACCCGGACGAGAAGACGCGGCTGGTCGCGGATCTTGGCGACAAGACGATGCTGCTGTTGCGCAACCACGGCACGCTGACGACCGGCGCCACGGCGGCGGACTGCTGGGTGAACATGTTCTACCTCGAGCGCGCCTGTAAGCAGCAGGTCATGGCGCTGACGGTCGGGCGCGAGAACGTGCGCATCGCGCCGGAAGCCAGCCAGGCCGAGGTGCGGATGCAGACTGGCCGCGGCATCGGCGGCGGCCTTGCCTGGCCTGGATGCCTGCGCCGCCTGGATCGCGAGAACCCCGGGTACGACGCGTAGGCGCGGCGCCTGCGCTTCGGCCTGTTCAGGCGTTGAAGGCGGAATCGCTTCGGAGAGGGCGCAACGATGGCGGGGCAGGATGCGCCCTGGCTTGCCGACGCGCTTGATGAAGCGACCGAGCGGGCGGCCAGGTCAAGCGGGCCGGGCGGACAGCACGTGAACAAGACGAGCACCGCGGTAGAGCTGCGCTTCGACGTGCGGGGGTCGACGGCCCTGCCCGAGGACGCCAAGGCGCGACTGGAGCGGCTGGCCGGCTCGCGCCTGAACGCCGAAGGCGTCATCATCCTGTTCGCCCAGGAACATCGCTCCCAGACGATGAACCGCGAGGCCGCGCGCGAGCGGCTTGCTGCGCTCCTTCGGCAGGCGGCGATCCGACCCAAGCGGCGGCGGGCGACGCGCCCCACGCTGTCCTCCCGGCTCGAGCGGCTGGAAGTGAAGGCCCGCCGTTCCGGCGTAAAGGCGCTGCGCGGAAGGCCCCGCGGCGACGACTGAGCGGCGCTTTACGCCGCCTTCGCCGCCGCCGATAAGAAGCTGACTTGGCAGGGTATTGTGGGGAGGAGATGGCGATGAACGAAGCCGACTACCGGGCGCACGATGCGGTTGGGCTGGCCGAACGGATCCGGCGGCGGGAGATCACTGCTTCGGAGGCGCTAGAAGCGGCGATCGCCCGCGCCGAGGCCGTGAACCCGCACCTGAACGCGATCAATCTTCCCCTGTACGAAGACGCCCGGACGGGGGCGCGCCGCATGGGCGGCGAGGGGCCTCTGGCTGGCGTCCCGTTCTTGCTGAAGGATCTCGGGGCGTCTCTGGCGGGCTTTCCCACATCCGCCGGATCGAAGGTATTCGCCACCCAGCCGTCCGCCGCCGACAGTGCGATCGTCGCGGCCTACCGCGAAGCTGGGCTC
Source organism: Caulobacteraceae bacterium (assembly GCA_036488995.1). Lineage (GTDB taxonomy): Bacteria > Pseudomonadota > Alphaproteobacteria > Caulobacterales > Caulobacteraceae > Acaudatibacter. The sequence continues at coordinate 50,106 of DASXGQ010000098.1, forward strand.
GTCATATTCGGCAAGACCAACACGCCCGAATTCGGGCTGGAGCCGGTGACCGAGCCGGAATTGTTCGGCCCCAGCCGCAATCCCTGGAATACCGAACGCACCCCAGGCGGGTCGTCGGGCGGCGCGGCAGCCGCTGTAGCGGCGGGCATCGTTCCGGCGGCCCACGCCAGCGACGGCGGCGGATCGATCAGGATTCCCGCCTCCTGCTGCGGGCTGTTCGGGATGAAGCCCTCGCGTGGTCGCGTGTCCATGGCGCCGGCCGATGAGGGCTGGGGCGGCTTTTCGATCTCGCATGTCGTGAGCCGATCGGTGCGAGACAGCGCCGTTTTGCTGGACGTCGTCTCGCAAACGCAGCCGGGGGATCCCTACTGGGCCGAGCCTGGTGAACGTCCGTTCGCCGAGGAGGTTGGAGCCGACGCCGGCGAACTTCGGATCGCGTTCACGACCCAGTCGATCGCGTCGGACGCGATCGACCCGGTGTGCGCCGAGGCCGTGCGCGATGCCGCGCGCGTGTGCCACGATCTCGGCCATCGGGTGGAAGAGATCGTCCTGGACTGGGACTACGAGCCCGTGCGCGAGGCGGGCGGACTCATCATCGCCGCGAACATCGCCACCCTCCTGAACAACGAGGCGCAGCGCAGGGGCAGAGAGATCGGCGAGGACGAGATCGACGCCTACACGCTCGCCCTCTACCGGCGCGGACGAGAGATCCACGCCAGTGACTACATCCGCGCCCTGCAGACCGCCCACGCCTTCGGTCGCCAGGCGGCGCGCACATTTCAGGGGTTTGACGTCCTGCTGACCTCGACCCTCGGCTGTCCGCCTCCGCCCGTCGGGTGGCTTCGGGGCGCCGGCCCGGCGGAATACGCAAAGCGGCTGTTCCACTTCATGCCCAACACCCAGGCCTTCAACATTACTGGCCAGCCAGCCATGAGCGTTCCGCTATCCCGGACGTCGGACGGCCTGCCGCTGGGCGTCCAGTTCGTTGGCCAGCCTGCCGGCGAGGCCGTGCTCTTCAGGCTAGCTGCGCAGCTGGAACAGGCGCGACCCTGGGCGTTCCGCTGGCCACCGCTCTGAATGGTCAGCAAGAGACGGTCGTGGGCCTGGCGCCCCTGGCGCCAGGAGCCGCAGGTGACTGGGAGCGCACGTTGGCCTAGATGAGGGTCTGGGTGGGCCTCCCCCGACCGATTCCCACCTCAGAGCTGCCCTTGACCCTCCCCCAGACGCGCGACGCCCTCACCCGAGCCATCCAGGACTCGCTTGCCGCGGCCTTCGCCGCCGCCCGCCCGGACGATGTTCCCTATCGCCACTGGAGCGTGGGGCCTGTTTTCCCATCGGGGCTGACGGACTGGATTCGGCGCTTGCCGTTCACGCCTCCCGACCTTCATGGCGTTTCAGGCAAGCGCGAACTGCACAACGATCAGCGGCACTATTTCGACGCGGCCAACAACGCCCGTTTCGATACGTGTGGGGCGGTCGCCGACGCCTTCCAGTCTTCCGAGGTCGTCGGGATGATCGAAGGCGCCACCGGCGCCAGTCTGGCGGGCTCTTATGTTCGCCTGGAATATGCCCAGGACACGGACGGATTCTGGCTGGAGCCGCATACCGACCTGGGCGTCAAGCGCTTCACCATGCTGATCTATCTCGCGGAGGCGGAAGATCAGGCGGATCTCGGCACCGACATCTATGCGGACCCTGACACCTGGGCGAAGCGATCACCCTTCATCGACAATTCCGCGCTTGTCTTCGTCCCCGGCTCGGGAACCTGGCATGGCCTCGCGAGGCGGCCGATCCCGGGAATTCGGCGCTCGGTGATCATGAACTACGTCACGGACGAATGGCGGGCGCGCGAGCAGCTCGCCTATCCGACGATACCCGTCCGGGCCTGAAGCAGGCGCCGCACCGCGGCCGCCGCGACCTGAGTCGAGTCGAAGGGTCCGCGCGTGCTGAACGGCGAGGGATCGCCTTCGAAGCGTCGGGCGAGTCCCATGTCCACCAGTTCCTGGACGAAACCGATGTGTCGGCGAAAGCCGAGGTCGTACAACTCCACGGGATGATCTGTGGCGATCGCCTCGGAGACCATGGAAACGCTGTCGGTGGTCACGACGAGACGGTCAGCCAGGGCAAGGATCGCCCGATAGGGATTGTCACCCTCCAGGTCCCAGAGGAATACGCGGTTGTCGCCGGCGAAAGCTTCGGCCAGGAGCGCTCGCACAGGCAGAGGCGTGCGACGCGATGGCGTGATGGCGAGCCCGAGCCCTGCGTGACGCAGACGTTGCAATCCGTCCAGGAGCCGTCGACCGTCGTCGAGGCTGAAGGGGCGGCCGCGAAGGTCGCCGCCGATCGCAACGCCGGCCAGGGGCCGCCCGAGCCGCTCGAAGCGAAGCCTCCACCCTTCAGCCGCTGCGGCGAGAGCCGCCGGGGTGATGTCGTGCAGCGCCGTCGCCACCTTGATCACTCCCGGACCTTCGTCGATCCGGTCGTGGTCCATGGCGATGATGAGATCGAATTCAGTGCGGAACGCGCGGGGATCCTGCACGTGCACGGTCAGCATCCGGCCGCCGCTCGCACGCTTCATGGCGACCGCGTAGGGCGCAGAACGTCGACCGCAGGTGATCAGGATGTCCGGCCAGGGAGGGGAGAAGGCGCGAGCCAGGCTGGGGCCCGCGGTGAGCGCTCCGAGCGCTGCGGAGAGGCTGCGAGCAGGCGCGATCTTCTCGACGACGACGTCGGCGACCGCCTGCGCCAGCCCGCGCACCTGCGTGCGCATGCCGTCCTCTCCCGTTGTCAGCGCCCAGGCCGTCACGCCCGAAGGCAGCGTGATCGGGACGGGGGCGTCGCGGGTGGCGATCGTCAGGACCATGTGCGCCCTCTGCGATCCAGACCTTGCTGTTGAATTTCGCACAGGTGCGCCGCATCGTCGCTCACCTTAGCCACCTGGGAACAGCCGCCGATGGCCTCCAAGCTTGCCGACGATCCTCGCATCGATCCCCGGATAAAGGCCGCGTTCGGCGCCATGCCGATCGCCAGCCCCGGCGACGCTGTCAGTCGAGAGGCGATGATCGCCGAGCTCTCCGGGCCGGAGGCTGAACAGCGCGCCGCGGGCCTCAAGATGCTACTCGATTCGGTCGATCGCGAAGACATCTCGCCGTCAGCGGGTCTCGAGGTCCGAACGGAGAAAGTCGTCTGCGACCCTGACGGAAACACAATCAACCTCCGTATCACCCGACCCCAGGGGGCGGGCCCTCTGCCGTGCGTCTACTACATCCACGGCGGGGGTATGGCCTCCATGTCCTGTTTCGACGGAAACCAGCGGGTATGGGCGCGCTTGCTCGCGCACGAAGGCATGACCGTCGTCCAGCCCGACTTTCGCAATTCGCTGAGCCCCTCCTCGACCCCGGAGGTCGCGCCTTACCCGGCCGGGCTGAACGACTGCATCGCCGCCCTCAAGTGGACCTCGGCCAATGCGGGACGACTTGGAGTGGATCCGGCGCGGATCGTGGTCTCGGGCGAAAGCGGCGGTGGGAACCTGGCGCTGGCCGTGGGGCTGAGCCTTCTGCGGAGCGGCGACATCCGCCTGATCAAGGGGATCTACGCCCTCTGTCCCTACATCCTTGGCAAGTGGCCCGATCCGGCCGCGCCATCCTCCGTGGAGAACAACGGCATCCTCCTGGATCTGCACAACAACCGCGGTCGGATGGGCTACGGGATCGAGGCGTACGAAGCGCGGGATCCGCTCGCCTGGCCGAGCTTCGCCACTGAGAATGACGTGAAGGGGCTGCCGCCGACCGTCATCAACGTCAACGAGTGCGATCCTCTGCGGGACGAAGGGATCAATTTCTATCGTCTTCTGCTGCGCGCCGGGGTCGCCGCCCGCTGTCATCAGGCCATGGGCACGATCCACGGCACCGAGGTGTTTCCGACCACCTGTCCCGATGTGAGCCGAGCCGCAGCCAGGGATATTGCGGGGTTCGCGCGCGACTAGGACCCGATATCCGCCTCGGCGGCGACGCATCGACCCTCAGGCGGTCCCCTCGGCGCCTCTCAGGGTTTGATCGGGTCGCCCGGCCCATTCACGGGCGTAGCTTTGGCCGAGGTTCCCCTCGGCGGTCCCCAAATGACGCTGCCACGCACACGGTTTGGCGCCTTCTGTAAGCGCCTGGCGCTGCTGCCCCTGCTTGCCTATGCGCCTGCGGCGATTGCAGCCGCTCCGACCTCGAGCCATGCCTGGGCCGAGCCGCCCGTGTCCCCGGCCGTGAAGGCGGCCATGGACAAGGCGGACGCCGGCCACCCCGCCGAGCTCATCAAGCTCGCGGACGCCGGCCGTACCGACGCCCAGTTCTTCGCCGGAGTCATGCTCATCTACGGCCGCAATAGCGTGCCCCGCGATCCGAAGAAGGGGTGTGGCTATGAGGAGAAGGCGTCCTCCAGCCGGGCCGACGCCATGCATCTGGTCGGCGTGTGCTGGCAGAACGGCCTCACCGGCGCGAAGGATGCGGCCAAGGCCGAGGCCGCCTATACGCGCGCGGACCAGATGGGCTTCCCGAAGTCGAAATGCGCGCTGGGCCTGATGCTTATGGGTGAGCCAGGGCATGGCGAACGCGGGGTGGGTTTGTGCAAGCAGTCTGCGAACGCAGGGGACGTCGAAGCGCAGCTCGTCGTGGCGGACGCCTACTTCTACGGCCGGGGTGTCAAGGAGAACCATCAGGAGGCGCGAAAGTGGTACGCCATGGCCGCCGACCGGAAGAACCCTCAGGCGCTGCGGCGCCTGGGCGAGATGTATGCTGCCGGTGACGGCGGCAAGAAGGACACCAAGAAGGCGGTCGCCCTGTGGGAAGCCGCGGAGAAGGCCGGAGACCCGCTCGTCTGCATCCTGGTGGCCGACCAGTTGTTCTCCGACCTCACGGGCGGAAAGAAGCCCGGCGGAGGAACCTACGCCTTCAAGGGCGGCGTGCCGGTCGGGGAGCTCGATGCGGTCGAAGCCTGGTACCAGGAGGCGCTCCAGCGCGATCCCCGTCCCGATGTGAAGCAGAGGGCTGAGCGCGGAATCAAGGTCGTGCAGAGCCTGAAAACGGCGGCCAAGTCGGTCTCCGTCAAGAAGTAGGCGCCGTCGGGCCGATTGCGATCCAAGGTGGGGTGCGCGCCCGCACGTGCGGGGCGCCGGCGGGTAAAACCCTGAAGCGTTGCTGATGCGTTCTGGCGGGCTTCAGGGAGAACCGGGGCCGGTCTGCATGGGGCCTACGCGCGGGGTTCACCTGATATATCCCCCTGCGCACCCGAGCCTAGGATTTCGACCACTTCGACAACGGATTGCGCGATCATGGCCGGAGCTCGAGTGGCGCCAATTACTTCGCCGAAGCCAGCCGACAAGGCAGCGAGCGGAGTGGCGGGCAGACGAAGGGGGAGTGGCGGTAATCGCCGCCTCCTCCTGATTGTTGGCGTGGCGGTGGCGGCGGTCGTCGCCTTTGTAGCCTGGAGAATTCTCTCCCGACCGGGCCTGCCAGCGGGCTTCGCCGGCGGCAACGGCCGCCTCGAGGCGACACAGGTCTACATCTCACCGAAGTACGCAGGACGCATCGATCAGGTGCTGTTCCACGAGGGTGATGATGTGCAGCCCGGCCAGGTGGTGGCCCAGATGGACACATCCACGCTCGACGCCCAGTTGCGGGAGGCCGAGGCTCAGATCACGGCGGCGCGGGACAACCGCAATGTGGCCCTCTCCCAGGTCAACACCTCCGTCACCGACGTTGCGGTGAAGAACGCGGACTACGACCTCTCTCTGAAGCAATACGACCGCTCGAGAGATCTGGTGCCGCGCGGCGCGGTCAGCCAGCGTGAGGCCGACATCGACAACGCGGCCATGCTGGCCTCAAAAGCCCAGCTCGCCGGATCGCAATCCCAGCTCGCCGGGTCGAAAGCCTCCGCGGTCCAGACCCTGGCAAACATCGCCGCGGCTCAGGCTACAGCTGACCGCATCCGGTCCCAGATCAAGGACATGACGCTGCTGTCTCCGATCCGCGGACGCGTGGAGACGCGGCTTGCCGAGCCCGGCGAGGTGCTGCCGGCGGGTGGACGCGTGCTGTCGGTAACCGACCTCTCGGACGTCTATATGTACATCTATCTGCCTGCAGAGGTGACCGGGAAGCTCAAGGTCGGCTCGGAGGCCCGCATCGTCCTGGACGCCGCGCCGCAGTATCCGATCCGCGCCTTCGTCTCGTTCGTCTCGCCCATGGCGCAGTTCACGCCCAAGACGGTCGAGACGGCGGAAGAGCGGCACAATCTGACGTTCCGCGTGAAGCTGCAGATCCCAAGAGAGCGGCTGCAGCAGTACGAGGCGCTGGTGAAGACCGGCCTGCCGGGCATGGGCTACGTCCGGTACACCTCCGCCGACTGGCCCAAGAAGCTGCAGCCGGCGGCCCAGGTGCCTGTTGACCTGTGGAAGCCCGCGGGCGGGACCGGGGGATCACAGTAATGGACGCCCCCGCCGGCGACCCCATGGTCGCGCGTATCAGCGGGGTCTCTCAGTTCTACGGAAAGGCGGTCGCCCTGGACGACGTCAGCCTCGAGATCCCCGCCAACAGGATGATCGGCCTGATCGGTCCCGATGGAGTCGGCAAGTCGACGTTGCTGGGCATGCTGGCGGGGGTGCGAAAGATCCAGAGCGGCCAGGTGGAAGTCCTGGGTGGCGACATCGCCGATCCCCATTTTCGCACCGAGGTGGCGCATCGGATCGCCTATCTGCCCCAGGGCCTGGGAAAGAACCTGTATCCGACCCTCTCCATCTTCGAGAACATCGACTTCTTCGGGCGGCTCTTCGGTCAATCGCGAGAGGAACGCGAGTGGCGGATTGACGATCTTCTGGTCTCCACCGACCTCGCGCCTTTTCGCGAGCGCCCCGCTGGCAAGCTGTCGGGCGGGATGAAGCAGAAGCTCGGGCTCTGCTGCTCTCTGATCCACGATCCAGACCTGCTGATTCTGGACGAGCCGACCACTGGCGTTGATCCGCTCGCCAGACGGCAATTCTGGGAGCTGATCGACCGGATTCGAGTGCGGCGCCCCACAATGAGCGTGCTGGTGGCCACGGCCTATATGGACGAGGCCGAGGGCTTCGAATGGCTCGTCGCCATGAACGCCGGCACGGTCATCGGCACCGGTACGCCACAGGAAATGCGCGAGAGCGTGGGCCAGCCCACGCTGGAGAAAGCCTTCATCCGCCTCCTGCCCGAGGAGGCGCGCCGAGGCCACCGCGAGCCAGTGATCACGCCGTATCAGCCGACTGGAGGTCCGCCGGCCATCGAGGCCCATGGTCTGACTCAGCGGTTCGGCGCCTTCACTGCTGTCGACCACGTGAACTTCCGTATCGAACCGGGTGAGATCTTTGGTTTCCTGGGCTCGAATGGTTGCGGCAAGACTACCACGATGAAGATGCTGACCGGGCTTCTCCCACCGACGGAGGGCACGGCTGAGCTGTTCGGGCGTCCGGTGAAGGGCGGCGACATCGAGGCCCGGCGCGATGTCGGCTTCATGTCCCAGGCCTTCTCGCTCTATACTGAGCTGACGGTGCGGCAGAACCTGATGCTGCACGCCCGCCTGTTCGATCTGCCCGAGGACAAAGGAAAGGCCCGGGTCAATCAGCTGCTCGTAGACTTTGGTCTCGAAGACGTGGCGGACACCCTGGCCGAGAGCCTGCCGCTCGGCATCCGCCAGCGCCTGTCGCTGGCTGTGGCCGTCCTCCACGAACCTCAGGTGCTGATCCTCGACGAGCCGACCTCGGGCGTGGACCCGGTCGCCCGCGACGGCTTCTGGGAGCTGATGATCCGGCTCTCGCGGGAGAACGGGGTCACCATCTTTCTCTCGACCCACTTCATGAACGAGGCCGAGCGCTGCGACCGCATGTCGATGATGCACCGCGGAAAGGTGCTCGCCCAAGGCAAGCCGGCCGACCTCGTGATCGAGCGCAAAGCGCCCAACCTGGAGGCGGCGTTCATCGGCTACCTCGAGGATGCGGCAAAGGCCGAGACAGGACCTGCCCCAGGGACGGAGGCCGCACCCGAGGTCAACGTCCCGCCGCCAGAGGCCGTGGAGGGCCCGGCGGGGCCCGAAGCGGGCCGATTCAGCTTCTCACGAGTGTGGGCCTTCGCCCGAAGGGAGGCGATCGAGCTGAGGCACGACACCGTCCGTTTGCTGTTCGCCATCTTCGGGCCGCTGCTTTTGATGGTCGTGTTCGGCTACGGCATTTCGCTGGACGTCAACCATCTGACCTTCGCCGTCCTGGACTTCGACAGGACTCACGCCAGCGAGCAGTACGCCGACTCCTTCCGAGGATCGATCTACTACGACGAAAAACGTCCGATCACGGATTATCGGGAGCTTGAGCGACGGTTGCGCAACGGCGAGCTTCGGTTCGCCCTCGAGATCCCCGCCGGCTTTGAGAGAGACCTGATCCGGGGTCGCCAACCTGCGGCGATGGCCTACGTGGATGCGGCGATGCCGTTCCGGGCCGAGACCGCGCGCAGCTACGTCGAAGCGAGCACGAGCCAATTCGAGCAACGCTGGCGGCAGGATAGCGGAATCCCGCAGGCGCCTCAGCCGATCAAGGTCAATGTCCGCGCCCTCTACAATCAGTCATTCAACAGCATCTACGCCATGGTGCCTGGCGACATCATGCTCTTGCTGATGTTGATCCCCAGCATGCTGACGGCTCTCAGCGTTGTGCGCGAGAGGGAACTTGGCTCGATCGCCAACTTCTACGCGGCGCCTGCGACCAAGAGCGAATTCCTGCTCGGCAAACAACTGCCCTATGTTGTCGTCGCGCTCATCCAGTTCGCCAGCCTTGTCGTGCTTGCGGTCCTGTTGTTCCATGTGCCGGTCAAGGGCAGCCTGCTGACCCTGGCCGTGGGCGGCGTCATTTATGTTCTGGCCAGCACCGGCTTTGGCCTGCTGATCTCGGTGTTCGCCGCGACCCAGACGGCCGCCATCTTTGCGGCGGCAATCATCGCGATCCTGCCTGCGGTCCAGTTCTCCGGTATGTTCGTGCCGGTGTCGTCGCTGACCGGCACCGCGTCCCTGGCCGCAAAGATCTTCCCGAGCACCTACTTCCAGGCTGTCAGTGTCGGCACGTTCACCAAGGCTCTCGGGTTTAACACGCTGTGGCCGAACATCGTCGCCCTGGCGGTGATTGCGGCCGTTTACTTCAGCCTGTCAGCCATCCTGCTGAAGAAGCAGGAGTCGTGATCCATGACAAAGGTCTGGCACATCTTCCAGCTCGGCCTGAAGGAGGGGCTCAGCCTGGCGCGCGATCCGGTGCTGCTGTTCCTGATCGCCTACGCATTCACCTTCTCAGTCTACACGCCGTCCAAGAGCGCCGTGATGGACGTGGTCAATGCCTCGATCGCCATCGTCGACGAGGACAATTCGGAGGCGGCGCGGACCATTCAGCAATCGATGCTGCCGCCGCTCTTCCTGCCGGCTGCGGAGATCAGTTTCGACGACATCAATCACGCGATGGACACGGGTAAGTACACCTTCGTCGTCGACGTGCCGCCGCGATTTCAGCATGATCTTGCGCGCGACTCGAAGCCAGAAGTGCAGATCGTCACCGACGCCACGGCGATGAGCCAGGCGGGTCGGGGGCCGGGCTACATCCAGAGTATCATCACACCGGCTGTCGAGCCGTTCTGGTCCGGAGCGGGCCAAGCTGTAAACAAGCGGCTGATCAGCCTCGATACGCGGGGGCGCTTCAACGCAAACTACGAACAGGGTTGGTTCGTCGCGATCAATCAGGTGATCAACAACATCTCGGTGTTGGCGATCTTTCTCACCGGCGCAGCAGTGCTGCGCGAGCGCGAGCATGGCAACATCGAGCACCTGCTTGTGATGCCGCTCCAACCGTTCGAACTGATGTTCGCCAAGATCTGGGCGAACGGACTGGTTGTGGTCGTCGCGGCGTTGGCCTCGCTCTTCCTGGTGGTCCAGTGGGCGATTGGAGTGCCGGTGGAGCTCTCGTCCGTCCCGCTATTTGCTGCGGGCCTCGCCATCTACCTTTTCTCGGTCACCGCTCTTGGCATCATGCTGGCGACGCTGGTTCGGTCGATGCCTCAGTTCGGCCTTCTCGCCTTCCCGGTGTTCCTGGTGATGATCCTGCTCTCTGGCGGCCAGACGCCGCTGGAGAGCATGCCGGTCCCGCTGCAGAAGTTCATGCAGCTGGTGCCCTCCACCCACTTCGTCGCCTTCTCGCAGGCAGTGCTGTTCCGCAACGCCAACTTCGGCATGGTCTGGCCCTCGATGGCCAAGATGTTCGTGATCGGCGCCGCCTTTACGGTCTTCACTCTCTCCCGCTTCAGAAAAATGCTTGCAGCGGTCCAGTGAAAGGAGCGCGGCCTATGAATAGAGCGCTGACAAGATCCGTGGCGACAACGGCCCTGGCCGCTTTGGCTCTCGCGGGCTGCGTGGTCGGACCCAAGTACGAGCGGCCGCAGACGACTGTGCCGGCTCAGTTCCGCGGGCAGGCGACCCCCGCCGAAGCCGCATCGATCGCCGACCTGCCCTGGTGGAGCGTCTTCCATGACAAGGCGCTTCAGGAACTCATCCAGGAGGGACTGGCCAACAACTACGACCTGAAGATTGCCATCACCCACATCGAACAGGCCCGCGCCCTCGTCGCGGTGGCCAGGTCCGAGGGCAAGCCGCAGGTCGGCTACCAGACCGGGATCAACGGCCAGACCGCCTTCACGGTCGATCCGGTCGGAATCGGTACGATAACCTATGGAACGCTCGGCGGCGCCCTGAGCGCGGCATGGGAGATCGATCTGTGGGGGCGGATCAAGCGCTCCACCGAGGCGGCTCAAGCCGAGCTGGTCTCCAGGGAGGATGTCCGACGCGGGGTAATGCTGAGTCTCGTGACCGACATCGCGACCCACTACTTCCAGCTGGTGGAGCTCGACCAAGAACTTGCCATCGCGCATGAGAGCGAGCGGGTCTTCGGCCATACGTTCGACCTGTTCAACGACCGCTACAAGGCCGGCCGCGACAGCGATCTGCCCGTCCAACGCAGTCAGGCGAACTACGAAGCCAGCCATTCGAAGGTTCAGGAGCTGTTGCGCGAGATCGCGATCCAGGAGGATGCGCTCAGCGTGTTGGTGGGAGCCTTTCCCAAGGACATCCCGCGTGGCGACGCCCTGACCGCCCAGACGACGCCCGAAGCTCCCCTCGGAGCCACGACGGTGCTGCTGGAGCGACGACCCGACATCCTGGCGGCTGAACAGGAGATGATCCGCGCAAACGCCCAGATCGGCGTCGCCATAGCCAATTACTTCCCCAAGGTCGGGCTGTCGGCCGCGGGCGGGGGACTCGGCGCGATACTCAACGACACGCTCACCGGTTTTGGCTACTGGAGTGCGGCGCTCAGCGCGGCCGGTCCGCTCTTCACGGGCGGGCGATTGCAGGCCGAAGAGCGACAGCGCCGGGCCGAGTGGGACGAGATGGTCGTTCAGTACAAGAAGACCATCACCATCGCTTTCCAGGAGACCTCGGACGCACTGGCGGCCCAGCAGACTCTGGTGGGGCGCAGAACGGCGCTCGAAAGCCAGATCGCGGCGCTGCAGAGTTCCATCGGCCTGGCGTCTGATCGCTACGACTCGGGGCGGGCCAGTTACTTCGAGGTGCTCGAGGCGCAGCAGCAGCTGTTCCCAGCCGAGGAACAACTCGCCCAGACCGAGCGCGACCAGCTGCTGGCGGTCGTCAACCTCTACAAGGCGCTCGGTGGGGGCTGGAAACTGACGGACGACCAGTGGACGCCGCATCCTCAGGCAGCTGCCTCTGGCCCGCCAAGCGGCGGGAGCCGGTGATGGACGTCAAGACCGAGGACGCCCGGCGTCCGCCCAAGCTCAAGACGAAAGAGTACGTCGAGCAACTGAAGGAGCTGCAAGAGCAGCTCTGTTACGTGCAGGAGTGGGTGAAGGCGACGGGCGCCCGCGTGATCATCGTTTTTGAGGGACGCGACGCCGCCGGGAAGGGTGGGATCATCAAGGCCATCACCGAGCGCGTCAGCCCGAGGGTCTTCCGGGTGGTCGCTCTGCCGGCGCCCTCGGAGCGCGAGAAGACCCAGCTGTTCATGCAGCGGTATATCGGGCACTTCCCTGCCGGCGGCGAAATCGTGATCCTCGATCGAAGCTGGTACAATCGCGCCGGCGTCGAATATGTCATGGGCTTCTGCACGCCCGAAGAGCACCGCAAGTTCCTCGACAACTGTCCAGACGCCGAGCGCTGGATCGTCGAGTCAGGAATCATCCTGATCAAGATCTGGCTCGAGGTCGGCATGGAGGAGCAGGAACGGCGCTTCATGGCGCGCATCAATGACCCGCTGCGCCAGTGGAAGCTCAGTCCAATGGACGTTCCATCCTATGTGCGCTGGTACGACTATTCGCGCGCGCGCGATCTCATGCTTGAGGCGACAGATACCGAATTTGCACCTTGGTTCATTCTGAGATCAGACGACAAGAAACGCGCCAGGCTGAACGGTATCTCTCATATTCTATCGCTTATTCCGTATGAACAGATCAGCCGTGAAAGAGTCAAACTGCCGAAAAGACAGATGAAGAAGCGCTACAACGACGAGGCACCGTTAGAGGGTCGTCACTTCATCGCTGAACGCTACTGATCGAGTGATCCCCATGTCTTAGCCGGGCCTGAGGCTAAGCAGGCACCCGTACGGCGTGGAGAGTCACGCCTCCGTACCCCGGAGACAACGTCCTATCGGTTCGCCAATTACCTTGCGGCTCAGTCATTACTTGGCTTGCGTATGGGGTCTTTCCCTGATGCGACGGTAAGGGTCCCCGTGTCATGGCTAACTTTCCCCGCAGCTAAAGGACAATGGGTGGGCGCTATGAACAAATTCAGATCAGGCGCTGTGTTAGTGGCGACCCTGGCAGTCGGCGGCCTAACGCTGAGCGGCTGCGCGACAAAAGGATACGTCAACGACCGCATCGCGGAAGTGAACCAGAAAATCGATGCGACCAACGCCAAGGTCGACCAGGTCAACGGCAAGGTCGACGCGTTGAGCGCCCGGGTCGATGGCGTCGACAAGAACGCGAACGCGGCGATGGAACGCGCGAACGCCGCGTATACGCTTGCAGAAGGTAAATTCACCGAAACTCAGGTCGGCGACACGATCTCCGTTTATTTCGACACGGCCAAGTACACATTGAGGGACGATGGTAAAGCAACACTGAATGATCTCGCCCAGAAACTAATCAACGATAACAAGAACGTCGTGCTCGAGGTCGTAGGTCATTGCGATCCCCGGGGAGGCAAGCATTACAATCGCGAACTCGGTCGTTGGCGTGCGGCTCAAGTTGCTCGTTACCTCTATAGCCAGGGCGTTCCTCTAAATCGGGAACAGATCGCGTCCTGGGGCGAAGAGAAAGCGGCGGCCAAAGGCGAGTCCGCCGAAGACCTTCAGAAGGATCGGCGCGTCGATATCACAATCAAGACTTCCTCTTAACCAGACGTCCGAGCGCCCTCTTCAAGTCGAAGCCCCGGCTGCCCGCCGGGGCTTTGCGCCGTCCGGAGCAGCGGATCACGCGTCATGAGCCCTCTCGCTAGAGTGCGCATCACATGGCCGCCGGTCTGGGCCATACCTATGATCTACATTGTGGCGAGCGTTGTCGCTGCGATGGTTCTTCCCCGGCTCGAGCACGCCTATCTGCCAGAGCACGTCACGCAGATGGCCGTCGACTCGGCGCGGCAGTTCTTCTCGGCGATCGCCTCCGGGATGCTGGCCTTCACGGGCATCGTCTTCGCCATCGCCCTCATGGCCGTGCAGTTCAGCGCCGCGGCCTATTCGCCTCGCCTGGCGACCATCCTCTTCGAGCGCCCGCATGTTTTCCATGCGCTCGGAATCTTCTTCGCGACCTTCACCTACGCCCTCGCGGCGCTGAACTGGTCTGGCCGCGGCGGCGCTGACTCGGCGCCGCTCCTTTCGACGATCATCGTCGGGATCCTGATGGTGATCAGCATGCTGGCGTTTGCCTGGCTGATCCACAGTATCCGGGATCTGCAGATCCATTGGGTGCTCGATGCGATTGGAAGCAAGGGCAGGGCCGTGGTGGAGGCTATGCCGCGCGTCGATGTTGACGCCGAGGACGCAGCCACCGAGCCCCACCTGCAGACCGATCCGTCGCCTCAGTTAATTGTTCACGCCGGTCGACCGCTGGTCGTCGCCGAGTTCGACCTGCGCACCCTCGTGGACCTGGCCAGAAGCGCGCATGCCATCATCTGTCTGCAGTGCTCGGTCGGCGACACCCTGATGGAGGGTGCGCCGCTCGCCTCGATTCATGGTGGGGCAGGCATGGTCTCCGAGACCCGGCTAAGGTCCGGAATTCGTCTGGGTCCCACGCGCACTTTCGAGCAGGATCCGCGGTACGCAATCCGTCTGCTCGTGGACGTTGCGATCAGAGCGCTGTCGCCGGCCGTCAACGACCCGACGACGGCCGTGCAGGCGCTCGACCAGATCGAGGATCTCCTTCGGCGCCTCGGAACACGGGGCCTCACCCGCGGGTTCGTCCGGGACGAGGCAGGAGTGGTGCGCGTGGTGTTCCCGGCGCCAACTTGGCAGGACTATCTCGAGCTGTCCTTCGACGAGATCCGTCAGTACGGCGCTGGCTCGCTGCAGGTCCAACGCCGGCTCAGGGCGGCGCTGCGGGGGCTAGCGGGGACACTGCCGCCGGGCGAGAGACGGACGGCTGTACATGCGTATCTGGAGCATCTCGACGAAGCTCTGGATCGGGCGGGTTTCGACGCGTTGGACCGCGCGGCGGGGCTGGTGGCTGACCCTCAGGGCCTGGGTTCGTCGCGCCGCCAAACCGCCCAAACGCCCTAAGTGGACCAGCCCGTTGTTATCCTGCTGTTGGTCAGCCTATGGCTTGTCGTGGTCTCAGTGGGCGCGCAGGGATCGCTCGGCGACGCCTTTTTTGTGGTCAGCCGGCCCAGGCTGCTGCTGCCCGCGGTCTTCGTCCTTTTCGGATTGGTTC
Source organism: Caulobacteraceae bacterium (assembly GCA_036488995.1). Lineage (GTDB taxonomy): Bacteria > Pseudomonadota > Alphaproteobacteria > Caulobacterales > Caulobacteraceae > Acaudatibacter. Next base: position 65,135 of record DASXGQ010000098.1, read on the forward strand.
CGGCATTCGCGATCGGCCTGAGCGCACTTTTCGCGCTTCCGCCGGAAATCGAATTCTCCCTCGTCGCCCTGACCGTATCCCCTGTGCCGCCGGCTCCCCCAGTCACGCGGAAGAGGGGAGGCGCTGCGGCCGGCTACGCGGTCGGCCTCGTGATCGCAGCCGCGGTTATTTCCATCGTCGCGACTCCGCTTCTTGTCATCGCAGGTGGCCACGCCTTGGCTGCGCAGGCCCATATCCGCCCCTCGGCGGTCGCGCGGATCGTGGCCCTGTCAATTGCGGCGCCCTTATGCGTCGGGGTGGCGCTGAAGGCCTGGAAGCCGACGATTGCGAAACGTTTGCCAGGCCTCGCCATGCCGGCTGGCCAGGCGCTTCAATTGTGCGCCCTCGTCCTTTTGGTGATCCGTGACTGGCCCGTCATGGCGCGGCTCGTGGCCGACGGCGCCCTGGTCTCGATCACGGCAGTCGTGGTGCTGGCGCTGGCGTTCGGCCATCTCCTCGGGGGCCCCGACCAAGGGGGCAGGATGTCTCTCGCGCTGGCGGCCGCCACCCGCCATCCAGGCGTCGCCGTCGCCATCGCGGCGGAGAGCTTTCCCGACCGCATTCGGGACGCCGTCGCCGCCATCCTCGTATTCCTGCTCGTGCGCGCAATCCTGACGGCGTCTTATCTGTGGTGGATGAGGCGCGCGCGACCTGTGCAGTCGGAAGCTCCGAAGGACCCGTCGACATAGAGACCGCACGAAGGCGCCGCTCCCGCTGCGGGTCGAGGGGCGCTTGGGCTAGCGGCGTCTGGCCGAGGGTTGGACAACGCCTGGCGCTCCGTCGAACCCTGAGGTGTGCGGACCTTGAACCCTTCGGGTCTCCGCCCCACACACCCGCGATAATCAAATCGCTGGGAAGTTCAATGCCTTGGAGATGGGATTGCGAGAAGATTTCCAATGTCGGAGACGTTTCGACACTAGATTGCGGGTTTGACGTAATGTAACGTACGGGTTCTGACCTATGGCTCCGGCGCGGGTTTCGCCGGATCGTTGCGCTCACAGATTAACTGGAGCCGCCAATGGACCGCCGCTGCTTCGCACTCACGGCTATCGCCGCTTGCGCGGTTTATGCGGCGCCGACATACGCCGCGGCCCCGACCACTTGGGATGGTCTCGTCCAGGTGAAATCCAAGAGGTTCGCCCTGGCCTATCTGGCCCCGGGCGCAGACTTCGCTCCCTACCACAAGGTCATGATTGATCCTGTGGAGATCGCCTTCAAGAAGAACTACGTGCGCGACTACAACAGCTCCCACCGCGGTCTTAGCTCGCAGATCCGGGACAGCGATGTCGAGCGGATGGTCGCGGGTGGCTCCAAATCCGCAACCAGCCTGTTCGCCAAGGCCTTTTCCGACGCCGAATACCAGGTGGTGACCGAACCGGGACCAGACGTGCTCCGGGTGCATTGCGGCGTGGTCGACATCTACGTCAACGCGCCGGACGTCAGGAGCGCGGGCCGACGGACGGCCGTTGCGCCTGAGGCGGGCTATGCATCCTTCTTCGTCGAGGCGCGTGACTCGATGACCGGCGCGTTGCTGGGTCGGGTGCTGGACAAGCGATACGCGGGAGACAGCATCGGGCGGGTCCGCACCAGCGTTTCAAATCGGGCTGATTTCGAGGCGCTTTTCAGGACCTGGGCCAAGCAGGCCGTGGCGGAATTTGGCGATTTACGGAACTTGCCGGCGACGACTGGCGCATGATCACGATCTCCTGGGACTGAGGGAGATCAATTCGAGAGTTAAGGGTTTCGACTAGTAGGGTATCTACGTACAGGTTGATCCGGGGGTTTGGTACTACGGATGAGACCGGACGGTGGCTCAGCCGCGAGTTTCGTAGGCGACCCGAGCCTCTCGTTGGAGTCGAGAGCGCTCCGGAGCTTGCCCAAAGTCGACCCCGCGACGGTCCAGGATCTGCCTCAATCTCCGGCGTCCGCCTCGCTGACGCGACCGGTCGTTCTCACGGCGCTGCGCGTGAGTGGTGAGACCTTCGTATTCGAGGGTGTCAACGCCGCGTTCGAAGCGGCCACGAACATTTCGGCGCTGACCGTCGTTGGAAAGACCATTGAGGATGCGCTTCCGCCTTGCGGCTTGAGTCTTGCGCGCCTGCTCTGCCGTCAGTGCGTGGAGACAGGCGCGGCGGTCCGTTGCCTGGCGCCTGAGCCGGGGGAACCGGGCCGCCGGCACTATGTCATTGCCCTGAATCCGGTCCGCGGGATGAACGACGAGCCCATCGTGATCCTCGGTTGCGCCTTGCCGTTATCCGAGACCGGAAAGAGCGGCGCGACCGCTGACGAAATCGAAAAGCAGGCCTGGCTGGATCCTGACGCCGCGCCGATCATCCAGTTCACGGCTTTCGAGGAAGGATGGCCTGACAGGGTCGACGCGAGTTTCTTCAGGTACGTCGGCCTGCCGTTCGACGCACGCCCCGATCGTCTGCTTGGCGCTATTCACCCGGAAGACCGGGCCAGTTTGACGCTCCAGGCGAGGCTGACGCCCGACTCCACCTTCAGCTGCATGGACGTGCGGATCCGGCGCAGCGACGGCGCCTGGCGATGGTTCAGGATCCGCGCCGAACTGGTCGAGAGCTTCGGCGGCCGTCGCTGGTACGGCGTGGCGACCGATGTGCATGAGCGCAAGACGGATCCGCAGACAAGCGCGGTCACGGTCCTCCCGACCGAGCTGGCTCCAGGTCTGGAGAAGCGCTCATCGAAATCCGAAGAGATGGGTCAGCTCGAAACCCAGGCTTCGTCCGGGGGCAGCGTCTGCGCTGGCGGCGAGCAGACCGACTTGGCCGCGAGCGGTTCGACAGATCTGCTCGAGGCGGTTTGCGACGCGGTGCCGGCGGAGGTCGCGCTGCTGGACGTGCGGGGGCGCATCGTCTGGGCGAATTCCGACTGCCGCGAGGCCATGGCTGCGCTCGATCCCCCGGTCTGCGTCGGCGGCGCCTATATCGAGTTCTGTCGGGGGCTGATCGACGACTTCGACGACTGCGCCTTGGAATGCGGCTTGGAGGACGTCGTCGACGGACGCGAGCCCAGCTTGAGCCACGTGTACCTCGATAGACGCTCGGGGGGCGTGAGGTGGCGCCAGTTGCGGGTCGCCCCGCTGAAGATCGGCGCGACCCTGCGGCTGATCGCCTTCCAGGAAGACCTGACCGAGGCGTCCGAGGCCCAGGCGGCGCTCTCCAGCATCGGTGAGCAGCTCCTGTCGGCGCAGGAACGGGAGCGCCAGCGGATCGCCGTGGAACTTCACGATTCCACGAGCCAGCATTTGGCTGCGCTTGGACTTGGGGTCACGCGCCTGCGGCAGCTCGTGGGCAAGGGCCATCAAACCCGCGAAGTCCTCGATGACATGTCGAAGTCGCTTCAGGAGGCGGTGAAGGAGGTTCGCGTCCTGTCCTATCTGATGAAGCCGCCCGGCCTCGAGCGGGACGGACTACAGGCGACGCTCGAGTCGTTCGTACGGGGGTTCGGCGCCCGATCTGGCCTGCGCATCGCCCTGCGGACAGACGGACCGATCAATGACGTGGGTCTCGATGTGTCGCACGCGGTCTACCGCGTCGTGCAGGAAGCGCTGTCCAACGTATATCGCCATGCAGACGCGAGGTCGGTCGCCATCGAAGTCGTCCGCCGCTCGACCAGGCTGCGCCTGAGGGTCGCCGACGACGGGCGCGGGATGCCCGGGCCGACCCGCGGTGAGGGAGATCAGGTCCTGCTGGGCGTCGGCATTCCGGGAATGCGCGCGCGGATCGCTCAGCTTGGCGGCCGCCTGAATATCCGCTCCGACGCCTCTGGTACGGTCGTCTCGGCGGTGACGCCGGCGGTGGCAAACTGGCGGGCGGCGGGAGTTCGGCGCGTCGAGGCGGTGATCTGAGCGCCGCTGGCAGGGTTCGGTCGCCTAGCCACGTCAGGGAATCACCCGATCCGAGCGGACGCGCCTAGCTGGCATGATCCGAATGTCCGCAAAGGTTCGTAATCCCCCCCTGAACCGTAGCGACATCAGGGTCTGGTCCCTCTCTGGCGGCCCTGAGTACTTGGCCCCGCGCGCATAAGCTGCGTGCGGGGCCTTTTTCTTCGGCCCGCTCTGCCAGAACCTTTGCCGTCCGCAGGCCGGCCAGGGTTTGCCGATGACGCAGCGCCGCCTGAGGTCTCCGCGATTTCGGATTCTGCCTGACCAGGGGTCGGCGCTCACCGCAAGGAAGGCCTGATCGCCACCGTGGTGTGGACGCCGCAAGAGTGACCCGGCGAATCTCAGCTCGGCCCGGCTACTGCGTAGGCGGCGCGCCAGACGGCATGGGCATGTTGTTGGCCGCCGCCTCCCCAGACGGCGCGGATGCGCCACCCTGAGATGGATCGGGAACGGTCACATAGACCACTGTGTCGCCCTCGTAGCGCGGCTCGTAGTACGCCCCGCCGCAGTGGTAGTAGGAATAGCCGCCATAGGGATAGGCAGGGCAACCCGGCGGCAAAGCGTAGTACGCAGACCCGATCGCCGCGGCCGTCAGGCCGGCGACCGCCCCAATCGCAAGTCCGGCCCCGATGGGGTGGTCATAGTACCCGCCCCATCCGCCGCCATACCAGCCACCGTTGCCGTTGGCGACATTGACGGTGTTGCCGCTGTTTATGTTGTTGTTTCCGCCCCTGATGCTGTTGCCGCCTCCGCCCGGCCGGCCGGCGCCTCCGACACCACCGACGCCGCCAACACCCCCAACGCCGCCGACGCCGCCTGGACGGCCGACGCCCCCAGCACCACCGACACCGCCCACGCCACCAGGTCGGCCAACGCCTCCCGCGCCGCCAACACCTCCGGGACGACCCACGCCGCCAGCGCCACCGACGCCGCCGGGGCCGCCAACACTGCCGCGACCACCGACGCCTCCGGCGCCGCCAGCGCCACCGACTCCGCCGGGTCCGCCAACCCCGCCGCGACCGCCCACGCCGCCATTGCTCGCAAAGCGGTTGCCGCCGCCTTGGCTCGGACGGTTGAAGCCACCGCTGCCGCCGCCGCCGAAGCCGCCGCCCGACGGACGACTGATGCTGCTCGAACCCGACCCCCGGATTCCACCGCCGGTGGATCCGCCGCGTCCGCCGCCAAAACTGCCGCCGCCACGTCCGCCGCCGCCGCTGAAACCGCCGCCGCCGCGTCCGCCGCCGCCTCCTCGGCCGCCGCCGCCGCCACGACCGCCGCGGGCGTCAACCGCGGGCGCGGCGAGGGCCGAGACGATGGCCGCAAGGGAAGCCGCCAGCGCCACCCTGGAGATGGTCTTGTTCATCATCGGAGCGCTCTCCTATTGGCCAGCCAAGACGAACTTGATCGGCTTGGCGTCCTTGGCGGGATGGAAGGCGAAGTCGTCCGCCGTGAGGGTGGGGTTCACGTTCCAGGTGAGCCTCGCGCTGTAGGCGGGATCGGCGGGATCGGTCCGGTCGACGATCACCATCTTGCGCGGGAGAGGCTTGTCGCCCCGCTCGATCCAGATCTGCCAGTCGATGTCGCCTTCCCGGAAGGCGTATTGATCGGTCTGGACTCCGTCGATGGTGGCGGGTCCGACGCCGAAGGCCTCCCTGACGGAGTCGACCCTGGAGCTGCCTGGTTCGCCCCAGCGGAACAGGTCCTCGAGCGGAAGAGAGATGCCGAACCTCTCCCAGATCATGTCGAGCGTTTGGTGGATGGTCGGCGGCGCTGCGGAGGTCGCGTAGTAGCCGAGGTCGGGCGCGGAGATGGTGAACTGCTTGCCGTCGTAGTAGAACGTCCGCTTCTTGATGTCGTTGTCGAAGGAAATGACGAAGGCGTCCGGCTTTCGCACCTTGTAGCGGACGACACCGTCGAGCTGGATACGCTGCCCTTGGGCGGTGACGAGGTCCAGGCTCGCGTCGGACTTCAGTTCGAAACCGGATAGTGACTGTAGGTAGGCGCTCATCTTGCGCAGCGCCTCGATCGCCTTTGGATCGATCTCGAGCTTGGTGGCCGTCGTCGACGAGGTGCGCCTCGCGGTCGACGGGGCGTGGGTCGCCGAAGTGGTGGCAGGGGCGGCCGAAGCGGCGAGGGGAAGCGCCACGCCGAGTGTAAGTGCGAGGGCCAGATGCAGAGGTTTCACGGCAAGATGCTCCATGAGCTCGATGCGGTCTCCCGGTCCGGGAGAATGTCGGGGGTGCGACGGGGGGAGGAGCCATGTCCTGCCCCGGGGCTGGAGCCGGCTTCCGCTTCGACCCGTTCCACGGGTGGCGGGCGCCAGCCGGGGCTCAGCGCGGCGGCAAGCGGCCAGTGCAGGCGCATGACCAGGGAGAATCGACCGGAAGGGGCGGGCAGCCAGTTGGGGATCTGGGCGATCGCCGGCAGGTCCCGCTGGATGGCGAGTTCGAGCGTTCCATCCGGCTCGAGCACCAACTCGCTGCGGCTGCCGACGCCGCGCCTAAGGTCGTTGGCGGCCGGCGGGGAGGTCGACAACCGCCAGTAGCCGCGCACCGGCGGAAGCTCGCCGTGCAGGAAGCGAAGCCGATAGCCGTTGGATCCGGAAATGAGCCGGCCGCTCGCATCGAGGTCGGTCACGAAGGTCTGAAGATCCTGCCGAGAAGGAGCGCCCATCTGGGCATAGGCTCGCGCGGCGCGCTCCAGCGGACCCAAGGTCGCCGTGTCGGACCATGTTGCGCTACGCCAGTCGGAGCCGACCGCCCCATGCCGCAACGCCGCTTCGCGGATCTCGGTGATGGCGTCCGCCACCGCCGCCTCGATCGAGTGGGCCACGTCGGGCCGCAACTGGCTGGACTTGAGCGGGCCTTCGAGCTCGGCTCGATGCGGCGAGAGCTCGGCCAGGAGGGCCGCTCGCGAGGCGTCCGGCGCTCTCTGCAACAGGGCGTTGAGGCGATGGAAGAAGACCGATGCAGAGAGTTCAAGGACCTGGCGCAGAATGGGCGCGGTCGGCGGCTCGAGGTCCGGCGCGGGGCCGGCCCGGCGGCGCATCGGCGCGTGCAGCTCGCCGATGCTAAATTCGCTGGCCAGCGATTCCGCCTCCTCTCGGTCCAGAACGCTGTCCGCATGGATGCGCGCGAGGGCCCAAACCCCGTCGCTGGGCGAGCGGCGCGCCATCAGGCCTTGCGGGAGTTCACCGCGCCAGCGCGGTCCAACGAGCGCGAGGTCCAGGCCTTGGTCGCTACCGGTGCGCGAACCGAAGCTTGCGAAGGAGTCGCCGGCGGTATCGAAGAGGGTGAGGACGAAATAGCGTCTGCGCGTGTCGGGGATCCGAAGAATGTGCGGCCCCTGCGAGAGGTCGACCCAGGCGCTGGCGACCACAAGGCGCTCGTCCTCCTCGTCGATTCCCGGCGCGAGGATCGCGGCTCCCTCCTTCAGCAGCCTGAAATGGCCCGGGGACATGGGATGGGCGCGCCGCACCATGTCGGCGAGCAACAGCGGGAAGACGTGGATATAGATTTGCGCGGCGGCATGCCGCCCCGTATCCGCGCCGCCCTTTTCCTGAGGATCGGCTCCGCTCACTTGCGCCTCCTGCCTCGACCGGACTGTTCCGCGAGCGGAGGGGCGCGGCCATCGGGAAAAACCCGTGGCGGAGGGGTGCGGCGACCTAAGGCTGGATCAGGTTGTGCTTGATCGCGAAGCGCACGAACTCGGCGGCAGTGTGGACACCGGCCTTGCGCATGGCTGCGGCCCGGTGGCTTTCGACGGTCTTGATGCTGATATCGAGCAGTCGCCCGATCTGCTTGTTCGAGTTGCCCTCGGCGATCAGCTGAGCGACCTCGAGCTCTCGGATGGTGAAGCTTTCGAGCTTCGAGCGCTTTCGCTCGTTGAGCGCTGCGTCGAGCAAAAGCTCGGAAACCGGCGCGGAGAAATAGGGTCGATTGGCCCCCAGCGCCGAAATGGCCGCCTCCAGATGGCTTTCGCTGTCGGACTTCAGCACGTATCCGCGGGCGCCTGCGGCCAGACCCCGGCTCACCGTGTCGTCGTCGTCGTGCATGGTGAACAGGAGCACCCGAACGTGGGGCTGCTCTTTGCGCAGCCTCTGGGTCACGGCGATGCCGTTCAGGATCGGCAGGGTGACGTCCAGGACAGCGATGTCCGGCTTTTCCTTCAGGGCGAATTCCAGAGCCTGCTGGCCATCTGACGCCTCTGCGCAGACCTGCCAGCCCGGGTGGCCCTCGATCACGTCGCGGACGCCTTTTCGAACGATTTCGTGATCGTCAGCGATGAGGATACGCAGCATGGGACTCTTGATGGTCTGTGTGATCAGTACAAGAATCGGCAAGACGACAGACATCAGTACGGTCGAGCCGTTCGCTTACCAAACCATGAAGCTCCCCGTCTATTGAGCGGAATCGAGTCCAGGCACTGATTTGTCTTGTTGTTGTCAGCCCGCGAGCCTGAAAGGCCAGGGCGGCTCGCACCTCATGTGCGCATGGGCGTTCCGGGGTGGGCCTAAGGCTATGACGGGCGAATCCTTCCATCCTCAAGCCCGGTCCATGCTGCAGCCGCCGGTGCGCTCGCCGTCCATCTGGATTCCGGCTGGACGCCCTACGACGATGACCGGCCTGAAGACGCATGGCTCCATGTTCGCCCTTCCTGGCCTATCGGAGTGCAGCAGACCCCTGCCGTGCGATCGCGAACAATCGCTGGCGATTTCAGCCTGCGCCGCCGCTTGAGGAATAGGACATTAGGTGATCAACCCAGAACCCAAGCCCAGATTACGGGCGGGTTGGGACGTTCAATAGGCCGCCGCACGGCGTGACGAATCCCGAGCGCAAGAAGCCCCGGCCGTGAGACCGGGGCTTCCGCTTTTGAGGCCTCCGGAGCTTCGAAGCCCCAGCGACACCCAGCATTTGTCCGCGAGAGCGCTGGACTCCTTAGAGGCCTTGAATCTCCACGGAGATTTCCAGCGCGACTCGGGATGACAAATGAGACACTGGATCACCTCCTTTCAGTAGTTGAGCAGGGACTCAGGATTATAGCCCTCGGGCCCCATCTCGCAAACGCCGCAGGGGTCCTGGCGACGCAGGGTCGCGGACGTTCATTCGGGGCGCGGAGGACGCGCCGGCCGCCTTGCGCGCAGGCGCGCGGCGCGGTGAGATGCGGGAACTAAAGGGATGGAGGAATTGGGATGGCCGACGATCTGGCGACCGCGCCGCTTGCGCTCACCGATGCGGTGAAGACCAGCAACGGTCCGGTTCGGGGATACCTCGAGGACGGTTTGGCGGTCTTCAAAGGCCTTCGCTATGGCGCGGCTCCCACGGGAGCACATCGGTTCAAGCCGCCGGCCCGACCCCAACCCTGGTCCGAGGTCGTCGAGGCTGTCGCCTATGGCTCGCCGGCGATCCAGTCGGGTCTGGCGCCTGGAGAGCGTCGGACGTCGCCGGGAGACCCGCCCGCGCCCGACGAGCCCGCCTCGTCGGAGGACTGCCTGTTCCTCAATGTCTGGACGCCCGGCCTCGACCACGCCCGCCGACCGGTGATGGTCTGGCTCCATGGGGGCGGCTTCGCCAACGGGTCCGGCGGCGCGTCCATGTATGACGGCGGGGCGCTGGCGCGGAAGGGTGACGTCGTCACGGTCACGGTGAACCACCGGCTGAACGTGTTCGGCTATCTCCATCTGGGGGACATCTTTGGCCCCGACTACGCGCGCTCGGGCGTCGCGGGCATGCTCGACATCGTCCAGGCGCTGGAATGGGTGCGCGACAACATCTCCGCCCTTGGGGGCGATCCGGCAAACATCACCATCTTCGGAGAGAGCGGGGGAGGGTGGAAAGTCTCCCTGCTCTTGGCCATGCCCTGCGCGAGAGGCCTCTTCCATAAGGCCGTTGTCCAGAGCGGGCCGGGACTGACCGGCAAGCCGCCCGCCGAGGCGACTGAGACCGCACGCAAGCTGCTCGATCGGCTGAAGGTGACGCGATCCGAGCAGCTGGCCGATATCCCGACCGATGTGATCTCCCACGAGAGCGTGGCCATCGGCGGCGAAGTGATGCGGCTCTACACGCCGGTGGTGGACGGCGACGTCCTGCCTCGGGACCCGTTCCAGCCCGACGCGACGCCCCTATCGGCTGATATTCCCACGCTGATCGGGACCAACAAGGACGAGAACACCCTCTTCATGTTCTCCCATCCGAAGTTCGGCTCTTTCACCGACGAGGACGTGGATCGGCACGCAACGACGGCAGTAGGCGAGAGAGCGGCCCGACTGATCGCTGAGCTGAAGAAGGTGTTCGTCGACTATTCGCCCACTCATCTGGTCGCGGCGATTGGCACCGTCACCGGCATGTGGGTAAATTCGATCCGCCTGGCTGAGCGGAAGTCAGAGCAGTCCGCCCCGGTCTTCATGTATCTGCTGAGCTGGGAGACGCCCGTTGCGCGGGGCCGGCTGAAGTCTCCTCACGCTATCGAGATCCCACTCGTGTTCGACAACGTCGAGAAGGCCCGCAACTTCGTCGGTCGCGGCGAGGAGCCGCAGAAGGTGGCTGACCAGATGTCCGCCGCTTGGCTGGCCTTCGCCCGCACAGGCGATCCGAACGCGCCTGGCTTGCCGCACTGGCCGCGCTATGACGCGCGTCGGCGCGCCACCATGATCTTCAATCTGGAAAGCCAGGTCGCGGACGATCCCTACCGGGCGCTGAGAGAGGTGGCGCTGGCGGAGGGCTAGGAGACCCTCACCCCAGCGGCGCAAAGCGCGGCGGGCGGCGTTCTACGAAGGAAGCGGCGCCCTCCGCCGCGTCGGGGTGGGCGAGAGACGCGTCGATCAGGGCGGCGGTGTCCGCAGCCGCCTCGGCGAAGCTCATCTCCAGGTAGGCATAGGCTTGGCGCTTCATCGCGGCCACCGAGCGGGGCGCGACCGTGGTCGCCATCTCCTCCACATACGCCTCCACGGCGACAAGGAGGCTCTCGCCCGGGACGACTCGGTCGACGAGGCCGATGCGTAGGGCTTCGGCGGCCTCGACCCGCCGAGAGCTCCACAGCAGATCAAGCGTCCGCGAAAAGCCGACCTGCCGCGTCAACATGAAGGCAGACCCGTGCTCGGCGACCAGCCCACGCCGGGAGAAGACGGTGATGAGGCTCGCCCCTTCGGCCATGAAGCGAAGGTCGCTCATCATCGCCAGGATGAAGCCTCCGCCGGCGGCCACGCCGTTCACGGCGGCGATCACCGGCTTGGCGATGGTCGGCAGGGCGCTGAACATCATCCGCCGTTCGGGACGGGCCAGCGCCTCTGCGCCGATGGGAGGAGCTTTTCCCGCCGCGTGGTCCGCCAATGCAGACATGTCCAGCCCGGCGCAGAAGCCGCGCCCTTCGCCGGTGATGCAGATGGCGAAGACAGCGGGATCGGCCTCTGCGCGCCGCGCCAGGCTCTCGACCTCGCCGATCATGGCGGTGGTGAGGGCGTTCAGCGCCGCCGGCCGATCCAAGGTGATCACTGCAAGGCGTCCCTTGCGCTCGTAGCGCACGCTCACGGCCGCTTCTCCCTTGTCGCTCTCGGCTGCGGACCCCGCAAAAAGCCCCCAGCCGGTGGTCCCCGGACGTTCGGCAGTTCCTCGCTGTTGCGCAAGCTCTCGGCCAAAACGGGTTCAATGCGCGCCTTGCGCCCGTCGGTTCAGCCTTTGCCGTGACAGGGGCTAATGCGCCGCGGTCGCAAGGGTTGACACCTTGCGCGGGCAGGCCCATCCCGCCTTCGCGCGTGCAGGGGCTCACGCTCGTGCAAGCGCGATCAACCGGAAACCCAAACCCAGATGCCAAGCGACAGTCCTGGTCCAGATAGCGGGCCGCAGAGGACGTCCGGGCGGGCTCGAAGCTAAGGCTTCGCTGACTCGCGCGTGACGCCCGACGCGGCGATCACGAGGCGAGCCCATGGTCTTCCTCTCCTCCGATCGGCAAGGCGCCGGTCTGCTGGCGCGGTTTGCGCGCCGCGATCTCGCGCCGAACCGGTTCGACATCATCGCCCTGGTGCTGATCGGGGCGTTCGCCGTGCTCGTGGTTCACGGCGCCCGACAGATGAATCTGCCGGTCAGCCACCTCGTGACCGAGCCCGTAGTTCTGGATCCTGCCAGGCTGCCCGAATACGCCCTGCGCTCGACGTTGCGGATGTTCTCCGCGATCGCGCTGTCGCTGCTTTTCACCTTCGGCGTCGCGACCCTGGCGGCCAAGAGCCGCAAGGCCGAGCTGGTGATTATCCCCATGCTCGATATCGCCCAGTCGATCCCGATCATGTCGTTCCTCGCGTTCACCCTGACCTTCTTCGTCGGGTTGTTTCCGGCCAGCGAGCTGGGCGTCGAGGGGGCGGCAATCTTCCTGATCTTCACCTCCCAGGCCTGGAACATGGCCTTCAGCTTCTACCAGTCGCTGCGGACGATCCCTTCGGACCTTGACGAGGCGGCCCGCCAGTTCGGGCTCTCCCCCTGGAAGCGGTTCCTCAAGCTGGAGTTGCCCTTCGCGACTCCCGCGCTCGTGTGGAACACGATGATGTCGATGTCCGGGGGGTGGTTCTTCGTCGTCGCCTCCGAGGCCTTCTCGGTGGGCAGGACGAGCTACATGCTGCCAGGCATCGGCTCATGGCTCTCGGTGGCGATCGACCATCGGGACCTCGCCGCCGTCGCATGGGCGGTCGGAGCGATGGCGGTCGTCATCGTCCTCTATGACCAGCTCGTCTTCCGCCCCATCGTCGCCTGGGCCGACAAGTTCCGTTTCGAGCAGACCGCTTCGGAGATAGAGCCGGAGTCGTGGTTCCTCGATCTCATGCGCCGCACGCGCCTCCTTGCGCGGGTCGCGGAGCCAATCGGGAATCTGCTGAGCCATCTCCCGGCCCCGAGCCGCACCACGAGGCGTCAGCCGCGCCCCCTCGACCCGACGGCCGCCCTCTGGCTTGACCGGCTGTGGTACTCCGTGATCGGCGCCGCGGTGTTGTGGGCGGTCGTGACGATCGTCAGCTATCTGGCGCGCTCGCTCGACTGGGACGAAGCGCTCGTCGCCGTAGGCGATGGTTTCTTCACCCTCGGCCGGGTCCTCGTACTGATCGTCATCGCCAGCCTGATCTGGGTGCCGATCGGCGTGTGGATCGGTTTGAGACCCGCCTGGTCCCAGAGGATCCAGGCGCTCGCCCAGTTCCTGGCCGCCTTTCCGGCCAACGTGATCTTTCCGTTCGCGGTGATGGCGATCGTCGCCCTTCGGCTGGACCCTGACATCTGGCTCTCGCCTCTGATCATCCTGGGGACCCAGTGGTACATCCTGTTCAATGTCGTCGCCGGGGCAAGCGCCCTGCCAAACGACCTCAAGGAAGCCGCCGGCATGTTCCACCTGCGCGCCTGGCAGCGCTGGCGCGATTTCATCCTGCCCGGGATCATGCCCTACTACATCACCGGCGCTCTCACGGCTTCGGGAGGATCGTGGAACGCCAGCGTGGTGGCGGAGGTGGTCACCTGGGGCCACCGCACGCTCGAAGCCCGCGGGCTGGGCGCCTTCATCGCCAAGGCGACCGCGGCCGGAGACATCCCGCGCGTGGCCCTCGGCGCCACCGTGATGAGCCTCTTCGTCATCACCCTTAACCGTTCCCTCTGGCGACCGCTCTACGCTTACGCCGAGAAGAACTTCCGCCTGAACTGACCCCCGTCGAAGGAGGCCCGCCATGACCGTGACCCTCGAACGGCCCCAGCAGCTCGCCGCGCCACTCGTGGAGGTGAAGGACCTCAAGCACGTCTACGGCGGGAGTCGGGGCGGCCAAGACCTGATGGTGCTCGAGGACGTCGATCTGACGCTCAACTCGGGCGAGATCGTGGGGCTGCTAGGGCGCTCAGGCTCGGGAAAATCGACGCTGCTTCGCTCGATCGCCGGCCTCATCACGCCCACGGCGGGAACCGTCATCGTGCGCGATCTGCCCGGGGACGACGCCGCCCATGGTGTGGCCATGGTGTTCCAGAGCTTCGCCCTATTTCCATGGCTGACCGTGCAGAAGAACGTCGAGCTGGGCCTCGAAGCCCAGGGCGTGCCAGCCGACGCGCGACGTCAGCGGGCCCTGGCGGCCATCGACCTGATCGGTCTCGACGGATTCGAGAACGCCTATCCCAAGGAGCTTTCCGGCGGCATGCGCCAGCGTGTCGGCCTGGCGCGGGCGCTGGTGGTGCAGCCGTCCATCCTCCTCATGGACGAGCCATTCTCCGCGCTCGATGTCCTGACGGCCGAGACCCTTCGCACCGACCTCCTCGATCTCTGGTCGGAGGGTCGGATGCCGATCCGTTCGATCCTGCTGGTCACACACAACATCGAAGAGGCGGTGCTGATGTGCGACCGCATCCTCGTCTTCTCCAGCAATCCCGGCCGCGTCATCGCCGAAATCAAGGTGGACCTGCCGCAGCCGCGTAAGCGCCTGGATCCGGCGTTCCGGGCGTTGGTCGACGACATCTACGCTCGTATGACGGCGCGGCCGAAGGACCCCGCCGCGCGCGAGGGTCTGTTCCCCGGGACCGGATTGGGCACGGTCCTTACCCACATCTCCACCAACACCCTCGCCGGCATGATCGAGACCCTGGCGGCTGCGCCGGGCGCCAGGGACGATCTTTCCGACCTCTCCCGCGAACTCCAGCTCGAGGTCGACGAGCTGTTGCCGATCGCCGAGACGCTGCAGCTGATGCGCTTCGCCGAGATCGCCGGGCGCGAGATCCGGCTGACTCCTGCCGGAAAGCGCTATGCCGACGCGGACGTCGACCAGCGCAAGCAGATCTTCGCTCAGCACGTGATCGCCTATGTCCCGCTGGCGGCCCACATCCGCCGCGTCCTCGACGATCGGGCCTCCCATCAGGCGCCCGCCTCGCGGTTCCGCGACGAGCTCGAGGACTTCATGAGCGAGGCGTACGCCGAGGAGACGATGGACGCGATCATCACTTGGGGACGATACGCGGAGATTTTCGCCTATCACGAGGACGACGACCGGTTCAGCCTCGACAATCCGGCTTGATCGGACAAAGTCCGGCTCCGCCTGGAAAGGTGGAAGCTTACCTGAGTTTCGGCAGTGATCCGTGCGAACGGGGCCGGATCAGACGCCGGACCGTGAGAGGATTGCATGGCGAAGGACGAGGCGGGTTCTCACGGGGCGATCGCACGTGAAGACGCCGCAGGACCAAGACCGCTCGCCGCGCTCGCTGCCCTGGGCGTCGTTTTTGGGGACCTGGGCACGAGCCCCCTCTATACCCTGCAGACGGTCGTTGTGGCGGCGGGCGGCCATTTCACTCCTCAAAGCGCGCTCGGCATTCTCTCGCTGATCTTCTGGACCCTGATCGTCACGGTCTCGGTCAAGTACTGCCTGTTCGTGATGCGCGCCGACAACCGAGGGGAGGGGGGAATCCTGGCCCTGATGTCCCTGGTAGGCGCCAACGCGCTGCACGGACGGACCTTCGTCCTAACCGCCATGGGCCTGCTGGGAGCTGGGCTCATCTACGGAGACGGAGTGATCACGCCCGCCATCTCCGTGCTCAGCGCCCTCGAAGGGGTGAATGTGGTCACCTCGAGCCTCAAGCCCTTCATCATGCCGCTGGCTGTGGGGATCCTTGCTCTCCTTTTCGCAGCGCAGAAGTTCGGGACGGAGAGGATAGGCGTCGCCTTCGGGCCGATCATGCTCCTCTGGTTCATCGTCATCGCCGCGCTCGGCGTGAGCGGGATCGTTCGGGACCCTGTGGTCCTCACGGCGGTCAATCCGTGGCTCGGCCTGCGCTTCCTGCTTCACAGCGGCTCGGCGGGGCCGCTGATCCTGGGTGGTGTGTTCCTGTGCATCACGGGAGGCGAGGCCCTCTACGCCGATATGGGCCACTTCGGCCGCGGTCCGATTCGCTTGTCGTGGTACGGTATCGTCCTGCCGGCGCTGCTGATCAGCTATGCCGGCCAGACTGGCCTGCTGCTCCGCCTCGGCCACGTCCAGGGCAACCCCTTCTTCGAGCTAGCGCCGCATTGGGCGATCTATCCACTGGTGTTGATCTCCACCGTGGCCACCATCATCGCCAGCCAGGCCATCATCACCGGCTCCTTTTCCATGACCCGACAGGCCATGCAGCTGGGCTGGATGCCGGGGGTGCACATCCGTCAGACCTCGGATCGCGTCTATGGCCAGATCTACGTCCCAGTCGTGAACTGGCTGATGATGATCGCGACCTTGGCGATCACCGTGGCGTTCCGCAGCTCCGACAAATTGGCCGCCGCGTATGGCGCCGCGGTGTCGACCACGATGCTGCTGACGACCTTCCTGCTGATTGCCGCCATGCGCAGGGTCTGGAAATGGCCTCTACCCCTCGTCATGGTCGCCGGTGGGGTCTTCCTGGTGGTGGACGCGGCCTTCTTCGGAGCCAACCTGCTCAAGGTCGTGGATGGCGGCTGGCTTCCCCTGACCCTGGGCGCGCTGGTGTTCGGCCTGATGGCCACCTGGCGCACGGGACTGGACGCCGTCCGAGTGAGGGGGATGCGATCCGCCCTGTCGGTCCCGGAGTTCCAGCGACTGATGCAAAGCGTCCCGCGCGTGCCGGGCACTGCTGTCTTCCTGACCCGCCAGGACGAAGGGGTTCCCTCGATCGTGTCGGACCATGTGAGGATCGTCGGCGCCCTTCAAGAGCACGTGTTGGCGCTCACGGTCATTTTCGAACCGCGGCCCCGCGTCTCCGAATCCGCGCGATGCGACGTCAGGCCGCTCTGTGAGGGTCTGTGCCACGTGACCGTCCGGTTCGGCTTCGTGGAGGTGCCGGATCTTCAAGCGACGCTCAACCGGATCAAGGACTTGAGCCCGGGCGTCGACATCAACAATGCGATCTTTTTCGGTTCGCGTGACATGGTGAAGCGAAGGCCGCAGGGATCCTGCATCCCTCCATGGCAGCTTCCGACTTTCGGATTTTTATTCAGAAACGCAGTAAAAACATTCGATCGCTTTAACCTTCCGGCAGCAAATGTGGTTGAAGTATCCCGAGAGATCGAAATATAGTCGCGGCAGCGATCTGACTGCTTTTCGTGTTCGATCGTCGCGGGACAGGGCGATACTCGCCCATTGCACCGGAGTTAATTTGTGAGCGTAACGACTGGTGGCCCCGCCACTCTTCTCAGGGCGCATGCGCCGCGTGCTGCGACGCTCGCTGAGCGTGTTGTCGCTCCAACCCCGCCTCCGACCGCGCCTGCCGGCGTCCTGGCGCACGACGGGCTTCTGCCGCCTGAAGAACAGAAGGCCCTGCTCGCCTTCCTGAAGGGCCCAGGGTGGGCTTACGGCGCCTTCTCAGACGTCGACGGCAGCCGCTATCTGTACAAGCACTTCGCCGGCGTGGTCATCGACGGGCGAGAAGCTGTCGATCCTGCCGCCTTCGAGGCGACGCTGGAGAAGACCGCTCCCCTCGTGGCAGGCCTTTGGCGTCGGCTGAAGGCCGAGCAATTGCAGGGGCACAAGCTCACGCGCTGCTACGCCAACGGCTATCCCGTCGGGTCCGAGGGTGGGCTGCACCGGGACAGCAATATCGCCACCCATTACACGGCGATCTACTATCCGCATCTGTCATGGAAGCCGAACTACGCAGGCGAAACGGTCTTCTTCGACGACTCCGAAGAGGAGATCATCGCCTCGGTCTACCCCAGGCCGAACCGACTGGTGGTCTTCCCCGGGGTTATTCCGCACGTGGCCCGTGGCGTTTCGCGCGCGTGTCCGGACATGCGGATCACGCTCATGTTCAAGACGATGATCTAACCCACATTCGTCTGTGGGGCTGATCCCTCCCTGGCCGGGTGACGCCCGACCCGTTCAGCGCATAGCCAACGGAGCGTAGCCGAGGTGTGTGCCGGCGTCGACGATGAGGGCTTCGCCGGTTATGTGGCGGGCCGCCGGGGACGCCAGGAAGACCGCGGCGCCGGCGATGTCCTCCGCGGTGGAGGCGACCTTCAGCGGCGTGCCTGCCGCTACGCCCTCGCGCATTCGTTGGAGGCGGTCTTCGGGCATTGCCCGTCCAAACCAGGGCGTGTCGATGAAGCCAGGGCAGATCGCATTGACACGAATCTTCGGCGCGAGAGCGCGGGCGAGGGACAGGGTCATGGTCACCAGGGCCCCCTTCGAGGCCGCGTAAGGCACCGAACTGCCGATGCCCATGACCGCGGCGATGGAAGCGGTGTTGACCACGGCGCCCGGCGCGGAGCCCGCCTCCAGCAAGGTCCGCGCGGCGCGGATCATCTGGTAGGCGCCGATCACATTGACCCTGTAGATGCGAAGGAAGTCGTCGCCCGAGACCGCATCGAGGTCGGCATGGTTGTTGGCGAAGACCGTGGTCCCGGCGTTGTTGAAGAGGGCGTCGATGCGCCCGTGCGCGGCCGCCGCGGCAGCGATAGTGGCGCAGCCGGCGTCGTCTGCGACGTCGGCCTGAACGACGGGCGCTTTGGCGCCCTTGGCTTCCACCTGGCGCGCCGTTTCTTCCGCCTCGGCCCGGTTCGAGGCGAAGTTGACCACGACGACGGAGGCGCCGCGTTCGGCGGTCTCCACGGCGATCGCCCGCCCGAGCCCGGTCGAGGCGCCTGTCACCACCACCACCGCGCCTTCGAAGTCCTTGCAGGCCATGAGGCTTCCTCCTGTTGTCCGGCTCCCTTCAACCCCAAAGCCGGCTGAAGGCCAAGCCGCTCGTCCCGGACGCCGTCGCGTTCTAAATACCGGTCATGAGCGACCTGCATCTGACCCAGCTCGGCCACGAGGTCCGCGGCTTCTCCAATCCCGAAGAGGCGATCCTGGAACGGGTCCCCAATCCCCAGGCGGGCCAGCTCTTCCTCGCCCGCTTCACCGCGCCCGAGTTCACCTCGCTGTGTCCGGTGACGGGTCAGCCGGACTTCGCACGGCTCGTCATCGACTATGCGCCCGGCGAGTGGCTGATCGAGTCCAAGTCGCTCAAGCTTTACCTCGGCGCCTTCCGCAATCATGGCGCCTTCCACGAAGACTGCACGCTCGCGATCGGACGGCGACTGGTCGAGGTCGCAAATCCGAAGTGGCTGCGGATCGGAGGGTACTGGTATCCGCGTGGCGGTATCCCGATCGACGTGTTCTGGCAGACCGGCCCGGCCCCCGAGGGGTTGTGGGTTCCGGACCAGGGGGTCGACGCCTACCGCGGTCGATAGGAGGACAACCGATGCTTGCGGGGAGCTGCCTGTGTGGGGCCGTCGCATATGAGGCCGACGCCGATGCCCAGGGAATTGTCCACTGCCATTGCCAATCGTGCCGCAAGGCGCACGGCAGCGCTTTTTCCAGCATTGCCGCCATCCCGCGCGACGCCTTCCGATGGACTCGCGGCGCGGAACTCCTGACCGCCTATGAATCCTCCCCGGGCAAACTCCGTTATTTCTGCCGGACCTGCGGCTCCCAGATCGTCGCGCAACGCCCGGATAGCGACCGGATAATGCTCCGCCTCGGCTGTCTCGACACGCCCATGACAGCGGATCGGCAGTGGCACATCTGGCGGTCCGACGCTTCCAGCTGGTACGACGTCGACGCCCACTGGCCGGAACTGCCTGAGGGCCTGGTCAGGCGCTGAAGAGGGGCTTCCACGCCGGCCGCCTGCGCCGTCAAGGGCGCCAGGTCTCCACCAGGGGCGCAATATCGGGGCGCACGCGTTCGAGCGGCGGTTCGGAAGGCGTGCCCAGGTGGATGAATCCCGCCACGCGCTCGTCGGGACCGAGACCCAGGACCTGGCCAGCCTCCGAGTCATAGGCGTACCAGTCGGTGATCCAGTTGGCGCCGTATCCCATGGCCTGGGCCCCGACGAGCATCAGGGTGCACACCGCGCCTGCCGACAGGCGCTGCTCCCACTCGGGGATCTTCCCAGGGACGAGTCTCGAGACGACCGCGACGCTGAGTGGCGGCGCGCGCAGCTTCTCCAGTTTCGCGATCAGTTGATTCCCATCCGGCCGCGTCGCGGCGACGGCCTCAAGACGCGCCACGAAACCCTTCTTCGCCTCTCCCGAGAGGACGACAAACCTCCACGGCGCGAGTTTCCCGTGATCCGGGACACGGGTGGCGAGTGTCAGCAGAGCGCGCAGCTCGTCTTCGTTCGGCGCCGGCGGCCGCAGCGTCACCGCGGAGGCGGAGCGTCGTCGGCCGAGGAAGGCGATGGTGTCGGGCGAAGGCTGGACGGGGAGGGGCTCGCCGAAAGTCGGAGGATCACGCAGGATTTGCACGGGGAGGTTCCTTGAGAGCCCTAATCTGATATATCTAAAGCATATCGAACGCAACCGGTCGCCGCGACGCTCTGGTCTTCCGGCGCGGGTGGACCCATATCGGGGTCCTCGGGGGCCGTGTTAAGGCGGTGTCGGCGGGAGCGGGCGCATGGCGCAACATCTGGAAGTTGTGGATCTCGAGCCTTCGTCCAGGGTCTGGAGCACTCTGAGGGCGGAAGCGCAGGCCGTCGCGCGCGACGAACCCAGTCTCGCCTCGTTGGTCAACGCCGTCATCCTCTCCCATTCGGATCTCGCGAGCGCGCTCTCCTATCAACTTGCGCGCAAGCTGGGCGACCAGGAGCTGAGGGCGATGAGCCTTCGCGAGGTCGCACAGGAGGCCTATTCCACCGATCCCTGCATGGTCGCCGACGCGGAGGCCGACCTCCAGGCAGTCTATGAGCGGGATCCCGCCTGCAAGGGCTACATCCAGCCCTTCCTCCATTTCAAAGGCTTCCAGGCCCTCCAGACTCACCGTGTTGCGCATTGGCTGTGGGTGAGGGGACGCGAGTCGCTGGCCTTCTATCTTCAGAGCCGGATGTCAGAGCTGTTCCAGGTCGACATCCATCCTGCGGCCGAGATCGGCGAAGGCGCGTTCTTCGATCATGGCACCGGCATTGTCATCGGCGAGACGGCCCGCGTCGGCCGTGATGTCTCCATGCTGCACGGCGTCACCCTGGGTGGCACGGGCGCGGAGCGCGGAGATCGCCATCCGAAGGTAGGCAACGGCGTGCTCCTGGGCGCAGGGGCCAAGGTGCTCGGCAACATTACCATCGGCGACAACGCGAAGATCGCCTCCGGATCGGTGGTTCTCATCCCGGTGCCCGCCGGCTGCACAGCGGCCGGGGTTCCCGCCCGCCTGGTGCGCTGCCCCACGTGCGAGGAGCCCGCGCGGACCATGGACCACACGTTAGCCGCCGAGATCATGGGCGAGTGAGCGTACGCTTGCCGTTGCCTCGGGCGCGGCGGGCCAATAAGGCTCCCTCTCTCGTCGCGCTTACCCTCGGAGCCCCGATTTGGACCAGAAGGACATCGACCGAATTCAGGCGCACCTCAAGCGCACCTTCGGCAACCCGCACATCCAGCTGAAGGCCCGCCCGAAGCAGAAAGACTCTGCCGAGGTCGAGGTGCGCGGTGAGCATATCGGCGTCGTCTACCAGGACGAGGACGGCTCGTTCATGTTCGAGATGCCGATCCTCGCGGAGGACCTGGAGGGCTGAGCCTTCCCGGCGTCAGCCGGCGGGCGTGAGGAAGCTGTCGATCACGCGCTTCTCGCCCGCCGCATCGAAGGCGACCGTGAGCTTGTTGCCTTCCACCGACGTCACGCGGCCATAGCCGAACTTCTGGTGGAACACGCGGTCGCCGCGAGCGTAGGTGCTCGATGAGTCCGGGTCGGACACGGCGACGAGACGACCTTCTCCCTCGATCACCTGGGTGCGGCCCGGCGGGCCGCCGGCGTAGCCTCGGGCCTGCGCCCTGCGCCAGCCCGGGCTGTCGTACCCGGAACCGTAGTTCGTCTCGTCCCACCGGGCGGGACCCTCGCGCAGTCCGGGACCTCCTCCGTAGTAGCCGGTCTCCGAGCTCGCCTCGACGTTCGCGGCGGGCAGCTCGTCGACGAACCGGCTGGGCAGCTGGCTGGTCCATCGTCCGTAGACCTGACGGTTCGCGGCGAACGTGATCCTGGCCTCCTCGCGCGCCCGGGTCAGCCCGACATAGGCCAGCCGACGCTCCTCCTCGAGGCCCTTGGAGCCCGACTCGTCGAGGCTCCTCTGGCTCGGGAACACGCCTTCCTCCCAGCCCGGCAGGAAGACGACGGGAAATTCCAGGCCCTTGGCGGAGTGCAGAGTCATGATCTGTACGGCGTCCTCGCCCGCGCCGCGATCCAGGTCCATCACCAGCGAGACGTGCTCCAGATAGGCCGACAGGCTCTCGAAGGCGCCCATCGACTGCACGAGCTCCTTGAGGTTCTCCAGCCGCGTCTGGCTGGTCGGTCCCTTGTCGAGCCGCAGGGCGTCCACGTATCCGCTTTCCTCGAGGATGGTCTCGGTCAGCCGTGCATGGTGGGTGTCGTCGATCCGGCCGCGCCAGCGCTCGAGATCGCGCAGGAAATTCGCCAGGGCCGTTCGCGTTCGCGGGACCAGCTCGTCGCTGAAGGCCAGGTCCGTCGCCGCCGAGGAGGCCGACACCCCGCGTTCGCGGGCCAGGGTCAGGAGCTTCTGAACCGTGCTCTCGCCCAGACCCCGGCGAGGCGTGTTGACGATCCGCTCGAAGGCGAGGTCGTCGTCCGCAGACTGCACGAGGCGCAGATACGCGTGAGCGTCGCGGATCTCGGCACGCTCGAAGAACCGCGGGCCACCGACCACCGTGTACGGAATCTGCAGCAGGACGAAGCGCTCTTCGAAGGCGCGCATCTGGAACGAGGCGCGCACCAGGATCGCGGTGTCGCGATAGCGTCGCCCGGCGCGCCGCCAGCGTTCGATCCCTTCGGCGACGAGGCGGGACTCGGCCTCGCCATCCCACACGCCGCTGACCTGAACCTTCGCCCCGCCTTCCGCTTCGGTCCAAAGCGTCTTTCCCAACCGGTCGCGGTTGGCGGAGATCAGGCCCGAGGCGGCGGCGAGGATGTGCGAGGTGGAGCGATAGTTGCGCTCGAGGCGGATCACCTTGGCGCCCGGAAAATCGCGCTCGAAGCGCAGGATGTTGTCCACCTCCGCCCCGCGCCAGCCATAGATCGACTGGTCGTCATCGCCCACACAGCAGAGGTTGCGGCTCTTCTGGGCTAGCAGTCGCAGCCATAGGTACTGGGCGACGTTGGTGTCCTGGTACTCGTCGACGAGCAGGTATCGGAACCGCTGGTGGTAGGTCTCCAGCACATCCGGGTGGCCCGTGAAGATGGCGATGTTGTGCAGCAGCAGGTCGCCAAAATCACACGCGTTGAGGATGCGCAGGCGATCCTGGTACTGGGCGTAGAGGCTCTTGCCACGGTTGTTGGCGAAGTGTGCGCCCTCGTGTTCGGGTACGGCGGCCGGCGTCCAGCCGCGGTTCTTCCAGTGGTCGATCAGGCCGGCGAGGTGGCGCGGCGTCCAGCGCTTGGGGTCGATGTTCTCGGCCGTCAGCAGCTGCTTGATCAATCGTTTCTGATCATCGACGTCGATGATGGTGTAGCTGGACTTCAGGCCCACCAGTTCGGCGTGACGGCGCAGGATCTGCGCGGCGATCGAGTGGAAGGTGCCTAGCCAGCGCAGCCCCTCCGCGTTCGGTCCGACCAGCTCCTCGATGCGCGTGCGCATCTCCCGCGCGGCCTTGTTGGTGAAGGTGACCGCGAGAAGCTCCCACGGCCTCGCGCGCCCGGTGCTGAGGATGTGCGCCAGCCGGTGGGTCAGGACCCGCGTCTTCCCCGTGCCGGCGCCCGCCAGCACCAGCACCGGTCCGTCCAGGCTCTCCACCGCCTCGCGCTGTTCGGGATTCAGCCCAGACAGCAGGTCGGGGCCCGCCGTCACACGGGCGAGGTCGGAAATGCGGGGGGAGGGCAGGTCGCTCACGCGTGGCGAGTCCGAGTCATTAGCGGAACATATGCAGCACGCGCCCTGCCGGCTAGCGCTGCGAGTCTAGCTGTCCCCAGCCTGCGCGAAGCTCAGCGCGGCGACGCGGCAGGCTGAAGCAAGCGGACGTCCGGCGCGGGCGGCGTCGACCTCCGCGACGAGGGCGCTCAAGGGCACGCCGCGATGGGAGGCCATGGCCTCCAGGGCGGTCCAGAACTCCGGCTCGAGCGCCACGGACGTAGAGTGTCCGGCCACCAGCAGCGAGCGTTTGACCAGGCCACTCAAGGCTCCCGGCGCGCCTGGTCCAGCGCGCGGGTCAGCCGTTCCTTCGCCGCGGCGTCGGTGGCCTTCGCGGCTTTGGTGCGACCGAAGGCGGCGCGGTTCGACGCCGCCTGTTTCTTGCTGTCGGCCCTGGCTTTCGCCTTCCGCGCCGCCCTCAGGTTCACGACGTCGCTCATCGGCTCGTCCTCCAGAGGGCCGCACTCTGCCTCAGTCGAGGGACGCACAGAAGCGCTGGATGCGGCTGCAGGCGTCCTCCAGCAGCGCCTCGGAGGTGGCGTAGCTGATCCGGAAGAAGGGGGAGAGCCCGAAGGCCTCGCCGAACACCAACGACACGCCTTCGGTCTCCAGCAATTCCTCGGCGAACTCGCGGTCGCAGCCTATCGTCCGCCCGTTCGACGTGCGACGGCCGATGACGCCGGCGCAGGAGGGATAGACGTAGAACGCTCCCTCCGGCGTCGCGCAGGTCAGGCCGCGGGCCTGGTTGAGCATGGAGACCACCAGGTCGCGGCGCTGCTCGAACACCTTGGCGTTCGGCTTGATGAAGTGCTGCGGCCCGTTGAGCGCTTCCACAGCCGCCGCTTGCGAGATCGAGCAGGGGTTCGACGTGGTCTGGCTCATCACCTTGCGCATGGCGGTGATCAGGGGTTCGGGTCCACCCGCATAGCCGATGCGCCAGCCGGTCATGGCGTAGGCCTTCGAGACCCCGTTCATGGTGAGCGTGCGCTCATAGAGCGCCGGCTCGACCTGGGCGATCGTGAAGAACTCGAAGTCGCCGAACACCAGATGCTCGTACATGTCGTCAGTGAGGACCCACACCTGCGGATGGCGCAGGAGCACGTCGGCCAGCGCCCTGAGCTCTGCACGAGTGTAGGCGCCGCCGGTGGGGTTGGAGGGCGAGTTGAGGATCAGCCACTTCGTCTTCGGGGTGATCGCCGCCTCCAGAGCCGACGGCCGCAGCTTGAAGCCGTCCGCTTCGGTCGTCGGCGCGAAGACCGGCGTCCCGCCCGCGAGCAGGACCATGTCCGGATAGCTGACCCAGTAGGGGGCGGGGATGACGACCTCGTCCCCGGGGTTCAGGCTCGCCACCATGGCGTTGAAGATCGCCGCCTTGCCGCCCGGCGAGACGTTGATCTGTGAGGGGGTATAGGTCAGCCCGTTCTCGCGCTTGAACTTGCCGCAGATCGCGGCCTTCAGCTCAGGCGTGCCGTCGACATCGGTGTAGCGGGTCTTGCCCTCGCGTATGGCGCGGATGCCCGCTTCGCGGATGTTCTCCGGCGTGTCGAAATCCGGTTCGCCCACGTCGAGAGAGATGACGTTCCGGCCCTGGGCCTTGAGCGCACGCGCCTTGGCGGAGGCGGCGTTCGTGGCGGAAGGCTTCACGCGGGCGAGTGTCGTCGACTGTTGGAACATCGGTGGGTCTTCGAAGGGGAGGGAGACGGCGGCGTCTTAGGACTCCGCTCGTTGCAGCGCAACAAATCGGGGCCCGGAAGATCGACAAGTGGTCGGCTTGACGGCGCCGGCGTCCACGCGGATAGCCGGACCGGGAAGCGGAAAGGACGGCGCGCATGCAGGATCTCAAGGGCAAGGTGGCCTTCATCACGGGGGGCGCCAGCGGGATCGGCCTCGCCATGGCGCGTGCGTTCGGGCGCGAGGGCATGTCGGTCATGATCGCCGATATCGAGTCGCAGGCCCTGCAGCTGGCAGTGGAGGAGCTGCGCGCCGCTCAGGTGAAAGCGGAAGGCGTGGTCGCCGATGTGACGCGGCGTGATTCGCTTCGTGCGGCCGCGCTGGAGACAATCGCCCGCTTCGGAAAAGTCCACGTCGTCTGCAACAACGCCGGCGTCGGCGCCGGAGGCATGCTCGGACAGGTGTCAGAGCGGGACTGGAACTGGGTGATCGACGTCAACCTCTATGGCGTCGTCTACGGCATGGAGATCTTCACGCCGCTCATCCTGAGCCACGGCGAGGGCGGCCATTTCGTCAACACCGCCTCGATGGCGGGTCTCGTCAGCCCGCCCGGGATGGAGCCGTACTGCGCCACCAAGTACGCGGTGCTGGGCATGAGCGAGGGCTGGGCCCAGCAACTCGCGCCTCAGGGCGTGGGGATGTCCATCCTCTGCCCGGGCTTCGTGAAGACCCGGATCCACGAGAGCCGCCGCAATCGGACCGAGTCCTACGGGCCCGACGATCGGCCTCCGCCGCCGGCCGACGCCCCGCCCTCGCCGGTGCTGAGCGGCATCGACGCCCAGGCCGTGGGCAATCGGGTCGCCGAAGCGGTGAAGGCAGACGAGCTCTACGTCTTCACCCATCCCGAGTTCAAAGCCGCCGTCGCGGCCCGCTTCGATCGGATCCTCGCCGGCTTCGATTCCGCGGCCGCAAGCGCCGCTCTCGCGGCGTTGCCCAAGCGGCAGATGCCAGGGCTCAATCTGCCCGGCCAACGGGCTGGGGCGGTCTTCGAGTGAGGCTCGCATAGCCGCCCGGAGACCGGCGGACTGGCGCGCCGCGACCGTCGCCTTCGTTCTCTTCGGCGGCGGCGGCCTGATCTTCCTGTTGGGCGCCGGCCTGCTCGGACTTTCGGGAGCGGCCACGGCGAAGGCGTGGCTGGCGGCGGCGCACGGGCCTTGGGCGCTTCCCGTCGCCATCGCCGCCTTCGCCGCCCTGGCCTTTCTGGGCGTGCCGCAGTTCGTCCTCATCGCGGCTGCGGTGGCCGCCTTCGGACCAACGCTGGGCGCCGCCTACAGCTGGGTAGGAACCATGGTCTCCGCGCTGGTCGGCTTCGGTCTCGGCCGGGCGTGGGGCGCGCGCCTGCTGAGGAGGATGTCGGGCGAGGCAGTCGCACGGGTCCTGGCGACGATCGCACGGAACGGCTTCATGGCCAGTCTCGCGATCAGGCTCGCACCATTCGCACCGTTCGTCGTGGTCAACATGGCGGCGGGAGTTTCGGCCGTGCGCTTCGCGGATTTCACGGCGGGGACTGCGATCGGCATCGTGCCGAAGATTCTTCTCACCGCCTTCGCCGGCAATTCGGTCGTCGCGGCGCTCGGCGGCCGCAGTCTGGTCCCGATCCTCCTGCTGATCGTCGCAGCGGTCATCTGGATCGGCTCGGGCCTCCTCGCAGGCCGTTGGCTCAGGCGCTGATTGTCGATCGCCTTCCCCCCACGTCAGGCTCGACAGGCCCCTCGGCGCGCGCGAAGGGGAAGGGAGAAGTAACGGAGGCGAGCGCGTGGACGACAGGGTTCCGGTCCTGATCGGAGTGGGTGAGGCGTCGGAGCGGATCGACGAACCGACATGGCGGGGCCTCTCGCCGGCAGACCTCGCCGGCGGCGCCGCCGCCGCGGCTCTGGCTGACGCCGGAGCGCGCGAACCCCTGGCTCCGCACATCGATGTCGTCGCCGCCGTGCGGCAATTCGAGACCTCTTCACCGCGGGCGGAGGCGCCGTTCGGCCGGTCCGACAATTTCCCACGCGCGGTGGCGAAGCGGATCGGGGCGAACCCCGCGCGGGCCATCCTCGAGCCGGTGGGCGGGCAGGGACCCCAGCACCTCGTCAACGAGTTCGCTCGCGCCATCGCCAAAGGCGAGGCGGAGATGGCGCTCCTGTGTGGGGCTGAGGCGATCTCGACGATCCGCCACCTCGCCTCGCGCGGCGAAAAGCGCGATTGGTCGGAGGAGGTGGGAGGCGAACTCGAGGATCGCGGCTATGGCGAGGCGCTGATTACCGGCGAACTCGGGCGCCATGATGGGCGCACGCCGATCACGGTTTACGCCCTGTTCGAGAACGCCCGCCGGGCCCGGCTCGGCCTTACTCGGGAGGCCTATGCGTTGGAGATGGGGCGCCTCTTTGCGCCGTTCACGCGCGTCGCAGCCGCCAATCCCCACGCAATGTCCCGGGAAATTTACTCTGCGGAGGAGTTGGCGATCGTGACCGGGCCCAACCGGCTGACCTCCGACCCCTTTCCGCGGCGCATGGTGGCTCGTGACCAGACGAACCAGGGCGCGGCCGTCCTGCTGACGTCCGTGCGCCGGGCGCGCGAGTTGGGCGTGCCCGACGATCGCTTCGTCTATCTCCACGGCGCGGCGGATGTCAGGGAGCGCACGCCGATCGAGCGACAGGACCTCTCGGCCAGCCCAGCCTCGGTGATGGCGGCGAGGCGCGCCCTGGACCGGGCCGGGGTGGGGATCGAGAAGATCGACCTGTTCGACCTCTACAGCTGCTTCCCGATCGCCGTGTTCAATGTCCGTGATGGCTTGGGCATGGCTGCCGACGATCCCCGGCCACTGACGGTCACCGGCGGCCTGCCGTACTTCGGGGGGGCGGGAAACAACTATTCGATGCATGGCATCGCCCAAATGGCGCACGCCCTGCGCGCCAGGCCCGGCGCCATGGGCATGGTCACGGCCAACGGCGGCTTCCTCTCGAAGTATTCCGTGGGCGTCTATTCCACCCAGCCCGCGCGTTCCCCGACGTTCGATGACGCCGACCTGCAGGCGGAGGTGGATGCATGGCCGACGCCGCCCACGGCTCCCGGAGTCGGCGAAGGCATCGTGGAGACTTACACCATCGACTTTGCGCGTCCCGAACCAGTGGGCATCGTCGTCGGCTCGCTTCGAGACGGAGGAGCGCGGTTCGTGGCCCGCACAGACCGCGCGGACGGAACACTCGCGCGACGCATGGCCGGCGAGGAGCCGCTCGGCGCCCGCGTGACGATGAGCCCTGACGCGGAGGGACGGGCGATCCTGCAGACGTTCGAACCGGCGAGGCAGAAGGAAGCAACGGCATGAAGACGCCCATTTGCGAGATGCTGGGGATCGAGTTCCCCCTGCTGGCCTTCAGCCACTGCCGTGACGTGGTCGCCGCGGTGAGCCGCGCCGGAGGCTTCGGCGTCCTGGGCGCCACGGGCCACTCGCCCCAGTCGATCCGCCAGGAGCTGAAGTGGATCGACGATCATGTCGACGGCAAGCCCTACGGCCTCGACGTGCTGATCCCGGAGAACATGGCCACCGCCGGTGAGCACAACGTCACCTACAACAGCCTGCGGACCCGCGTTCCCGCCCAGCATCGCGACTTCGCCCGCGACCTGCTCGGCAAGGCGGGCGTCGATCTCGCCGAACGTGAGGTGCGCGAGGACGCGCCCCAGCCGTTCGACCCCGACAACGCGCTGGCGGTGCTTCACGCCGCCTTCGAGCATCCGATCCGCCTGATCGCCAATGCTCTGGGCGTGCCGCCGCCTGAGATGATCGAAGAGGGTCACCGCCACGGCGTCCCCGTCGCGGCCCTCGTCGGCGCCAAGGAGCATGCCATCCGCCAGGTAAACGCCGGCGTCGACATCCTCGTCGCCCAGGGGACCGAGGCCGGCGGTCACTGCGGCGAGGTCACCACGATGGTGCTCATCCCGGAGGTCATCAAGGCGATCAAGCCGACCCGCAACGTGCCCGTCTTGGCTGCGGGCGGCATCATGACGGGCGCCCAGATGGCCGCCTGCATGGCCATGGGCGCTGCGGGCGCATGGACAGGCTCGGTCTGGCTCGCCACGCCCGAGGCGGAGACCAGCGAGATCTTCCGCGAGAAGATGATCGAGGCGTCCTCCCGCGACGCCGTCCGCACGAAAGTGAGGACGGGCAAGCCTGCCCGCCAGCTCCGCTCGTCCTGGACCGAGGCCTGGGAACGGGACCCTACCAGCCCCGGGGCGCTGCCCATGCCGCTGATGAGCCTGGTCAGCGAGAACGCCTTACGCTCTGCCGACCGCGCGGCGGCCGCCGGCAATGTGAAGGCGCGCGAGATGGTCACCTATTTCGTCGGCCAGGGCGTGGGCCTGGTCGACTCGGTCCGGCCGGCCGGCCAGGTGGTGCAGGACTTCAAGGCCGACTTCCTGGAGGCCGTGGAGCGGCTCGAGGGTCTTCTCTCCGATTAGGCGCTCGCCGTGAGGCGGTGCTAGATCGTGGGCGCCGCCGGGGCAGGGGCTGTTGGCGGGTTTGGGAACTCTTGCCGCCTTGCGCATCCTCGTCACCGGCACGGCCGGCTTCATCGGCTTTCACCTCGCAAAGCGCTTGCTCGCCGACGGCCACCAGGTCACCGGCGTCGATGGGTTGACCCCCTACTACGACGTCGAGCTCAAGCGGCGCCGGCATAGCGTGCTCGAGACCAGCCCGAACTTCCGCGCCGAGATCCTGCGGCTCGAGGATGCGGACGCCCTGCAGAGGGCGGCGGAGACGGCCGAACCTGAGATCATCGTGCACCTCGCCGCTCAGGCGGGCGTCCGCCACAGCCTCGAAGCGCCCCGCGAGTACGTGGACGCGAATCTGACCGGGACTTTCAATGTGATGGAAGTCGCGCGCAGGCACGGCGTCCGCCACTTCCTGTTCGCCTCCACGAGCTCGGTCTACGGCGCGAACCCGCAGGCGCCTTTCCGCGAGACCGACGCCACCGACCATCCGCTCAGCCTCTACGCCGCGACCAAGAAGGCCGGCGAGGCGATGACCCACGCCTATGCGCACGTCTGGGGGCTGCCCACGACCGCGTTTCGCTTCTTCACTGTCTATGGACCGTGGGGGCGCCCGGACATGGCCCTCTTCAGCTTCGCCGAGGCGATCCTCGAGGGCCGCCCGATCGAACTCTTCAACGAGGGTCGGATGGAGCGGGACTTCACCTATGTCGACGACCTTGTCGAGGCCGTGGTTCGCCTGACGCCGCTCGCTCCGGAGGTCGGGCGACCCGTCAACCCTGCGGATTCGCTGAGCCCTGGCGCGCCCTGGCGCGCCGTCAATATCGGCGGCGGGGCGCCGGTGCCGCTGATGGAGTTCCTGGGGATCCTTGAGGGGGCGCTCAGCCGTCGCGCGCAGGTCGCCTATGCGCCGATGCAGGCGGGGGATATGGCGTCGACCTTCGCTTCCGCCGATCTGCTCGAGGCGCTCACGGGCTTTCGTCCGTCGACCCCGGCATCGGTTGGCGTTCCGGCGTTCTGCAACTGGCTGCTCGCCTATCGCGCCGATCCGGATGGGGTCTGCGCCCGCGCCGTGGCGGCCTTGCAAGCCTGACAATTCCGTGTCCCCATCGCCTCTTCTTGGGAGGCGATAGATGAAGACAGCTCTTTTGGCCGTGCTGGCCGTGACCCTCGGCGCTCCGACCGTATTCGCCGCCACGTCAGATGAACTGATGGCCGCGCCGCGCCAGTTCATCGCGGCCCTGGACCGCAACGATATCAATGCCGCGGGCAAGACCCTGACGGGCTCGCCAAGCTTCATCGACGAGTTCCCACCCCACACGTGGAGCGGTCCGGACGCTATGAAGCAGTGGGCCGCCGACTATGCGGCGGCGAACAAGGCGGGACACATCGTGGGCGGCAAGGTGAAGCTGGGAGACCCGATCGTAGCCCAGGCGGAGGGCGACACGGCCTATGTGGTCGCCGCCGCGACCGAGACCTACAAACAGGACGGCAAGCGGACGGCCGAGACCGCCCGCATGGTGTTCGCCCTGCGCCGCGAAGGCGGAAGCTGGAAAATCGCCAGCTGGGCCTGGGCGGGGCGCATGCCTCACGTCGAAGGAGCCGCGGCGGCAAAGGCGCCGTGAGGGACGGGTCGCACGTCTTGCCGCTCTTGACGTCGTCGGCTAGCCGGGTGGGGTGAGCGCCCCTTCGCACCCTTTCTGCCTGGTCGAAGTCGCTTCCCGCCAAAACTCCCTGCGAGCCCTCGGCGAATGAAGCGGGACATCTTCCGGCGTCTCATCCTTCCGGGCTTCGCCTTCAAGGCGGTGGTGATCGGCGGCGGTTACGCCACCGGGCGCGAACTTGTCGCCTTCTTCATGCCCAGCGGCCCGAGGGGAGGGTTGTTTGGCATGGCGGTGGCGGCTGCGGTCTGGAGCGCGGTCTGCTGCCTGACCTTCTTGTTCGCGCTGCAGACCGGCAGCCGCGACTACCGGAGTTTCTTCAGGCGGTTGCTCGGGCCCGTCTGGCCCCTGTTCGAGCTCACCTATGTGGCGTCGATGGTGGTCATCCTCGCGGTGTTCGCCGCTGCGGCCGGAGCAATCGTCTCCGGACTGGCGGGCGCGCCAGCGATGGTGGGCTCGCTGATGCTGATGGGCGCAATCACCCTGGTGGTGACCTTCGGCAACGACTCCGTCGAGCGGCTCTTCACCTTCGTTTCGGTGTTCCTCTACGCCACCTATGCGGTCTTCTTCGTCCTGGCCCTCACGCACTTTGGCCGACAGTCGCTCGCGGCGTTTGCGGCGCCAGTTCCGACCCGTGGGTGGTTCGTCGGGGGAGTCACCTACGCCGGCTACAACCTCATCGGCGCCGTCGTGATCCTGCCTGTGCTGCGCCACATGCGGCGACGACGCGACGCCCTCGTCGCCGGCCTGCTGGCCGGACCGCTGGCGATGCTGCCGGCCGTCCTGTTTTTCATCGCCATGGTCGCCTTCTATCCGGGCATCCGCGATCAGACTCTGCCGTCCGACTACATCCTCTCGCGACTTGGCCTGCCGGCGTTCCGGGTCGTCTTTCAGTTGATGATCCTGGCGGCCCTGCTCGAAAGCGGTTCCGGTCTCGTCCACGGCATCAACGAGAGGATCTCTGCGATCTATGTTCGCCGGCGTGGCGAGGGTCTGCCGAGGCTCGGCCGGCTCTCGGTCACTGCGGCGGTGCTGATGTTCTCGGTGTTCGTGGCGGACCGCGTCGGCCTCGTCCAGCTGATCGCGCAGGGCTATCGTGGGCTGTCCTACGCCATCCTCGCGATCTACATGCTTCCGCTGATCACCCTTGGCGCGTGGCGACTCTGGCGAGCCCGCAGATCGGCCCTCGCCGCCGATCCGCTGGCAGGCGCTGCGGCTGAAGCCGGTTAGGCGGCCCTCGCGACCTCCGGCCGGTACAGCATCGCGACGTTGCAGCGAGCATAGCGAGCGCCGTACGTCTGCATGATCCGCTCGTCGTGGACGAAGCCGAGCTTCTCGTAGAGGTGGATGGCCGCCGCAGACTTGGTGTTGCTGAGCAGATAGAGATGTCGGGCGCCCATGATTTTTGCGCGCTCGATCACAGCGCTGAGCAGGAACTCGCCCGCCTTGGCCCCACGCGCCGATTCCCGTACGCCCATCTTGGTCAATTCGAATGCCCCATCGCCAGTCTTGCGCAGGGCGCACGTTCCGATCACCCCAATGCCCGGCGCTTCGACGAACAGGATGGCTCCGCCGCCATCGATGATCGCTTCGCGAGGATGGTCCAGCACGTCGAGGTCCGCCTGCTCCATCACGTACATGCCCGAGATCCACTCAGCGTTGATCGTCTTGAAGTCCTCGGCGAGATCGTCGCTGTACTCGCGGATCGTCAGACCCGCCGAAGCATGACGCCGTCCCCGCCGATCCAGCGGTTCCTCGGCGAGGCGGTCCTCGAGCTGGTCGAGAAGGTGGAGCAGCGGACCGTCCAGATCGGCGACCATCTCGTTCACTGCCGCTTCGATCGGCGCCCAGACCAGCACCTTCGCCCGATCCAGCGTGGCGCGCCCGCTCGGCGTGAGGGAGATGGTCTTTTGCCTCTGATCGCGATGCCGACGGCTGACCTCAACGAGGTCCAGTTCCACCAACCTTGCCAAGCTGCGCGTCACGGTCGGTTGGGCGAGTTGGAGGGCCTCAGTCAGGCGCCCGATGGTCTGTGGGCCCTCGACGTCGAGTGTGGCGAGAATCGGCATGTGGCTCGGCTGCAAGGGCAGTCCGGCCACTTCGACCAATCGCACCACCTCGCCGTGCATCCGCTCGGCCAGCCGCTTCATCCGGCTCCCGAGAAAGAGCGCCGACCTCTCCCTGACCACGTCCGACATCGCATTCCCTCGCAGGCTATATAGCGTGCTATGTTTATGCCGCTGCGAAGCGTCGTCAACCATCGAGACCCTGAAAGGGAGGTGAAAATTGGTGGTGCGGATGAGAGGACTCGAACCTCCACGCCTTACGGCGCTGGAACCTAAATCCAGTGCGTCTACCAGTTCCGCCACATCCGCGCGGGAGCGGTTAGACGATGGTTCGCCATCTCGCGCAACCGTCGTGGGCGCCGCGGTCTGCAGCGGACCGCAGGGAGTGGATCTCAGCCGCCGAAGGCCACCGGTTGCAACCCGCCCGGCAGGCGGCTCCAGCCAAGACCCTTCGCGAGCGCCTGGGCTTCTGCTGAATGGGCGAGTTCGGGAGTGATGCCCGCGAGGACGCTGCGTCAGAAGTGGGGATGGCGCCGTCGAGATCGGTGAAACTAGCGGGACGGGGTTTGGCCTAGGACGGGGCGGGCAGGGCGCTCGCCAGAGAGTTCAGGGTGTAGGTGACCCTCAGGCTCGCCATGTCGTGCGAGGGATCGTCCACCACAATCGTTGCGCGCCCGTTGCTCCAGACATCGCGGACGTGCGGGAACGCCATCGAGTCGGCGGCAATGTCGTTGCGCACGATGCGGCTAGGCTCGCCAAAGCGCGTGTCGATCCTGTGCATCACCCACGAAAAGGCGTCGATCGAGGTATGGAAGTTGATTCGCGCCAACTCACCGTTGACGAAACGAAAGGTCAGGTTCCTCGCGACGTAGCCGCCGCCTAATGGGACCAGGGGCGCTGTGCACGTCGTTACCTGTCCAGCGGCGCTGCACGCGGCTCCCGTGGGCGCGCTCGCGCGCCAGGCGGCGAGGCTCTCGCCAAGCTGGGATTGATTGAATGCGTAGCGCACGATGGGTGCGGGCGCGGCGTGGGCGGGAGGGGTCGCGAGCATCACGAATTCAGGCGTTAGCGCCTTCGCGTCGCCCGCCGCAAGCCGCCCGCCAGGTGATCGGACGACCTCCTGCGTTCAAGTCCTCGTGAGCTGCTGCCCAAAGCGGTTGCCGATAGCGGCGGTTGGCTTGGTCCTCCTGTCACCAGGAGAGGGCGGCGGTGAAGTCGCTGCGGCTGGTGCGTAGGCGGGGGCCGATGTCCGGATTTCGCAGCTGCCAGCCGTAGTCGAAGGCGAGCGAGAAGTGCTTGCCGATGGCGTAATCCAGGCCGAGGCCCGAGCTGGCGAGAAAGAACTGGGATTTCTCGTTCGGCAGGGGGCTGTGGAGATAGCCTTCGCCGAGGTCGCCGAACACGAAAGGCTGCAGCTGGTCGTGGACGGGCAGGCCCAGCGTCCTGAGCAGCGACAGGGGCGGCGTGCGCAGTTCGTTGCGCGAGATCACCCCTTCGTCGACATAGACCTGGTCAGGGTCGTAGCCGCGGATGGCGCCCGCCCCGCCCATCGCCAGCTCCTCGGTGCCGAGCAGGTTGCCGCTGGAGAGCTGTCCCTGCAGGCTGTCGACCAGGGAGAAGTTCCAGGGCAGGTGGGTCGTGCGGCCGATCTGCAGGTTGGCGTAGGAAAAACGGGCGTGGGCGCCGGTTCGCTGGCCGGCATAGGCGGCGTCGTTGTCGTGGTCGAACCAGCCGCCGGGACTCCAGATAGCCGAGATGGCGACGCTCGTTGATCCCAGCCTGTCGATCTCCGTCCCGGCGTAGGCCAGGGTCCATTCGCCGATCTCGGTGACGTCGCCGAATACCGGAAGCTGGGCGAACAGCAGGTTGTTGTTGCTGCGCTTGAAGTCGAAGGCGAGGCTGACGTCCTGGTTGCTCAGCCAGCCGAGGTTGGCGAGCGGGATCACGTAGCGCGCGCCCAGCGTGCTGGAATAACCGGTCTGGTCGAGCGGCGGCGGCAGCTTGCTGATCACGGAGTCGGTGGAGCCGCTGAGGACCAGCAGGTGTCGCCAGGGCAGGGCGATGGTGACGCTGCCGGCGTTGGCGTCGAAGTTGTGGAAGTCGGGGGCTACGGAACGCTGGTAGCTGGCCTGCACGGCGCCGCCGGCCAGACCGCCGAAGTTGAGGCCCATGTTCCAGCGGCCGTACTCGGTCGAACTGGTGCCCGTGTTGTCGTAGCTGGAATAGACGCGCAGGGGCGGCGCGTCGGCCGCCTTGATGGTGAGGTCCACATCGCCGGTTTGGGCGCCTGGCGCGGCGACGATCTGCGCGTGGCGGAAGGGATTGCGGTTGATCCAGTCGACGTCGGCGTCGAGCTCGCCGCCGTCCAATGGATGGCCGGGCCTGACGCGAATTTCTCTCTGATAGGCGGAGGCGTCGAACCACTTGGCGCCCTGCGCCGTCACCTTGCCAAGCTTGCCGCGCAGCACCAGCACCTGCACAACCCCGCCGGTGACATCTTGCGGCAGCACGATCACCCGGTCGAAGCGGTCGCCGGACCGCGTAAGGGCCACCTCGAGTTCGGTTCGGATCCGGGCCAGCAGGGCCAGGTCGACAGGTCGGCCGATCAAGGGCGTGAGAGCCTTGCGGACCGCGGTGCGGGGGATCTTACCGGACCGGCTGAGATCGAGGCCCTGCGCATTGGCTCCCTTGGTCTTCACCTGAGCTGGATCGGCGAGCACGACGATTCCACGCAGGGGTCCGTAGCTCGCCGGCGCGGTCAAAGGCGCAGGGGCGGTTGGCGCCTGCGCCAAAGCGGGCCGGGCGACGACGAAGGCCAGCGCACAGCCAGCAGCGAGAGCGCAAGCAAGGGCGCGGCCGCGCGGCGGGCCGTCAGCGAAACTCATCTTGATTCCCCCACTCGATCTTCAGGAGCTGCTCGCGGCGCCGGGCAGGCCGGCGGCAAGAATGCCGGCAAGATCGGAGGCCAGGCCCACCTGACCTGCGCCGCTGCCCATGAGCTGGTTGATGCTTTGGAACGACTCGGCCTGTTTGACCGCCGCGTTGAGTTTCGAGGGGAATTGCGCTGCATCGACGACAGCGATGATGCCTTGGACGGCGATCGCCGCCGCGGCGGTCACAATGATCGCCGGTCCGCTCGCTGCTCCCGCGACAACGTCCGCGGCGATGTCTCCGCCGGTGGCCGCGGCTCGAGCCAGGCCAAAGGAGACAGCGCTGATTGCGGAGCTGCTACCGGAAGTGAGGACGGCGGCGGTCGAACCTCCGGCGGCGGCCCCGGCCAACACCGAGGACAACGTAGCGGCGCTGACATTGCTGGGCGCGGAAACCCCGGCTTGGGCCTCGGCAAGGATCGACGTCGGCGGCGCAACGATCTGGCCGAACAGGCTTGTCATCGTGCGGTTGTTGTCTGCGATCGTCGCCTGTTGATTCAGCCAGGTTTGGTAGTCCGTCTGGGCCTGCTTGGCGGCTTGGGTGCGCGCGTTCTCCAGTTGCGTACAGATCATCGTGTCGAGCATGACGTCGCTCGACGTAGGTACGTGGCCGATGTTGCTGGCGGCCTGGGTCATCTGGTTCTGGATACTCGGGTTGGGCGGATTACCGAGCTCGCCCTGCAAGGTCTGATAAGTCTCGACGTTCTGCAGGTAGTTGATCAGGAAGGGCTCAAGTTCGCCGGTCGCGGTGGAGCTGCCGCCGTTTGCGGCGATCCAGTTGTTGATCGCATGCTGGTCGTGTGGCGCGTTCTGCGACGCGAGATACCAGCCGACGATGGTGTCGATCTGGGCGCCGAACACCTGCGGGATGCCGAATTCGCTCGGGATTCCGCCCATGCTCAGGCCGCTGACCGAACCGTATGAGAGGCCAGGAACGATGGTGCGGGCCATCGGGACAACTGTCCTGGGCGTGAGAGGGGATGTTTGTGTGCTGGTGACGGTCGTCGTGCTGGTGACCGGAGTGAAGAGGGTCGGGGTCACCTGGACGACGCCCGGCTGGTAGGAGACGGCGTAGGGGCCGTAGGGGTCTCCGGGGACCGGATAGTACGTCGACGGGCCGGCCGGCGTGATCGAATAGGTCCCGCCGCTGGTGGCGGAGGGGGGCGCGTTGGTCGACCAGGTGAACTGGCTGTTGGAGAGGTCCGCGCCATCGAGGGTCGCGTCGGATCCACGCAGGCCGGTGAACACATAAGCCGGCGGCGACACGGGATTTTGGGCCAGCACGTAGACTGTCGCGGTGCTGACGACGAGGGGCGGATTGGCGACGCTGAGCCAACTCGTCCCGGTCGGCTGGGCCACCTGAACAGTATAGTTGGACGAGACCGAGAAACCGCCCTTGGCCAGGGCGTAGGCGCTGGTGACCCCATCTCCGGTCAGGGTCGGCGCGCCGGAGAAGGCGTGATCTCCGCCGGCGAACCCCGTCGCCGACCACACAAGCGTGTCATTCGTCGCCGGCTCCGTGTACTGACTTTCGTAGACGGTTGTTATGTGGGCGCCGCCGCCCGAAGCCTGGCCCGCCCCGCAGTTGCTCGAACAGCTCGTCGGCGTGTCGCCGCGCGTGACGCTGGCCGAGACCAGGGCCAGGGTCAGGGTGGCGGGATCGATGGTCAGGGTCCCATCGGACTGCCTCAGCACATAGTTCTTGCTGACGAGGGTGGCGCCGGGGGCGATCAGGTAGGTCCCCACTTTGCTGTCGGCCGTGGCGGCCGTGTTCGGAGCATAGGAGACCACGCTCCCCAGGGAGTCGCCATTGACGAGGCCGGCCGCCGTGATGCCGAACGTCGGGTTCGCGGCTCCGAACGTGCGGCTGTAGCTGT
>DASXGQ010000110.1:0-3065 GCA_036488995.1 Caulobacteraceae bacterium
GGATGGAGCGAGGTTATCTGACAAAAGAACGAGTGGCGGCGACCGTAATCCAGGGTGAGGACCCAGCCGTTTTCACCGTCATATCTTGGGCTCGAAACCCTATCGCACCCCAGATCCCTGAGGATTTCGCCGAGCGCGATCGCCACATTGCGCCCACCGAACACCTTGATGTCGGAGTCCTCTTCGACCGTGTCGTCCGGGAACTCGGCGATGAATCCGGCGCAGGATGGGGCCGTCATCACGGAGTCCCTGTGTCGTTTGGTGGCAAAAGACCGAGGGTGTCGCCTAGGGTCGTACCCGTTGCATAGTCTTTCCAGAAAGGTGGTGTTTTAGCCCAGAGCTGCTCAGCTCCACTGTATCTCTCAGCGCCCAAACGCTTTCCACTCCATCCCTTCCCGCCGTTGAGGTCTCGAGGCAGCCCGGCCCCGTAGAACTGCGGATCCACGCCATAGTGATATTCGTAGAAATCGCCCTGCGACATTCCTCGCGGCTTGGACACGTTCAAGGGGCTATCCTTGATCCAATCCGGGATCGGAACGTTCTTCAACAAAGACGTCTTGAACCCGAGGATTGCGTTCTGACTTCTTGAGATCAGGGCGTGATCGCCCATGCCATCATAGGGTTTGGACAGGTATCTGGCCGTCGGCTCATCGAAACCCTGACCCATGAATTTCGCGACGTTTGCCTCGCGCGTCGCCGCAAAGGTTCGAGCCGCGTCAATCCCGGCGGCAACTTCGGGGGCGGCGAAAGCGCCCGCGATATTCGTCAGTGTCTCGCCTGTATTCGCGCCGATCCCTAGCTCATGACCAAACGCATCTGACGCTGTCTCGGGGATTGGCGTGGCGAGCGGATTTAGCCCGCGGTTAGCGGCCCCAACTCCGGAGACCACGTCGCTCGCCAACCTGGAAGGATCGGCAAATACGCTTCGTCCGTATTGGAGCACATCGTGCGCCGTAGTCTGCGCGTCGTTCCATGCCTCCGCGCGAGCGTCCGAAGAATCGAGGAGGTGGTGCACGAAATTCAACCCGTGCCCGACACCTTCAACGGCGTCCCATCCGGCCCGAAGCACCCCGGTGGGCAAACCGGCCAAGTATCCGGCAAGGCCCGCTGCGCCCCGGGCGATCGAACTATGATTCAGGCTGTCGAGGACGCTTGGGCTGGTTGTCTCGGTCGTTGGCTGCCCGATAACATCGACCTCACTTACCGACGGATAGGCCGCGCCGCTAGCCGATGACCCCGGACCGGCGCTTTGGATTTGCGGAAGCGACGATGCCGACTGGGAGCCGCCATCGGTCGCGGGTTGATATAACCCGCCGCCCAAACCTGTCGCTGTTGACGCACCGCCGTCCTGAGGCGGCGCCGCGCCGTCCACCGCTGATGCGCCATCGCCGCCGTTCTGGTCGTCATTCGCCACCGTCGCGAAATAAGGTCCCGCTCCGCCCAGAGCCGCTAAGCCGATGGCGGTGAGATCGCTCGGATTGCCTGCATAGAGATCATCCCCCTTCTGGGTCGCAAGGTTCCACAGGTTTCGCGCAGCGGCGTCCGCCTCTGGCTGCAAGGCGAGTTGGGCGTTCCGACCCGCCATCCACGTGTCGATATCGTCCGGATCGTCGCTGCTTTGCGAAAACCAATTCTGAGGCATGCCCCCTCCCGCTTCTGCGCGGAGGCCATGGCGAGGATGTCTCGCGAAGCCACCCATCGCACGCCTCTAGAGTGCCATGAGAAGCGGCCTTAGTCAAGAACAAAAAGGGAACAAGTGACTCCTCGAATAGTCATAGGGCGCAGCTCGAAGCTCGCGTCTCGCCCGCACCTCTTGCCTTCAGATGTCGACGCGAGATCGTCGCCGTCCTCCATGTGAAGAACGGCGAAGCTTGTTGGTGACCCTACGCCTTCCGCGGATCCGGCGTCCCCGGAACCGCGTCGGCGATCATGCGGACGAAGTCGCCGCGGTAGTCGTCGACCACCTTCATCTCGTTGTCGAACACCATGGTCGCGCGCTTTCCCGCCTCGTAGGCCGGCCAGTGCGGCAGCAGGCTGTTGTTCGGGTCGCCCGAGGTGGCGAACGCCACCCAGGCGGATGACAGCCGGTCGCTCATCTTGCGGCCCGGCGCCATGCCCGCGCCGCCGATCGGGTTGCGCGACAGGTGGAAGCTCGCCTCCACGTCGTGGCCGTGCACCGCGCCGAACTTGCCGTCGAAGGCCGGCGTCGCCCAGTCCCAGACGTACATGTAGGTCGCCGCCCGGCCGAGCTTCGCTTTGCGCAGCGCCTGGATCTGGGAGTTGCCGCGGGTGGCGTCGGTGAAGGCCTCGGCCTGGGTGAGGTACGGCGACTGGCGCGGATTTTCCCGGCGATAGGCGGCCAAGATCTCGCCGCTCCTGGGCCCGAACCGCTGGCGCAGCAGTTGCGCCAGGCCATCCTCGGTGAGGTCGAAGTTGGTCAGCCGCAGGGCGGCGTCATGCAGGGTGGTGGAGATGATCACCGGCACGTCGGCCGATTCCATCGGGGCGGCCGGATCGAAGGGGTGGTGCGGCAGGGTCGCGTCGCCGATCACCGGGCGGAAGTTGGCGTTGGAGGCGACCTGGGCCTCCAGCAGCTTCTGCCACGGGACCTTCTGGATCGCCGCCGCATTGCCCTTGGCGATGCCGAGAGTCTTCAGCAGCTTGGCGGCCTCGGCCGTCGCTTCCTCTGGCGTCGCCTGCTTCAGCGTCGAGCCCGATTGCACCGCGGCGCGGTGGAACAGGCCCTTGGCGGACGGCACGGCCAGCAGGGTCGAGGTCTTCGAGCCGCCGCCGGACTGGCCGAAGATCATCACCCGGCCGGGATCGCCGCCGAAGCGCTCGATGTTGTCGCGCACCCAGCGCAGGGAGGCCACCATGTCCATGACGCCGCAGTTGCCGGCGTTGGCGAACTCCGCCGGCGCGCCCGCGCCCACCAGGTTCACATAGCCGAAGGCGGCCAGCCGGTGGCTGACCGTCACCACCACGGCGTCGGCGTAGTAGGCGAGGTTCTTGCCGTCGAAGCCCGGCGCGTTGCCCGATCCCGTGGCGAAGCCGCCGCCGTGGAA
>DASXGQ010000003.1:0-15581 GCA_036488995.1 Caulobacteraceae bacterium
AGCCCGCCGCCCGCGGTCCCTGCGTGCGGCGCCCATAACAACCACTGTGGCTAATTAAACTGTCTCACCAGAGGGGTTCGCTCCATCTGTTTCCTCCGTCTTCTCCGTGTCCTCTGTGTTTGAGATGGATATCGCCGGACCACCAACACACGGCAGGCGACGCTCAACTTAAGGCGAGGCTGAGCTGGGAGTCGTCGTCGGCGGGCGCGTCGAAGGCTGAGAGGGTGACGCCGACCAGGCGCACCGGCAGGACCGGCGGGAAGAGGGTGCGCACGAGGGCGAGGCTCGCGGCCCGCAGCGCCTCTTGGTCCGAAATCGGCGCCGCGAAGGTGCGGCTGCGCGTGACGATGCGGAAGTCGGCGTACTTCACCTTGACGGTGACGCCGCGGCCGAACGCGCTTGTCCGCTCGCACCAGGCCCAGACGTCGTCGGCCATCTCAAGCACCCCGGCCTCGATGGACGCCGGATCGCCTCGGTCCTCGCGGAAGGTGGTCTCGGAGCCGGAAGACTTGCGCTCGCGATCGGCCCGCACCGGGCGGTCGTCCTGACCGCGGGCAATGGCGTGGTACCACGCGCCGGCCTTTCCGAACCGGGCCTGCAGCTCGTCGAGACTGCGTTCGCGAAGGTCTGCGCCGGTGAGAATGCCCAGGGCCCGCATCTTTTCCGCCGTGCGCGGGCCCACGCCGTGAAAGCGCGCCACCGGCAGGGCGGCGACAAAGTCCGCGGCGTCAGGGGGAGTGACGGCGAATTGGCCGTTCGGCTTGCGGTGGTCCGAGGCGAGCTTGGCGAGAAACTTGTTGAATGAGACCCCCGCCGAGGCGGTGAGACCGGTCTCCTCGAGGATTCGCGCGCGGATCTCGCGGGCGGTGAGCCAGGCGGACGGAAGCGTCCTGAGGTTGGCCGTAACGTCGAGATAGGCCTCGTCGAGGGAAAGCGGTTCGACGAGGTCGGAATATTCGGCGAAGATCTTGTGGATCTGGCGCGAGACCGTCCGGTAGACGTCGAATCTTGGTCGCACGAACACCAGGTCGGGGC
This sequence comes from Caulobacteraceae bacterium, assembly GCA_036488995.1. Classification (GTDB taxonomy): domain Bacteria; phylum Pseudomonadota; class Alphaproteobacteria; order Caulobacterales; family Caulobacteraceae; genus Acaudatibacter. The sequence goes on from DASXGQ010000003.1 coordinate 1,036, forward strand.
AGCGCGCCAGGGCCGTGACCGAGGCCATGGCCGAGCGGACCCCGAAGACGCGCGCCTCGTAGCTGGCCGCCGCCACGACGCCTCGCGCGGCGCCATGGCCCACTGCGACCGGCCGCCCGCGCAGGGCCGGATCGTCGCGCTGCTCCACGGACGCGTAGAAGGCGTCCATGTCGATATGGATGATCTTGCGGACTGGCGCGTCCATCGCGCCGGCGAGTGTGTCCCATCTGACTGGTCGGTCCAAGCGCCCGGCGATGGGCCCATCTGATGGCCGGCGCACGAGTTTGAACAGACCACTGACTTCAGGGTCGGGCGGCGCGCCCAGACGCCCGGATGGCAATAGACTTCAAAGATACGTCCGCCAGGCTTCGTGGCGTGGGGAGAATGCGCGAAGGTCGCATTGCGCCGATCCGTGATGTACGATTAAGAACATAATAGAGTCATCGACAGCAATCCTAGACAAATTGCGCTAGCTTGTCCCGGTCGAAGATGAGCTCGGCCGCCAAGAGGAAATGAAGAGTCGTTGTCCATGACTTTTACTGCCAGAACCTGGATGAGGACACTTTTGTTATCCGATTCTCTCGGTTTGGTTCGTCGTGCTGGATTCACAAGGTGTTGTTCTCTCAATTCCAAGGCTCAGCTTCCTATGGCCCGGATTTTGAGGAATATGAGGCCTCAATAGGGCGATCCTCGTGATCGCTGCAGGCTCGGCGGGGGGCCGGCCGATCGACGAGGACGGCTCTTGGGCGCCATTACGTCCCGCCTGCGGCGCGCGCGCAACCGGTCAGCGGCACTCCTCCGCGCGCTCGCCGTGGTCTCCCCAATCGCGATCGCAGGGTGTCGGTACGACTCGGTGTTCACGCCCGTCGGCCCGGTGGGCGACGCCGAGCGGATCATCATCCTCGATTCGGTGGCGATCATGCTCGCCATCGTCGTTCCAACGATCCTGGCCACGGTCGCGGTCGCATGGTGGTTCCGGGCGTCGAACCGCCGCGCCAAGCGCGATCCCAACTTCGTCTATTCAGGCCGTATCGAGCTGGTCGTCTGGTCTATCCCGGCCCTGACCATCCTCTTCCTTGGCGGACTGACCTGGATCAGCTCGCATGACCTCGATCCGGCCAAGCCGCTGAAGTCCGCTGTCCAGCCGCTCGACGTCCAGGTCGTGGCCATGGATTGGAAGTGGCTGTTCATCTACCCCGACCAAGGCGTCGCGACGATCAATCAGCTGGTTGCGCCGGTGGGCACGCCCCTGCGCATGCACCTCACCTCGGCGACGGTGATGAATACGCTGTTCGCGCCCGAGGTGGGCAGCCAGATCTACGTCATGAACGGGATGAACGGGACCATGTGGTGGCAGGTCGACCGTCCCGGCTCCTACCTCGGTCACTCCAACATGTTCAGCGGCGACGGCTTCCCGGGCATGAGCTTCGAGGTCAAGGCGATCCCGCCCGCCCAGTTCGCCGCCTGGGTGGGATCCACCCGTGGACAGGGTCCTGTGCTGGACGAGGCCGCGTACCGCCAACTGCTGAAGCAGAGTTCTGACCTCAAGCCCTACGCCTACGGCTCCGTGACGCCGGGACTGTACGACGACATCGTGCGGCAGAAGCTCCCGCCGGGCACGGGTCCCGTGGAGGCAGGCAACAAGAACCCGTTCGTGCGGCCGGTGCGGAGCCCCTGACATGAAGCTGCTGGGCAAGCTCGACTGGAGCGCGGTCCCCTTCGACCAGCCGATCCCCTTGGCGGCAGGCGGCCTGGTCATCGTGGTCATCCTCGGCGTCGTGGCGTTGATCGTGGCCAAGGGCTGGCTGCCCTATGTCTGGAACGAGTGGATCTGCAGCGTCGACCATAAGCGGATCGGCGTTATGTACTGCACCCTGGCGATGGTGATGCTCATCCGCGGCTTCATCGACGCCCTGATGATGCGCACGCAACAGTCGGTCGCCTTCCAATCACCAGGCTACCTGCCGCCCGAACATTACGACCAGATCTTCTCGGCCCACGGGACGATCATGATCTTCTTCGTGGCCATGCCGTTCGTGATCGGCCTGATCAACTTCGTCGTGCCCCTGCAGCTGGGCATCCGCGACGTCGCCTTCCCCACCCTCAATTCGGTCGCCCTCTGGCTGACCGCCTCGGGGGTGCTGCTCGTGAACATGTCGCTGGTAGTCGGTGAGTTCTCGCGGGTCGGCTGGCTGCCCTATCCGCCGCTTTCGGAGCTCACCTATTCGCCCGGCGTCGGCGTCGACTACTACTGCTGGGGCCTACAGATATCCGGAATAGGGACCCTGGCCGGCGGGATAAACATCGTCACCACGATTTTGAAGATGCGCGCGCCCGGGCTTAGCTACACCCGCATGCCGATGTTCTGCTGGACAGCCCTCGCCTCAAACCTGCTGATCATCGCCGCCTTCCCTGTCCTAACCGCCACCTTGGCGATGCTCCTGCTCGACAGATACCTCGGCTTCCACTTCTTTACGAACACGGCCGGTGGAAACCAGATGATGTTCATGAATCTCATCTGGATCTGGGGACATCCGGAAGTCTATATCCTGATCCTTCCCGCGTTCGGGATATATTCCGAAGTCGTGTCCACCTTCTCGAGCAAGCCGCTGTTTGGCTATCGTTCAATGATCGTCGCGACCATGGCGATCTGCATCATCTCGTTCCTGGTGTGGTTGCACCATTTCTTCACCATGGGCCCTGGCGGCGACGTCAATGGCTTCTTCGGCATAGCGAGCATGGTGATCGCGGTGCCGACAGGCGTGAAGATCTTCAACTGGCTGTTCACGATGTACGGCGGAACCGTGCGCTTCAGCGTTCCGATGATGTGGTCGATCGCCTTCATGATCACCTTTGTGATCGGAGGCATGACCGGGGTCATGCTGGCCATCCCGCCGGCCGACTTCATCCTGCACAACAGCCTGTTCCTGGTGGCTCACTTCCACAACGTGATCATTCCAGGCGTGCTGTTCGCCGCCTTCGCCGGCTACGAATACTGGTTCCCCAAGGCCTTCGGCTTCACCCTCGACGAGAGATGGGGCAAGGCCGCCTTCTGGTTCTGGGTCATCGGCTTCTACCTGGCCTTTACGCCGCTCTACATCATGGGCCTGGAGGGCATGCCCCGGCGGATGCAGAGCTATGACGTGCCGCAGTGGCACATGTGGGCCAACATCGCGACCGTCGGCGCCCTGTCGATCCTGTGCGGGATCCTCTGCATGGTCGCCCAGTTGGTGGTGTCGATCCGCACGCGAGATCAGCGCCGCGACGAATACGGCGATCCCTGGGACGGCCGCAGCCTCGAGTGGATCCTCCCCTCGCCCCCGCCGGAGTTCAACTTCGCCGTCATGCCCAATGTGACGGGAGAAGAACCCTACTGGGGCCTCAAGGAAGCGGCCCGCGAACATCAGCGGATCACCCGTCCCGTGCCCGAGTACGAGGACCTGGAGATGCCCCGCAACAGCCCCACCGGCTTCGTCTGCGCCTTCTTCGCGGTGATGATGGGCTTCGCCCTGATCTGGCATATCTGGTGGCTGCTGATCGTCGGCTTCATCGGCGCCTACGCAACCCTGGTGGTGTTCTCCTGGCGCGATATCCGAGAGCGCATCATCCCCAAGGAGGAGGTGGCGCGGATCGATCTCGAGAACCGGGCCAAGCGGAATCTGGCTCTGCAGGAGGGCCGGATTTGACCGCCACCGAACTCCACGGGCGCGATCCCTACCGGCTCGGCCACGCTGGCGTCGAGGGCCACCACGACCTGGCCACCGGCCACGGCGAGGGCGGGCCGGCGCCCAAGCGGATCATTGTCGGTTACGGCTTCTGGATCTTTCTGCTGTCCGACTTCGTCATGTTCTCGGCCTTCTTCGCCACCTATGCGGTGCTGAGGGACCGCACGGCGGGGGGACCTGGGCCTCAGCAGCTATTCGATATCACCGACACGGCGCTCGAGACCGGGGCGCTGCTGCTCTCCAGCTTCGCCTGCGGCCTGATGAGCCTGGAGATGGAGCGCAAGCGCCTGTGGGCGACCGAGGCCTGGATGCTCGTCACCGGCCTGTTGGGCTTCGTGTTCGTGTTTCTCGAGGGCAAGGAGTTCGCCCACCTCGTCTCGATGGGCCACGGTCCCCAAAGCAGCGCCTTCCTCACCGCCTTCTTCACCCTGGTGGGCTGCCACGGCCTGCACGTCAGTATCGGCCTGCTCTGGCTCGGAACGATGATGGCGCAGGTCTACTTCAAGGGCTTCAGGCACTACATCCAGCTTCGGGTGATGTGCTTCAGCCTGTTCTGGCACGCCCTCGACATCATCTGGGTCGCCATTTTCACGCTCGTCTATCTGATCGGAGTCCGCGGATGACCGACCATTCCGAAGACGCCACCCACAGGCTCGAGGGCGGCGATGTCGCGCCCGGCGATGTGATGCACGGCGAATTCACCGCCGGTTGGCGCAGCTACGTCCTTGGCCTCATCATCGCCGTTGGCCTGACCGTCGCCTCCTTCCTGGTGGCTCGAACCCACCTGATCTACGGCCCGTCGATCGACATGGCCCTGGCGACCCTGGCGGTCGCTCAGATGGGGATCCACCTGATCTTCTTCCTCCACATCACCACCGGGCCGGACAACACCAACAACGTCCTCGCCCTGGCCTTCGGTATTCTGATCGTCGGCCTGGTGGTCTTCGGTTCGGTGTGGATCATGTACCACCTGAACCAGAACATGATGCCCATGCCGCTCACCACGTCGCCGCAGTCGGGCGGCATGTAGCGCGCACTCGCGTCACTCGGGGCCCAGCCTCACGAGGCCCTTGCGAACGGCGATGGCGACAAGGTCGGTGCGGCTCCTGGCTCCCATCTTGTCGAAGAGATGAGCGACGTGGACCTTCACGGTGCCTTCCGAGATCTTCAGCCTCTGACCGATGTCGCGGTTGTTCAGTCCTTCGGCCACGAGGCGCAGGACCGACACTTCCCGAACCGTCAACTGCACCTGGGTGAATCTGTCTGCCAGCTTCGAGGCGACACCCTGCGCCAGCCTCATCTTGCCGGCGTTGACGTCACGAATACATCGAACCAGGTCCGCCGGGTCGACATCCTTGAGCAGGTAGGCCTTCGCTCCGGCCCGCATGATGCGGTTAATGTCCTCGTCGGTGTCGTAGGTGGTCAGCACAATGACCTTTGCGTCGGGGTCAGTGTGGCGGATACGTAGCAACGCCTCGAACCCGTCGAGCTTGGGCATCACCAGATCGAGGATCGTCACGTCCGGCCGCAGGCTTCGATAGCAGGCGACCGCCTCCTCGCCGTCGCTCGCCTCGCCAACCACCTCCAGGTCGCTCTCCCGTTCGATAAGACTGGCGACGCCGTGGCGGAAGATCGCGTGATCGTCCGCGATGACGATGCGGCACACGGCGCGCGGTTGCGTCGTCACAAATCCGCCTCCGCTGAGGTTGCCGAGCCCATCGCCCGCAGCGCGAGCCCGCGCTCTCGCTTGCCCCGGATAACCATCCGAGGTTCTCGGGCCTTGGAGGAAACCGCCGCGGACGGGCGGCTCACGCCCAAAAGGTTTGCGCTATCGCGGATGACTCCGATCATCAATCGTCGCCAAGAATGTGAAGAGCTTAGTCAAGAAAGTCTTGCTGCGAAGGAAATGCTGGGCGCTAACGTACAATTCGACACGAACACGCCGCACCGATTACAAATTGATACTACAATAACATCCGGGCGAGCTATGCTTTCGGTATAAGCGTTTGTACCTCTTTAGAAATATGTCGGTCGGGGTCGCGCCGCCAAGAGACTGAGTGGATCGGGCGCCATCGAAATCCGGATACGATCGGACCTCCCTAGTCCGGAACCCAGGTGGCGATCACCTCCGCGCCGCCGTCCGGCTCTGAAACGATCGTCAGCTCGGCGTCGATCGCGCTCGCCCGATCACGAAGGCTGGCGAGACCGAATCCCTTCTTGACCTTGTCGGGATCGAAGCCCTTGCCATCATCAGCCACGGCGACCCGCACGCCACGCTCGGAAAAGGCCGAGAGGGTGACGCGAACGATGTTGGCCTCCGCGTGCCGCACGGCGTTCAGCATCGCTTCCTGGCAGATCCTCATGAGTTCATGGGCCACTTCCGGCGGCGGCTCGGGCGCTACGCCCAGCTCCGCCACCACCTGCGTCTGGCCGAGCCGGCGCGCGCCCTCGACGGCAGCGGAGAGCGATGTGAGGAGGGAGGGGCGCTCCGTCGTCAGGACCGCCATCGAGCGGCGGGCTTCGACGATGTTCTCTGCTGCGATCTTGCTGGCGGCGTCCAGGGCTTCGGCAGCCTCCGCCGGGACGGTGGCGTGTCCGCGGGCGAGCTCCAGCTGCATGCGGATCGCGGCGAAGCCTTGCGCCAGGGTGTCATGGATCTCACGCGCCAGGCGATTGCGTTCCTGCAGCACGGCCCCCGCGCGCGCCTTGGCGGCCAGGCGCGTTAGCTGCAGGGCAATGGTGGCCTGGTGGCCGAGCGCCCTGGCGAGGTTCGTCTCTTCCTCGGTCCAACTGTCGCGCTCGATGTTGCGGATACTGACGAAGCCGAGCACCTCCGGCCCGGCAATAAGCGGCACGATGAGCAGCGCTCGAGCGCCTTCCGACATCATGCGGTCCCGGACCCACTTGAGATCGGGGTTGTTGGGCGCATCGTCGAAGGCCATGGGCAGTCGGCTTGTGGTCAGGCGTCGCCACCACGGCCGCTCGCTCGGCCGGCTCACGAACGGATTCCCATTCTGATCGAGCGGATCGACCGTGAGCGTGCCCTTGTCGCAGACCATGTGCAGCCTGTTCAGGCCGGACTCGGCGTCGTGGAGCCAAAGGTTTGAAGAGGCCGCGCCCAGCTGGCTGTTCGTCGCCCGCAGCACATGGCCAAGAAAGCGCTCGAGCTCCGGCTCTGCGGCGAGCATGTCGAGCGAAGCGCGCAGTGTCTCGGCCGTGCGCTCGGCCGCCTCGGTTCGCTGCCGTGCGGCCAGGGCCCGTTCCTCTGAGCGCGCCGCTTCCCCCGCCCCCAGGGCCAGTCTCTGCATTTCGAGGGCGAGCGCGATCTGGTTACCCAGAGCGAGGGCGAGTTCTTCCTTTTCGGGCGCATAGTCGGGGACGGTGCTGGCGTGCCGAAACGCGATGGCGCCGAGCCAGCGGTCGCCGATGAACATCGGCACGATCGCCTGAGTAATCACATGCTGATCGCTGACGAACCTGTGATAGCCGGGGACGTCTCCGTCCAGGTCCGGCGATTGGCTTGTCAGGGTCGTGAACGCGATCCTGCCTCGCTCCAACTCCGAGTCCAGCCCCGGCAGGGCCTGGACCCGGACGATGTAGTTGTCGTCGCGCGGCGCTCGGACCACGCCCCCCTCGGTGGAGATCAGCAGACCGTGCTCGCTCGGCCCGAGTTTGAGCCACACCGCCGCGCCTACGGCGCCGAGTTCGCACGCACAGACGGTCAGAGCTTCGCCGATGAAGGCGACCAGGTCCTCCTGCTCGGAGAGCCGTATGAGCATGGCTCTAAGCACGGCGTTGGCCCGGTGCAGGGCCTCGGCGCGCGTTCGCTCCGTCGCCTCGCGTTCCCGGGCGACAGCGGCCTGCTTGGCCCCTTCGGCAAGGCACGCAAGGTTGAGCGCCACCGCGGCCTGACCCGTCAGGGCCTGGACCAGGTCGAGGTCTTCCTCCAGCACCTTGCGGTCGTCCGTCAGTCGAATGGTCAGGTAGCCGAGGATCCGGTCTCCGAGGGAGAGCGGCGCCGTCACGAGGTGGCGCACGCCAAGGGCGAGCAACTGGGCCGCCTCGTCCGGGTGAAGTAGGTCGCCGTCGATCGCCAGGTCGAACTGGTAAGGCCGTGCGTGAGGGCCGTGGAGGCGCGGGTCGCTCAGGGACTTCGTTGTTGGGGTCGTGCCGATCTCCCGTCGCGGATGCGAGGACTGCGCCGCGGTGATCACGCGGCCGTTCTCCACAATATGCGAGAGCAGGTAGTGCTGAGGCTCCTCCGGGTCGGCAAGCCAGATCGTCGCCGAGTGACCGCCGACGACCTCGTGGATGGTGAGTAGGATACGGCCCAGGAAGGCGTCCAGATCCTTGGGCGTTCCAAAGCGGTCGGACGTTTCCCGAAGCAGGGCGTTGGCGTGCGCGAGCTTTTCCGATCTCGCCTTCGCAGCGGCAGCCTGTCGTTCACGGACGATCGCCTCCTCGCCGAGCTCGAGCATGAGCCGCGCGCGGTAGAGGACCAGGGCGACGCGCTCGGCCAGTCGCTCAATGAGGCGCCGGTTGCTCTCGACGACGGGCCGTTGATGGGCAAGTCGGACGATCAGGACTCCCAGGTGGATGTCAGCGAGACTGAGGTTGACGGTCAGGTACGAGCGGACTCCGCGCTCCAGCAAGTTGGCCCGCTCACCCGGATCCAGCTGGGCGTTCCCCTTTACCGATCGTTGGCTGGGCGGATCGTCCCGTGGTGCGCGCCCCACCTCGATCCATCGCTCGGTCGCAGCGCCCGCCCCAACGGCGCCGGACCTGGGCGGGGAGGCCGCCTCGGAACCGTCTGCTTCGATGGCCAGCTCCAGGACGTAGCCGTCCTCGCTTCGAGGTTCATGCCGCCAGATGCTCGAGCACTCGCCCGCGACGAGGTTCTGGATTGTCAGCAACACCTCGGCCAGGAAATGATGGGAGTCCTGCAAGGCTCCCGAGCCGTGAACGTCTCTGGCTAGCAAGGCTTCGGCTGCCGCCGCCGCGCCGGACAGCGGAAGGACCTCTGAGCGCACGGCGACACCTGTTCGCCTGTCCCAAAAACGGGGCCAGTGTGCGCGGGAGCGCAAAAATAGCAACCTCAGCACGGCTGGCCAACGAGGGCGTCGATCCGCGCCGCCCGATCGAACGGAGGGGTCATCGGCCTATTTGATGTAATGGTAGCCTGCCTGCTGGAACTCGGGGATGGTGGCGGCCATGCCCGGGGTCAGCACCACGCCCGGCGCTAGATTATTGGTCAATTCGGCGACGATGGCGCCGTGCGACAGGCGGTCGGGATTGACCCCCGTCCTGATCAACGTCCCCACCAGCTCCCAGAGCCCCAGGTGACAGGCGAGGAAGACCACGCCCCGATCCATCAGGTCGGGGACGCTTTCGTCGGCGGAGGAATAGGCGCCAGCCTGGCTTTGCAGAGAACGATCCGCCTGCGCCTTGCGATCATGCTGGAGAAAGGTGTTGGCGGTGACGCCGCCAGCGTGTCTGGCGAGTTGGTATTTCTCCCACATCGCCTGGTCGAGGAGCGCCAACTGGGCTTGGCCATGGGTGGCCGAGACGACCAGGAAATCGGGATGCCTGAACGAGAAGATCTGGGCGTTCAGCGCGTTTCGCATTCCGCTCAGCCAAGGGCTGGCGATCTCGGTATTGTCCCAGATCTGCTTGGGGCCGGCGCCATAGGCGAGGAGCTCCCCAATCGCCTCGTGGTCCCAGAGCATGGGGTCCTCGAGGACCATCGGCAAGGAGCGGAAGTCCCGCCGTCGTGGAGCGCGGGCAAGGCGCGCGCTCAGCGACTCCAGGCCCGTCGCGCTCGTCGGAATCAGGTCATCGGCGCGGGCGGCCGCTTGCGCGCTGGCCGCGCCGCCCGCCGTCGCCAGGCCCGCGGCGGCGATGCTCAATCCCATCAGCGCCGAACGGCGAGTCGACGAGCTATCCAACGGCGGGTCTCCTGGGTCACGGCATGAGCTCGACCAGGCGAGCGGCGATGACTTAATCGGCGATTGGCTCGGATGCGCTCAATCAGGACCTCAAGCGTGCAATTGCACGCAAGAACCGCCCAAATCGGTCACTTCCGCTCGAAGGCGGACCGGCGGGGACCGGCAATCCGCTATGCGGGCGACGGCTGGGCTCGGGCGGATCTGCGCCAGGCCGCCGGCGTCATGCCCATGCGTTGTTTGAAGGCCCGCTGAAACGCCGCCTCCGACTGGTAGCCCACAGTCTCAGCCACCGCCCCTGTGGAGAGAGGGGTCGCGCCGAGCTGCCTCGCCGCCAGAGTCATACGGATATCGAGCAGAAGTTCGCTGGCCGAGTGGCCGAGCGCCTCCTGGAATTGACGGATCAGCGTGGCGCGAGACATGTGACAGAGCTCGGCAAGCTCATGCAGCGTCCAGGGATGGTCTGGGCGATGGAACATCGCGGTCACCGCCGGCGCCAGGCGCGGATGGCCTGCCAGGGCGAGAAGACCTCGCGGCATCTCGGCCGTCTCGCTGGCCAGCCTCAACACAAGCGCGAACATCGCCGTCGACAGGGCGTTCAGCATCGCGAAGCCGCCGAGATTGTCTGCGGCGGACTCCGTGCGCATCAGCGCCACAAGGGCGCCCAGCTGGGTCGCCGACTCCGTCTTTTCGGCGTCCTGCTTGGTGCGCACCACCAGGCTTGGCGGAAGATAGGCGCGCAGCCAGCGATCGTGTGGCGCTGCGACGATGAAGCGGCCGCACAACATGTCGAGCCGTGCGCCCTCGCCCGTGTTTTCGCTGACGACCAGATTGAGCCGAAACCGCGCCTGCGCCGGCTCGGGTCGCTCGTCCCCGCCGTCGAAGAGCCTGTGCGCCTGGCCATGCGGCAACAGCAGGATGTCGCCGGGCGCCAGGCGAAGGGCCGGTTTTCCGGGCGGGCCCTGCAGCACCGCCTCGCCATCGAGGATCACATGGTAGGGAATCTCGCCCTCGGCGGACGCGTCCTGCGCGATCTCCCAAGGCGCGCCATAGAGGCAGCGCAGATCAAGGCTGCCCTGGACCGGCGCCAGATCGAGGAGACGACTTAGCCAGTCCAGCGACAGGGACATGCTGGGATCCGAAAATTGACACCTATGAGCATATTATTGGAATTCATTCGCATCAACAGTCTCGCATTCCCCTCGTAAATTCGCGCTCACATTCGTTGCATCGCGCAACGAGCCGGAAACGGAGCGCCACAATGTCACGTATCCACACGCCCGCTGTCGACAGCGCCACTGGCGAGGCCGCGGAGGTTTTCGCCCAGGTGAAGAAGGCCGCCGGCAGAGTCCCGAACACCTACGCCGCCATTGGCGCCCTCTCGCCGGCCGCCCTCAAGGCGATCCTCGCCCTCGACAAAGTCCTCGCCGCGGGCACGCTCGACAGGAAGGACCGGGAGACGATCAAACTCGTCGTCAGTCAGGTTGCGGGGTGCGACTACTGCGTCGTCGCCCACAGCATGCTTGGCAAGGCGGCCGGCCTGAAACCCGACACGCTCGGGCGGTTGCGCAACGGCGAACCTACAGGCGACGCCAGGCGCGACGCCCTTGTCCGCCTCGTCCGCACCCTGACGGAAACCAGCGGCACGATCAGCACGGCCCAATTCGAGGCGATCAAAACCGCAGGCTACACGGAAGCTCAGCTGGTCGAGATCAGCCTGGCGATTGCGGTGATCGCCTTCACCAACGTCTTCAATCGCATCAACGACACCTCCATCGATTTTCCGGAGTTCGCCTAGTCGAACGCGCAGTCGATGTGGCAGGAGCAACGATCATGAACACGCTGATATACAAAATTGTTAATGTCATTGATCGATCCCTAGGCAACGATCTGGAATACCGCCTAGTTCGAGTATCGATGGTTATCATTTTTTTCTTTTTTGGTTACCAGAAATGGTTCGACTATGAAGGAAAGGTGTTGATCCCCTATATCGACAGCGGCCCCTTCATCTTCTGGCTACACCCAGTGTTCGGCATCCAGGGCGCCAGCTACTTTCTAGGAGTCTTCGAGTGGCTGTTCGGGGCGCTGTTGTTCGCGGGCTTCTGGAGCAAGCGGGCGGGACTGCTCGGCGCGGCAGGCTCGACAGCCACGTTCCTGATGACCGTCACCATCATCCCGTTCATCCCCGGCGGGTGGGAGCCCTCGGCCGGCGGTTTCCCGGCGATGGTTGGGCCGGTCGCCTTCCTGATGAAGGATGTCGCCCTGCTGGCGATCTCGATCTACCTCCTGAAGGAGGACGCCGCCCGGCTCATTCGGGGTGACGTACAATCCTTCAAGCTCGTCCGAGCACAAGCGCGGGCGCGATAGTCGCGATAGGTGAAGTGGGGCGGCCGGCGAGATTCCCTCGCCGGCCGCTTGCCGTTTTCCTCACGCCACCCAGAGCGCGCTCGCCTCGCCCAAGCCGTCGGCAATAGGGGCGCGGCGCCGATAGACCAGAGCCTCGGCGACGTGGACGCGGCGGGCGGGCCCCGAGCCATCCAGGTCGGCGATAGTGCGCGCGAGACGCAGGGTGCGCGTCCAGCCGCGGGCGGTCAGGCCACTCGCCTCCGCAGCCCTGGTCAGAAGCGCCTTTGCCGGTTCGTCGAGGGCGGCGATGCGGTCCAGCCACTCACCTTCGGCGCGAGCGTTGAGCGGCGAGCCTGCGTCGTCGGCAGCCTCGGCGCGATCGGCGGCAAGGGCTCGGGCCGCCGCGACGCGGGTGGCGACCTCGGCCGTCCCCTCGGCGGGCGCCGGCAGGGCGAGATCGGCGGCGGTGACCGCCGGAACCTCCACCGTCAAGTCGATGCGGTCGAGCAGGGGTCCCGAAACCCGCGACTGGTAGGTCTGCTGGCAGCGTGGAGCCTTGCCGCACGCGCCCCGCCCCGCTCCGCCCATGCCGCACCGGCAGGGGTTCATCGCCGCCACGAGCTGCACGCGCGCCGGATAGCGGACATGCGCGTTGGCGCGCGCCACCATCACCTCGCCCGTCTCGAGCGGGGCCCGGAGCGAATCCAGCGCCTGCGCGCCGAATTCCGCTGTTATGGCGCAAACGCACCTAGCAGAGGGGTGACCAACCCGTTGTTCTTGCTACGTTCTTGGGCATGAAGCCCAACCCTGAACGCCCAAACACCCTAGCCGGATTGCTGGAGAAGCGCGCCCAACTCGCGGGCATGTTGAAATTCCACCGCGCCGAAATCCGCAAGGTCATCTGTGACCTCGACCACGTCGACGCGACGATCCGGATGTTCGATCCAGCCGCCGACGTCAGCCGAGTCGTGCGCTACCCGACCAAGCATCGCGCCACGAAAGGCGAGGCGTCCCGCTTCATTCTCCTGATGCTTAAGAACGCGACCGCGCCGCTAACCTCGCTAGATATCGTGAAGGCGCAGATCAAAGCGCGGGGGCTGAACGCCGACGACCAGACCGTCGTGACGATGCGCAAGCGGGTCGGGGCAACCCTCAGCGCCCAGCAACGGCTCGGCGTCGTGAGGTCGATCCCGCAGGCAGGCCCCTACAAGGGGTGGGAGTTGGTCCGGTGATCGCGCTCCGCTTCACCCGAGGCTCCAGCTTCTACCAGATTGCCCCAGCCTACGCAGGCGGCGAAGGCTATGTGGGCCTTCAGGACGGCCGCGTCGTCGCCCGTGGGGCGGACCGGGTTGTGGTCGCCAAGGCTCTGCTAGGGTCGATGCCTCGGCCTGCTGGGAGCGCCCGCGCGACATGACGAACTGGCTCGGCGGTCTGGACCCGCGTTGGGAAGGCGCGTCGATCGGCAAGGAGCACTGGCACTTCCACCGCCGCCTGTGGGATCGCTACAGCATCATCCTGGCACCGGGTGAGTTCACGATGATCCTGACCGCGATCCGCACCGGCGAGGCGTTGCTGGTGGAGCGGCGGGGACGGGGGACGGCGGTATATTCGTTCCGCGTGCCGTCATGTGGCGAACGAGTCTACGTGGTGGCGGCTGGGCACGCACTGGTGACCGTGTTGCCGCCACGGCCGCGTCTGAACGAACTCCGGCGTAGGGCTCGGCGAGTGCCGGCCTCTGAACGCAGCCGGCTGACCGACCGCAATTAGTCGCCAGTTTAGTTGAGCTTCTGCATCGCGAGGGAGGGGAATCCGTTCGCGATGCGAGATCGGGTGTCCTGGCGGCGCCTACAATCCGCTACCGTCGCCGGTACGCAACGGCCTGTAGTAGATGTTGCACGAATTCGAATCGTCATCGAGGGCGATGTCGAGGTTGTCCTTGTCCGAGCGCCACCATGCGGAAGCAGCCGTTGCGCTAAACTCAGCGGTCCTATTTGGCTCTCCATACTTTCCGCTGAGTGCGTGCCATGCATCATAACAACTACCGCTGGTTAGTTCCAATTTTACGATGGAAAGGGACCTGCGATCATGGAACTGATACAGGACATTAAAACTCAACCCGCCTGAGTTGAGTGTTCCAACTACCTCAACCGTCTCAGTCTGCCCAACGTCAGGTGGCACCGCGTCGAGATGTGCGGCACCAGCAGACGCCTGGACGACCTCAATCGGCGTCATTCCCCAGCGCGTGAACCGCCAGTCCGCGTGTGCCGGGGTGGAGCATAGGAGAATGACGGGTACTCGGATCAGCCCCGCCACGTACCGCCGAGCCGTCCCGATCATGCGGCAAGCTCGGGCGATTTCTGCTCCTGGCGAGCCCGCAGCGCGACCGGCGAGTCCGCCGGGATCGGATTGGGAGCCTTGGCGCGGGTCCCTCCACCGGTGAGGGCGGCCATGCTCGCGGAGTGGTGCGGGGCGCGGAAGGGCCGCGAGCGGGTCAGGGCGCCTCGGGCGATCAGGCCCGCGATGGAGTGGACGA
>DASXGQ010000070.1:0-42342 GCA_036488995.1 Caulobacteraceae bacterium
TCCTGATCTTGCGATCGGATCGGCGGGCTCTAGGGCGCGCGCGTTCGCTCCCGGGGGGGATGACCGGTCATAATAATCATCATGCCGCACATGCCGAGGCAGGCGAGCGCGTCCGCCGCGCCAAGGGCGCGGGCGTCGAAACGGCTCTCTTGCAGGGCGCGAAGCAGCGTCACGGTCATCTCCTAGACGCGGCTATACACGAGCAGGGGCGCGGCGTCACGGGCTTGGCGCCTCCCAATACGGCGGCGAGCCAAAGCGCTCGACGATGAAGTCGAGGAAGGCCCGGACCTTGGGCGAGACGGTCTTCTTCGGCGGATAGACGGCGTGGATCGCCGCTTCGGGACCAGGGGCGATGGACCAGCGCCTGTCGGTCATGAGGGCCTCCAGCCGGCCCGATCGCAGGTCGTCGGCCAGGATCCAGGTCGGCAGCAGGCCGATGCCGAGGCCATCCCGCGCGGCCTGCAGCAGGACGTCCGAGTCGTCCGCCCTGACCTCGCCGTGGATCTTCACGGGGGACGCCTCCGCGTCCGCCGGGTTCTGCGGGCGGTGGAACCAGGCGTCGTCGCGCCACTGGATGGCGAAGAGCAGGCAATGGTGGTCGGCGAGGCCCTCCGGCTCGCGCGGAGCGCCGTGGCGGTGGAGATAGGCGGGGCTGGCGACGAGCAGGCGCCGATGGGCCGCAAGTCGCCGCGCCACGAGGGAGGAGTCGGGCAGGGCGCCGATCCGGATCGCGACGTCCAGTCCGGAGTCGATCAGGTCCACCGTCGCCTCGGTGAGGGAAAGGTCGAGTCGGATGTCCGGATAGAGTTCGCGGAATTCCTTCAAGTGGGGCGCGAGGTGCCTGCGGCCGAAGGCGCCGGGCGCGCCGATCCGCAGCAGTCCCTGGGGCCGCGCGTTCAGCGCGGTGGTCTGCAGCCGAGCATCCTCCACCTCCGCAAGGATGGCGGCTGCCCGTTCGTAGAAGGCCGTACCCGCTTCGGTCAGCCTAAGGGCCCGTGTGGAGCGGTTCAGCAGAGCCGCCGAGAGGTCCATCTCCAACCCGCTGACGTAACGCGAAACGGTCGAGACCTTCATGTCCATCTCGCGCGCGGCCTTCGAGAAGCTGCCGAGCTCGACCGCGCGCACGAAAGCCCGCATCGCCGCCAGATAGTCCATCGCCAAGCCTCGCCGCCGGGGACGCGCGCGTCTTCGCGGTATCCGCCCCCAGTTTGCCGTTTTCGGCAAAGGTGAATTCACGGCCGAGCTGTTCCGGGCCGCATCGAGCCTGCCCATCCTTGCCGCATGGATAGGGCGCCGACCACGGGTGAGACATGATCGGGGCCCTGGCTCTGTTGTTGGGCTGTCAACTCGCCGGCGAGGCGCTGCGTCGGGCGGCCCACCTGCCGGTCCCAGGTCCGGTGGTCGGCATGCTGCTCCTGGCCGCGCTCCTGCTCGCCAGGCCGCAACCGCATCCGAAAGTTGAACAGAAGCAGCCGCCCTCCGAGCTGGACCGGGTCTCGGGGACGCTGATCTCGCACATGGGACTTCTGTTCGTCCCCGCCGGCGTGGGCGTCATCGCCCAGCTCCCGCTTCTTCGCGGCCAGTGGGCCCCGGTCATCATCGGCTTGCTGGGGTCGACCCTGATCGGCCTCTTGGTAACGGCTCTGGTGATGCAGCAGACCCTGCCCAAGGAGACCCCGTCGCCGGAGAGCGTCCCATGATGCGAGAGCTCGCCGCCGTGTGGTCGCCTCTGGCGCCCTCGCCGCTCCTATGGATCGTGGTCACCCTGGTCGCCTACCTGCTCGCGCGTCGCCTGCAGCGGCTGCTGGGAGGTTCGGCCCTGGCCAACCCGGTGCTGATCGCCATCGTGCTGACGGCCTCCGCGGTGCTCGCCAGCGGGACGACCTACGCCACCTATTTCTCGGGCGCGCAGTTCATCAACTTCCTGCTGGGGCCAGCCACCGTCGCGCTCGCCGTACCGCTGGCGCGCAACATCCGTCAGGTGCGCGGCAGCCTCAGGGGCCTCGTCATCGCCCTGGTGTGCGGGTCGCTGGCCTCGACCGTGAGCGGGCTTGCGATCGTGTGGGCTTTGGGAGGTTCCCGGATCATCGCGCTTTCCATGGCGCCCAAGGCCGTCACGACGCCCATCGCCATGGCCGTCTCCCAGCAGATCGGTGGCGCTCCCGCCCTCACCGCAGCGCTGGCCATCGTCGGAGGCATCTTCGCCGCCTCGATCGGCCGTCGCCTGCTCAGCATTCTGCGTATCCATGACCATCGCGCCCACGGCTTCGCCGCCGGCGTGGCCGGAAGCGGCGTGGCCGCAGCCGAGGCGGCGACGCTGGGCGGGCTGGCCGCAGCGTTCGCGGCGCTGGGCGTCGCCCTCAACGGCGTCGTCACCGCCCTCGTCACCCCCGCCCTGGTCTCCTTCGCCTGGTGAGGGGCCTCACTTCTTTCCCTGCAGCACCGCCTCCGGGTGGCGCTGGAGATAGTCCGCCAGGGCCCGGATGGATCGGGCGGCGTCGCTGAGCTGGCGCAGGGCCTCGGGGAGGCTCGAGTCCTGGGACGCGCCCTGGCCGCCTAGCATCGAGTTCGCCGAAGCGGCGGTCTGGTCGAGCTGGTCGGCGGCGTGACGCAGGGACGTGATCAGCGGGCCGACCTGCGGACGCGCCTCCCGCACCATCTTGTCGGCCTGGTCGAGCGTGTCGTCCAGCTTGTTCACCGCGTCGTCGATCTTCCCCGACTTGAGGATCTGGGCGAGGCGGCCGGTCACCTGCCGGGCGTTTTCCCCGATCTCTGCGATCGGCACCGCATTGAGCTGGTCGAACAGGGTGTTGGCCTTGTCCGCGAGGGAGCCGATGTCGGCCGAAGGGGCGGACGGCAGGCGCGGATAGTCTCCTCCGAAGATCAGATGCGCGGCGCTGACTCCGGACACCGGCTCGAGGCTCACGCGCCGCGCGCCCAATAGCGGGGGGGACTGGCCGAGCCGCGCCCGGTAGCCGTGGGACACCAGGGCGCCCATCGCGTGATCGACAATCTGCCGCCAGTTCCCATCGGCGGGGGGAGTCACGCCCTGAAGATGGAGGCGAACCGGCTCGATGGAGATTGTGACCGGCGCGGCGATGTGGCCCGTGTCCGGATTGACCTGGATCTCCACGGCCTTCACGGCCCCGACCTGGAAGCCGTCCAGCATGACCGGCGCCCCCACCGCGACGTCGCCAACGGCCTTCGGGAAGTCGATGGTGTAGAGCACCTGGGGCCCCACCCCCTCGCCGAAAGCGCGAGCCTGGTTGTCGTAAAGGGCGAAGGTTGCGCCCGCCTGCGCCGGGGGCTGGCTGCGGAGCTCCTCGGGGGTCTCGAAGCTGACCGCGCCAAGGGCCGCGGCCGGGTTGAAGCTGGCGCCCACCCCCGCCCCGGACAAGGAGATCTTCAGCGGAGACTCCGACCAGAACAGCGAACCCGGTCGCACGAGCTGGTCGTAGGGCCTCAAGACGAACAACTCGGCGCGAAGGTCTTCGGGGCCGCGCACCTCCACCTCGGCCACCTTACCGACCTGCATCCCACGATAGATGATGTTCGACCCCTTCTGGACCGGACCGAGATTGTCCGTCTTGAGCCAGAAGGCCGTGCCCTTCGCGTCCGGCAGGATAGGAGGCGGGCTGTCCAGCCCGGTGAAGCGGCGCTGCGGTTGTCCGCCGTTACCAGTCGCCATGTCGATCGTGACCCCCGCCACGGCGGCCTTGATCGAGGAAAGATCGGTCAGGCTGAAGGTCGCGCCTTCGATCCAGAAAACGGTGCTGGTGTTGAGCTCTCGCTTCAGCCGACGATCGATGCGCACCTTGACGTCAACGCTGTGGCGGTCCTTGTCGAGGCCGACGCTGATGACGTGTCCGACCTGGACCCCGCGATAAACCACCTTGGTGTCGCCCGGGGTCGCGCCGGCGCCGCTGGCGAACACGATCACCGCGTCCACGCCGGTGTGGGTCATGGCGTTGATCGCGAGATAGAGCACGACGATGAGGGCCGCGATGGGCACGGCCCATACCAGTCCTGGCCAGCGGCTGCGGATCTCGCGCGCGCTCAGTCGTGGAGGAGCTGAGGGCGTGTCAGACATCGTGGCGGACCTCCGCGGCGTCCCACATCAGGCGGGGATCGAAGCAGCGGGCCGCGAGCATGGTGCCGACCACCACGAAGCTGAAGGCCGCCGCCGCCGGCTCGGCGCGCGCGTAGACGAAGTTGTTGTAGTGCATCACCGGCACGAATGCGCCGATGACGAAGGGATCGATCATCGACCAGCGGCCGATCTCTTCAATCGCCCGATACAGGCGCGTCTTCAGCACGAGGTGACGACGTGACCGGCGCACGACCGAGGCGATGAACCAGCCCATGGCGACGAGCTTGAGCATCGGTATCAGGAAGCTGGCGCAGAAGATAATGATCGCGAGCCCGAACAGCCTCGCCTGGAACAGGTCCTTCACACCTTCGAGCACGGTGTAGTGGGCCGACGAGAACCCGATTGGCAGCGTGGCGATCGGAAAGAGGTTGGCCGGGATGTAGAGCAACATGGCGGCCAGGGTCAGGGCCGCAGCCCGTCGCACCGCGCCTGGGCGGCGGGAATGGATGGTGTTGCCGCAGCGCGGACAGTGATGGCCGTTCATTGCCTCGGGATGGACCAGGCCGCAGGCGTTGCAGATGACCGCGGGGCCCGTGGGCGCGACGGCGGGCGATGGCGAGATCGCCTCCCACACCGCGCGCCGGTCGAGGAAGGCCCGGGTCACCAGGCTCATCACTCCCGCGCCGATGAAGCAGTACGCACCAACGTCCAGGCGGACGGAGATGCTGGCGGCGAGCCGGGCGTAGGCGACCATCAACGCCAGCAGGAAGACGTCGCTCATCGCCCAGGTCTCCAGCTCCTGATCCAGGCGGAAGGCGTGGCCTGTGTGATGGGCGATCCGGCCTGAGCGCACCTCCGCCAGTACGACGCTCAGGACCCCGAAGCGGACGAGTGGAGTGACGATGAGGAAGAGCGAGACGAAGACGCCCACCCAGGGACGGTTGTCTCGCCACATCGCAGCAGCAGTCGAAGCCAGATGGCTGGTGCGGGTGGACCCCATCGCCGCGGTGGTCATCAGCGGAAAGAGGTTCGCAGGGATCAGCAGCAGGAAGGTCGCACCCGCCGAAGCCAGGGCCGCATCCAGGCTGCGCCCTGTCGTTCGCTCGAGCTGCGCCTCGCACACGCGGCAGGAGAGGAGAACCCCGTGTGGCGCCGAGCGTGGAGCGGCCTGCACCGCCCCGCAGCTGGCGCACCCGATGGCGAAGGCCCCCGCAGGCGCGGCCTCGACAGTCAATCCTTCATCCCGCTTCCATTCGCGCCGCGCCTGGCCGAGCCCTGCCGGTCCGACCAAGCGCGGCAACGGGTGCTGAACGCCAAACGCTCAAGTTAGATGCGACAGGCGCTCACGCCTGCATAGCCACTCTTTGCCTCTGCCCAAGTTCCTTGAGCAGGACGCGCGCCAGGGCGTCGCTGGAAGCCTGGTTCTGCCCGGTCAGGAGATCGCCGTCACAGGTGACGTGGGAGCCGCCGGGGAGCAGGGCGTGTTCGAACTGCGCGCCGGCCTCGCGAAGCCGAGTCTCGAGCAGGAATGGGACAACGGTCTGCAGTCCCGCCAGGGTCTCTTCCCCGTTGGTGAAGGCCGTGAGCTTGCGTCCGGCCACGAGAGGAGCGCCGTTCCGACACTTCGCGCCAAGCAAGGCCGCAGGCCCATGGCAGAGGGCGGCGATCAACCGGCCGGAGGTCGCGAATGCGACGGCGAACTCGGCCACGCGCTCATCCGCAGCGAGGTCGACGAGGGGCCCCCGGCCGCCCGGAAACACGAGAGCGTGGCAGTCCTCACTGCGAACCCCGCTCAAGGGGCGCGTATCGGCGAGAGCTTCCAGCGCAAGGCGCCAGCGCGCTTTAGCCGGTTCGTCGGGGGTCGTCTTTGGATCGATAGGCGCGGCGCCGCCTCGCGGAGAGGCGACCTCCAGATCGATTCCGGCCTCGCTGAGGGCTGTGAAGAGCACCGCATACTCCTCCAGCGAGACGCCGGTGGGATGAGCCTCGTCCAGACGGTCCGCGCTGGTGACGACAATGAGGGCTTTCATGGCGAGGTCTGTCCACACAGGTGAGCGCCGCCGGAACGAAGCGCCGGGGCGCCCTGTTCCGGTACGGAGGGGGAACGAGGCGCGGACGCCTCCGTTTTTCCTCATGAGGTTTGCGCGGGGGCGCGGGATCAGTCGAGGAGGCCGTTGAAGGCAATGGACGAAAACCGCATCGAAGGCGCCGCGAACGAGGGCGTCGGCCGGCTCCAGGACGCGTGGGGCGGTCTGACCGGCGATCCAGAAACTCAGGCGAAGGGGAAGTGGCGTCAGGTCCAAGGGGCGGCGCAGAACCTGTTCGGGAAGACCCGTGACCAGGCCCGCGAACAGCTGGACCTTCGCACGCGACAGGCGAAGGACGGGTTGGACAAGACAGTGAACCTGATCGAGGCCAAGCCGATGGCGGCGGTCGGCGTCGCCACGTTCGTCGGCTTGACATTGGGCCTGCTGATGAAATCGGGCCGGTCCGCCCGGGTCGTTTACCTCAAGCACTGATCGCATACGCAGGATCGACCTCGCCATCGACCGCGAAAAAGCGGGCGAAGTCTTCGGCTGACCGCAATCTGGTCCAGGGCTCCAGGCGCGACTGTCACCAAACGTTCGAACTTGA
Source organism: Caulobacteraceae bacterium (assembly GCA_036488995.1). Taxonomy (GTDB): domain Bacteria; phylum Pseudomonadota; class Alphaproteobacteria; order Caulobacterales; family Caulobacteraceae; genus Acaudatibacter. The sequence goes on from DASXGQ010000070.1 coordinate 6,725, forward strand.
TGCGTAGGCTGTAACTGATCCGCGGCATGGGGGCCTGACGCGATGACGGATGCGGTACTCGGAACGGGCGCTGCTGCGCCTCGGCCGAAGCTCGATCAGGGGACCCACGTCTCCGGCAAGATCGCGTTCCTGCTGGTCCTGCTCGGCGGGATCGCTTTCGCAGCCTGGAACATCGTCGGCGATATGCGCAGCGCGGGCGAGACCATCGAGCTTGGCGTCTTCGCCCTGCTCGGCCTGGCCCTGCTGATCGCTCTCGGCTTCGAATTCGTAAACGGGTTCCACGACACGGCCAACGCCGTCGCGACGGTGATCTACACCCACAGCCTGCCACCCCTCGTCGCAGTGGTCTGGTCGGGCGCCTGGAACTTCCTGGGCGTCATGGTCTCCAGCGGGGCCGTGGCCTACGGGATCATCACCCTGCTGCCGGTCGAGCTGATCCTGCAGGTGGGCAGCACCGCCGGCTACGCGATGATCTTCGCCCTGCTGATCGCAGCGATCATCTGGAACCTGGGCACCTGGGCCCTCGGAATTCCCAACAGCTCCTCGCACGCCCTGATCGGGTCGATCATGGGGGTCGGCCTCGCGAACCAGCTCATGGCCCCAGCCGGCCAGGCCACCTCGGGTGTCGACTGGTCGCAGGCGGCCAAGATCGGGCAGGCCCTGCTCTTCAGCCCCCTCTGCGGCTTCATCGCCTCGGCCCTGCTGCTCCTGGTGGCGAAGGTGCTCATCAGGAACAAGTCGCTCTACGAGGCGCCCAAGACCGACGCGCCCCCGCCCTGGTGGATCCGGGGACTGCTGATCTTCACCTGCACCTCCGTCTCGTTCGCCCATGGCGGCAACGACGGCCAGAAGGGCATGGGCCTGATCATGCTGATCCTGATCGGCGCCGCTCCGACGGCCTACGCGCTCAACCGCGCGTTGCCGGCCTCCGCGATGCCGGCCTTCGAAAGGACGATCGATACCGCCCGGCCCGTGCTCGCCGCTCACTCCGCAGGCGTCGCTCCGGTCGCCCCCGCCACAGCGCGTGAAATCCTCGGGAAAGCCCTTCGCACCCACAAGGTGAACTCGCCTGCCGTGTTCGGCGCCATGAACGTGCTGTCTGCCGACATCGAGACCCAGGTGAAGGCGTACGGCTCGATCCGGCGCATTCCGGCCGCCGCCGTGCCCAACGTGCGCAACGAGATGTACATGGTGGGGGATGGCCTTCGTCAGTTGGGCAAGCAGAAAGGCGCCCTGACCGCCGCTGAGGCCAAGCCCGTGGCCGCGTTCGGCAAGAGCCTCCAGGCGGGCACCCGCTTCATCCCCTACTGGGTGAAGGTCTCCGTCGCGATCGCCCTGGGTCTTGGAACCATGGTCGGTTGGAAGCGGATCGTCGTCACCGTGGGCGAGCGGATCGGCAAGACCCACCTCACCTACGCCCAGGGCGCCGCGGCCGAACTGGTCGCCGCCGGAACGATCAGCCTCGCTGAGGTGTACGGCCTCCCCGTCTCCACGACCCACATCCTTTCCAGCGGCGTCGCCGGGACCATGGCGGCGAATGGCTCGGGACTGCAGTGGAGCACGATCCGCTCGATCGCCTCGGCCTGGGTCATGACCCTGCCTGCCGCGATCGCCCTGGCTGGCCTGCTCTACTTCATCCTGCGGACGATCATGGGCGCCTGAAGCGTCAGGCCGGCTGGCGGATAGGAAAAACGACCGCCGGCCGCCATCTCGATCCACCTCTGCGCGGCATTGGACAAGTCCCGCTGAGCGGACCTAGACTGTCCGCAACATAGACGGAGGGACGGCCAATGGAACTTCGTAGATTCGGCGTTATCGCAGGGACGCTTGCCCTTCTGGCGCTGGCCTCGAGCGCTGGAGCGCAAGCCAATATCAAGGCCGCGGTCGCCGATCCGAGCCGCCCGGCCGAGGACACCGCCCGCGACGCGGCGCGCAAACCCGCCGAGACCCTGGCCTTCGCCAAGGTCCGGCCTGGGGAGACCATCCTGGAGATCGTCCCAGGCGGCGGCTACTTCACGCGGCTTTTCAGCAAGGCGGTGGGCCCCACGGGCCACGTCTACGCCGTGAGCCCGCCGCAGTTCGCCAAGGCGGTCACTGCGATCGCGGCCGACCCGGCCTACTCGAACGTCACCGTCGTCGGCCTCGGGAGCGAGGCGCTGGCGGCCGTGCCGAAGGTCGACCTGGTGTTCACGGCCCAGAACTACCACGACCTTCATCTTCCCGCCGCCAAGCTCGACGTACCCGCCCTCGACAAGGCCTGGTACGCGCAGCTTAAGCCGGGGGGCTTGCTCGTGATCGTCGACCACGTCGCCAAGGCGGGCGCGCCGGTCCCGGACACGGCCAACGCCTTGCACCGGATCGATCCGGCCTTCGTGCGCACGGAGGTGGAGGGGGCCGGCTTCAAGTTCGACGGGGAAGCCAACTTCCTGCAAAACCCTGCCGACAACCATGAGCTCAAGGTGTTCGATCCCGCGATCCGCGGGCATACGGACCAATTCGCCTTCCGCTTCCTCAAGCCCTGACCCTGCCTTCGTCGCGCCGACGAAATCACGAACGGGTGAGATCGGCCGCAACCTGCGGACGACTGCGACGTTGACCCCGGCGTCGCCTCACCGCGGCGTGATCTGCGCATCCACCAAAGGGATCAGCTTTATGTCGACTGCTTTCACCCACAAGCTGCTCGTCGCCGCCGCGGCGGTCGCGGCCATTTCGGTCGCCTCGTGCCAGAAGCCTGCGGCAGACAACGCTGCAAGCGCCGCCTCGGCCGCGGCCAACGACGCCGCCGCCGCCCAGTCTGAGGCGGGCAATGCGATGAACGCCGCGGCGAGCGGCGACGTCAACGCGGCCGCCAATGCTTCGGCCGCCGCCGCCAACGAGGCCGCAAGCGCGACCAAGGAGTCAGGCAAGGCCGCAAAGTCCGCCGCCGCGGCGAACGCCCCCAGCCAGTAAGTTCGGCGGGCTCCTACACGAAAAGGGCCGTCCTCTTGGACGGCCCTTTGTTGATGCGGACTTGCTGGCGCCGCGCGGATCGTCTGGACGAAATTGCTTGCGCGCCGGCCCTGGCGTTGCTCGTATTCGACGCGAGCGGGCGAACAAGTCCCGCCAGGAGGAAGCGCTCATGAGCGACGGCTCGATCGACATCCGCCAGGAGCTTCGCGCGAAGATCTTCGCCGAACCCGTCGAGTCGCTGAACCCAGCCCGGCCGGAGCTGTTTCAGAACGACGCGCATTGGCCGATGTTCGAGCGCCTGAGGGCGGAATCGCCGGTCCACTACAGCGCGGCCAGCAAGGACTACGGTCCCTTCTGGTCGGTCAGCCGCTACAACGACATCATGGCCATCGACACCAACCATGAGGTGTTTTCCTCGGCTGATGGCATCACCCTGCCAAGCATCGAAGCCGAGGAGGAGATGAAGCGCCGTCCCCAGCGCAGCAGCTTCATCTCGATGGACCCGCCGCGACACGACGTGCAGCGCAAGACGGTCAGCCCTGTCGTGGCTCCGGCCAACCTGCTGCGGATGGAGCCGCTGATCCGCGAGCGCGCCGGCATTATCCTGGACGGCCTGCCGATCGGCGAGACCTTCGACTGGGTCGACAAGGTCTCGATGGAACTGACCGCCATGACGCTGGCGACGCTGTTCGATTTCCCGTTCGAGGAGCGCCGGCGACTGACCTACTGGTCGGACATGATGACCAACGCGCCCGGCTTCGGCCCGGTGACGAGCTGGGAACAGAAGCGAGCCGAGCTGGACGTCTGCTTCGAGGTCTTCGACGAGATGTGGCGGGAGCGTGCGAGCCAGGCGCCAAAGTTCGACCTCGTCTCGATGCTGGCCCACGGCGAAGCCACCCGCGAGATGGACGAGCACGAGTACCACGGTAACCTCGGGCTCCTGATCATCGGCGGCAACGACACGACGCGGAACACCATCTCCGGCTCCGTCTTCGCCTTGAACCGCTATCCCGCCCAGTACGCCAAGCTGCGGGAGAACCCGTCCCTGATCCCCTCGATGGTGTCGGAAACCATCCGCTGGCAGACGCCGCTCGCGCACATGAGGCGCACGGCGCTGCGTGACTTCGAGTTCGGCGGCAAGACCATCAAGGAAGGCGACCGGGTGGTGATGTGGTACGTCTCGGGCAACCGGGACGATACGGTCATCGAAGATCCAGAGGCCTATCGCATCGACCGCCCGCGGCCACGCCAGCACCTGTCGTTCGGCTTCGGCATCCACCGCTGCGTGGGCAACCGTCTGGCCGAGCTTCAGCTGACCATCATCTGGGAAGAGATCCTGAAGCGCTTCCCGGTCATCGAACTGGCGGGAGAGCCGCAGCGGACTCACTCGATCTTCGTGAAGGGTTACGAGCACCTGCCGGTGGTGATCCCCTACCGGAACTAGACCGCTCAGAGGAACTGAGCCATTCTGCTCATCTGAAGCGGATCAGGTGGCGCGAGGCCATCTCCGTCGAATCCCTCGTCCGCGAATGCGGCAAGGATGCTGCAGAGAGCCTCGGGCCTCGCCCCCCTCGTTCCTCTGAACCTAGGGGCGCGCGCACGAAGATCTTCAAGCCATCCCGCGACCTCCTTCTGAGCGTCGAAGGCACTGGATCGCAGATCCTCCTCGCCGTAGGCCTCACCGTGGCCGCAGCGTTGGCCCGCGTCCTTCTGGGCATGGTCGACCACCAGTTTGTGCCCGCGGCGGTATATTTCCCGACGATCGTCGCCGCAGCCCTGGTCGGCGGATGGCGAGCGGGCTCTCTGACCCTGCTGCTTTGCTTCGCCGCGAACTTCGGGCTCTTCGGTTCGGCCTTGGCCTCGAACGCCGCCAGGCGCCCGCTGAACATCGTTCTCTATTTCGTGCTCTGTTCAGGCGCCGTCGCAGTCTGCCAGTGGCTTGGAGAGCTCGTCACGAGCCTGCAGCAGAGCCGCGAACGACTCGCGCTCCGCAACCTGAACTACGACACGCTTTTTGGCACGATCAGCGAGGGATTTGCTGTCTGCCAGGCGATCCGTGATCCCTCGGGACGGCTCGTCGACTATCAGGTGGTGGAGATGAACCCGGCCCTGCGCCAGATGCTGGGCATGGGCCCCAAACAGGCCCTGGGCAAGATGAGCGACGTTCCCGGCGACTGGTCCGCCTGGCTGACCCTTTGCAACCGCGTCCTGTCCACCGGCATGCCCGCGGCCTTCGAGGCAAATTTCGCCCCGGGCGGTCGCTGGCACGAGATCCGCATCAGCCGGCTCACACCCGAGACCATGGCCCAGGTCTTCATCGACATCACCGATCGGAAGACGGAGCAGCAGCGTCAGTCGGCTCTCTTCGACGAACTCAATCACCGGGTGAAAAACAACCTGTCGATCGTATCGAGCGTGCTGGCGATGCAGGCCAGGACCGCCGACCCTGCCACCGCCGAAGCCCTGCGCAAGGCCGTCGCCCGCGTCCATTCGATCGCCGACCTTCACGGCAGCCTCTATCGATCCCATCGGACCGAGGCGGTCGACGTCGGACTTTATCTAAAGGAGCTTGGCGGCAACCTGTCGAAATCGCTGCTCCGCGAGGAGGACCCCGTCCGGATCCGCGTAGAGGCGCCTGCCGCGACCATGGCGGTCGAACACGCCGTCCCCCTGGGGCTGGTCGTCAGCGAATTGGTGACCAATGCGGTGAAATACGCCTATCCCCCCGGCCAGACTGGCGAGATCCTGGTGTCGCTCGAGCGCCGTGGCAAGACCGGACTCCTGACCATCGCCGATTGGGGTCGCGGACTTCCGACTCCCGCTCCGGACGCCGACGGCGGACTTGGCATGAGTCTGGTGCATTCGATGGTCGCCCAGGTCGGCGGCGAACTCACCATCCATCGTGGCCCCGGCGCGCGATTCGAGATCACGCTCCCGGAAGGCGCCCTGACCTAGAACCCTGACTGTCTGCCCCACCCATCCGTCGCTCGAGTTGACTTGCATCCTCGTGCGAGGGAGAACTTATGGCAATACAACTGCCATTTATCTCGGATTGGGCCGATGGCGGAAGGAGCCGACGTGGGACGGGCGCAACGCCTCGCCATCGCAGTCGCGGCCGGGCTGGCGATCGTCGCCACCGGTCTGTGGCTTTCCCGCGACGCGATCGCAGAGCGGGTCATGGCGGGCGCCTTTGATCGGGCCATGGGAGATCCATTCGCAGGACTCCCGGACAGTCTCAGCGTGGCCCTGTGCGGCGCTGGCTCGCCCCTACCCGATCCGACTCGCGCGGGCCCATGCACGGCCGTGATCGCCGGGCGCCGGCTGTTCGTCGTGGATAGCGGCGAAGGGAGCGTGAAGGAACTGGCGCTGATGCAGCTGCCGCCAGCTCGCGTGGACGCGCTCTTCCTCACCCACTTCCATTCGGACCATATCGCCGACCTCGGGGAACTGATGCTGCAGCACTGGGCCGGCGGGGCGGCGCGCTCACCCCTGCCGATCTACGGCCCGACCGGTGTCGACCAGGTCGTCAGTGGCTTCGAGACGGCCTATCAGCTCGATCGCGGCTACCGGATCGCCCATCACGGGCCCCAAGTCGTCCCGCCCTCGGGCTTTGGCGGAACGCCCCATCCGTTCGCCGTCTCGGCCGCCGGCCCGGACGTCGTCCTTATCGACGAGCCGGACCTGAAGGTGATCGCCTTCCCGGTCGACCACGGCCCGGTGAGACCGGCTGTCGGCTACCTCTTCGTCTACAAGGGTCGGCGGGTCGTGATCAGCGGCGACACCGCCCCTTCGCCGCGCCTGGAGCGGGAGGCCACCGGGGCCGACGTGCTCGTGCATGAAGGCCTCGCGCCCAACCTGGTCGACATACAACGCCAGGCGGCAATCGCCCACGGGCGAGACAACCTCGCCCACATCCTGCACGACATCCTTTCCTATCACACCACGCCCGAGCAGGCGGCGGCGATCGCGCAGCATGCCAAGGTGAGGGTGCTCCTGTTCACCCACATCATCCCGCCCTTGCCGATCCGGACGCTAGAGGAACCCTTCCTCGGTCGCTCTCGACAGATCTTCCATGGCAAGGTCATCGTCGGGCGCGATGGCGACATGATCATCCTGCCGGCCGGCGCGACCGGGATCCGTTATGCGAGCCGGACGAACGCGATCCTCTAGAGCCTGATGCGTTTGGACGGGACAGATGCAAACGTTGAATCAGGCTCTACACTTTTGAATCTAGAGCAAATCATCCCCGTTCAGACGATTCCGTCTGAACGGGGTTTGCTCTAGAGAAGGTAAGCGCGAGGGAGGACCGCGATGGCTGAGCCGATCGCCCTGATGGGCGCGCCGGGATCGCCCTACACGCGCAAGATGCTGGCGGTGCTCAGATATCGCCGCATCCCCTACCGCTTCCTCACCAGCGCGCAGGCCGCCGCCGAGGGTATGCCCAGCCCACGTGTCGCCTTGCTCCCGACCTTCTACGTGCCCGGCGCGGACGGCGCGCTGGAGGCGGTCACCGACTCGACGCCGCTGATCCGGCGTTTCGAGCGGGAAGTCCAGGAACGCAGCCTCGTCCCGTCCGATCCTGCCCTCGCTGTGCTCGACGAGCTCATCGAGGACTATGGTGACGAATGGCTGACCAAGGCCATGTTCCATTACCGCTGGGCGCATGAGGCGGACGCCCGCCAGGCCGCGCGGATCCTGCCGCTCTGGCGTCAATATTCGATTTCCGACGAAGCCCTCGCCGAGCGTGCCGAAGCGATCGGGGGACGACAGATCTCACGCCTCCATGTCGTGGGGTCGAACGAAACCACAGGCCCCGTGATCGAAGCCTCCTATCGGCGGTTCCTGGAGGCGCTCGAGACTCTGTTGTCCCACCAGCCTTTCGTGCTCGGCGCGCGGCCCGCGACCGCAGACTTCGGCCTCTTCGGACAACTGACCCAGCTCGCGGCCTTCGATCCCACGCCGACGCGCCTCACGCTCGAGATCGCGCCGCGCGTCTACGCCTGGACGACCCTCGCAGAGGACCTCTCCGGCTTCGAACCACCCGAAGCCGGATGGATCTCCCTCGCGGATCCACAGGAGACGCTCCGCGTCCTCCTCGCCGAGATCGGGCGGACCTACGTCCCGGTGATGCTGGCCAACGCGCGCGCCCTGGCGTCCGGCGCGAGCGAAGTCGCCTGCGAGGTCGATGGCCTTCCCTGGCGCCAGCCGCCATTCCCCTATCAGGCCAAGTGCGTAAACTGGTTGCGCGAGTCGCGCTCCTCGCTGTCCGAGGGCGACAGGTTTCGACTCGATCGCGTCCTCGCCGGAACTGGTTGCGACGCGCTCTTCGCTTGACCTCGACAGCACCTGCGCCAGAGGCCAAGGCTCGCCCGAGCCTGCGGCATGTAATCGCAGCGCACGGCCGGATCACCCAAAGTCCTGGCGGCGAACACCGGATGCGACGGACAACCGCACCCTAGAGTGCGACGGCGTCAACTATTGTTGCGCCTTGCCTTTCACCGATGCGTGATCGACGAAAACGTACCAGCATGGGAACTTGCTCTTCGCCCTAGGGCAGAAACCTGATTTTAAGGCTCAGGGGCGAGACTCACTCAAACGATCAGGGAATCCCTTAGCGTGCCCATCGACCGCCGGACCTTTATTGCGTCCCTAGCAGCCGTTGCCCCCGCGCTCAGCCTCGCCCGCCACGCCACTGCCCAGACCGAGTCGGTCCTGACCTTCCTCGCGCAGGCCGAGCTGCGCCGGGTGGGATACCGCATCCCCAATCAGGACGTCGTGGGCATAGCGAACTTCGCGCGGCCGTCGAACGAGCCGAGACTTCACCTTGTCGATATGCGCAGCGGCGCCGTCCAGAGTTTCCTGGTCGCCCACGGCCGCGGATCCGATCCGGATCACAGCGGCTGGCTGCAGACTTTCTCGAATGAATTCAACTCCGAGTGCAGCTCCAAGGGCGCGTTCGTCACCAGCAACTACTATTACGGCCACCATGGCCATTCGATGCGCATAGTCGGTCTCGACCCGACGAACTCGAACGCCGAGGCGCGCGAAATCGTGGTCCACTCGGCTGACTATGTGTGCCCCGCCATCATCCGCGAGCGCGGCGTACTGGGCCGTAGCGAGGGTTGCTTCGCGGTAGATGTCGCGAACCTGCCGACCGTGCTCAACCGCCTTGGGCCGGGCCGTCTCCTGGTTTCGACGAAGATCTAGACCTCAGGCCAGTCCGAGGACTCGCACCAGCGTCAGGGCCAGGGCGCCGATCAGGATCAGCGAGAGGGTCACCACGGCGCTGGCCTTTGGACCGGCGCTGGCGAGAGCTCGCACATCCACGCCGAGCCCTAGCGCCGCCATCGACACGATCGTGAACAGATCGGCGGCCGATCCAGCCGGGGCGGCGAGCCCGGTCGGCGTCAGCCCAAGGGAGCGGGCGGCGACGAGCATGAGGAAGCCGATGATGAACCAGGGCGCCAGGTGGCGCAGAGGCGGCAGCTTCGCCTTGCGGTTGGCCGCGGAGGCTGGCCCGGCGGAGCGGGCGATGAGCGCCAGGACGACCACCACTGGACCCAGCATGAGCACGCGAACGAGCTTCACCAGCGTGCCAACCTGCACCGCCAAGGCGCCAGCCGGCGCGGCAGCCGCCAGCACCTGAGGCACGGCATAGACCGTCAGGCCAGCGACGATGCCATAGTTGCGAGCGCCAAGGTGCAGGGCAGCCCCAAGAAGCGGCAGGCCAAGCACGACCGCCACGCCCAGTATGGCAGTGAACGAGATCGCAGCGGCGACGTCTTCGCCTTCGGCGCCGATCACTGGCGCCACGGCCGCTATGGCCGAATTTCCACAGATGGAATTGCCGCACGCGATCAGGGCCGCCATCCGCCGCGGCAGACCGAACAGCCGTCCCAGGCCATAGCTGGCGACGATCGCCAGAACGACGAGGGCGGCGATTCCCGCCAACAACTCTCCTCCGGCCGCGGAGATGGCGGCGGCGTCGACGCCTGCGCCCAGGAGGACCACCGCGACTTCGAGGACGGTCTTGGCGGCGAACTGAATGCCGCCGCTCCACTGCGCGCTTGGACTCCACACCGTGCGGACCCCAGCGCCGAGCAGTATGGCGAGCACCAGACCCTCGAGCCAGGCGCGGCCGAAGAGGCGCGCCTCCAGCCCCTGCAAGCCGACCGCGATGGCTGCGATCGCTACGCACAGGAGCAAGCCGGGCGCGACCCTCGCGGCCCAATGCGCCAGGCGCATCGGATTCTCATGAATCGCCGCGGTCGCCATGACGCTAGATGCGGCGATCGCCATCGATCGTTCCAACGAGTTGTCGTCGTCAATTCAATCGATTCGAGCGATTGATGTCTTTAGTCCTCTAGTCCCCGATCAGGTGCAGGACGACCTCGCGCCGATGCGGCGCGCGACGGTGCTCGAAGAGATAGATTCCCTGCCACGTTCCGAGCGCCATCCGTCCTTCGGCCACAGGTATCGTGAGCTGGACATTTGTAAGCGCCGTCCGGAGATGAGCGGGCATGTCGTCCGGTCCCTCGTCCTCGTGGGCATAGCGACCCCGCTCTTCCGGCGCGATCCGCTCGAAGTAGGCCTCGATGTCCATGCGAACGTCAGGGTCGGCGTTCTCCTGGATGAGCAGGGATGCCGAGGTGTGCCGGCAGAACACCGTGAGCAGTCCGACGCTGATCGTCGCGGCCGAGACCCATTGCGCGATGGCAGGGGTTATTTCGAAGAGGCCCCGTCCACGGGTCTGGATAGAGAGGGTGTGCAGGGCCTGGCGCATGGCCGCAACATAGCGCGCCCGCCCTTCAGGCGCCGCTGGACGGCGCGCCGCTCGACACGCCCCAACTCTCGACTTCCCCGACGTCGGCCTCTGCACGTATCAGGCAGTTGAACAGCAGGAGGCCCAGGATGGGCGATAGCGCACAGCCGACCGGAAACGCTTCAGGTATGGAGCTTGGCTTTGATCCGGCGGCCCTGAAGGCGAAGTACCGGGCCGAACGGGACCGGCGCCTTCGTGCGGACGGCAACGAGCAGTACCGCGAGATCGCCGGACAGTTCGCGCACTATCTCGAAGATCCCTATGTCGCCCCGGGCTTTGCCCGCGAGCCGCTGACTGATGAGGTCGAGGTGGTGGTGATCGGCGGCGGGTTCGGCGGTCTCCTGGCCGCGGCGCGCTTGCGCGAGGCCGGAGTCACGGACCTCCGCGTGATCGAGAAGGGCGGCGACTTCGGCGGGACCTGGTACTGGAACCGCTACCCTGGCGCGGCCTGCGACATCGAAAGCTACGTCTATCTGCCGCTCCTCGAAGAGGTCGGCTACATGCCTGTGGAGAAGTACTCCCGGGCTCCGGAGATCCTGGCGCATAGCCGCGCCATCGCCGAGAAGTTCGGCCTCTACCGCAACGCCTGCCTCCAGACGGAAGTCACCGCGCTCGAATGGGACGAGGCCGCCGGCCGCTGGACCGTCCGCACGAACCGCGGCGACGCCATGCGGGCTCGCTTCGTGGTCATGGCCAACGGCCCCCTGCACCGGCCCAAGCTGCCCGGGATTCCCGGCGTAGAAAGCTTCAAGGGCCACTCCTTCCACACCAGCCGGTGGGACTACGACTACACCGGTGGCGATTCCGCGGGTGGCCTGACCAAGCTGGCTGACAAGCGGGTGGCGATCATCGGCACCGGCGCGACCGCCGTGCAGTGCGTGCCGCACCTGGGTGAATGGGCAGCTCAACTCTACGTCTTCCAGCGCACGCCCTCGTCCATCGATGTGCGCGCCAACCGCCCCACCGACCCCGACTGGGCCGCGAGCCTGAACCCGGGCTGGCAGAAGGCGCGGATGGACAACTTCAACACCCTGGTCAGCGGCGGCCACGCCGACGAGGACCTGGTGGCCGACGGCTGGACCGATATCATCCGCAACCTGCTGATGGTCTCCCGGGCCAAGGCCAACGCCGGCGAGGCGGGCGCAGGGATGGACCCGCTGGAGCTGCTGCAGATCGCCGACTTCAAGAAGATGGAGCAGATCCGCGGGCGGGTGGACGCCGTCGTCGAGGACCCGGCGACCGCCGAGGCTCTCAAGCCCTGGTACAACCAGTTCTGCAAGCGCCCCTGCTTCCACGACGAGTACCTGGCGGCCTTCAACCGGCCCAACGTCAAGCTGGTCGACACCAAGGGCCAGGGTGTCGAGCGGATCACCGAACACGGCGTGGTGGTCGAGGGCGTCGAGTACGAGATCGACTGCCTGATCTACGCCACGGGCTTCGAGGTCGGCACCGGCTACACCCGCCGCGCGGGCTATGACATCACCGGCCGCGATGGCCTGACCCTCTCGCAGAAGTGGGCGGAGGGGGCGGCGACCCTGCACGGCATGCACGTGCACGGCTTCCCCAACTGTTTCATCATCTCCAACACCCAGTCGGGCTTCACCGCCAACTACCCGCACATGCTCGACGAGCAGAGCCGCCACGCGGCCTACATCATCGCCGAGGCGCGCGAGCGTCAGGCGACGCGGGTGGAGGTGACGGAGGAGGCCGAGGCAGGGTGGGTCCAGACCGTCCTCGACTCGGCGATCTTCCGCGCCAAGTTCCAGGAGGAGTGCACGCCGGGCTACTATAACAACGAGGGCAAGCCCTCGCCGCTGGCGGTGCGCAATGGTTTCTTCGGCGGCGGACCGATCCGGTTCGTCCAGATCATCGAGGACTGGCGTGCGGCGGGCGATTTGGCGGGCCTCGAACTGACGAGGGACTGAGCCCATGCGCGCAGCGATCCGCCGGGCAGGACGTCTGGTCTGCGACGAGGTCGCCGATCCGATCCCCGAACCCGGCCAGGTGCTTGTGAAGACGCTCTGCTGCGGGATCTGCGGTTCGGACCTGCACGCCCTGCATCACTTCGAGCACCTGATCGGCCTCGCCCGGCGCGCAGACGGCGAGCGGGTGGAGATCGGACGGCCGGAGGACTCCCCGGACATCGTCTTCGGCCACGAGTTCAGCGTCGAGGTCCTCGACTACGGGTCGGGGATGTCGGCGCGGCTGAAGCCGGGGACGAGGGCGGTCTCCATGCCGGTCATGATCGACGCCGCGGGTCCGCACACTATCGGCTATTCCCCGCTCCATCCCGGTGGCTTCGCCGAGCGGATGGTGCTCAACGACGCCCTGCTGCTGGAGGTCCCTAACGGGCTCTCTGCCGAGCACGCGGCGACCACCGAGCCCTTCGCTGTGGGCGCGCATGCAGTGGCCAAGGCGCAGATGGACAAGGACAGCGTCGCCCTGGTGATCGGCTGCGGGCCGGTGGGCCTCGCGGTGATCGCCTCGCTCAAGGCGCGGGGGCACGGCCCAGTGGTGGCCGCCGACTATTCGCCCCGCCGCCGCAAGGCCGCCGAAGCCATGGGCGCGGACGTGGTGATCGATCCGGCGACGGAGTCGCCCAACGCCCGGTGGTCGGACTTCGGCGTTCCGGCGACGAGCACGGCGCTCCGGGCCGCGCGCATGGCAGGCAAGACCTGGGCGCGGCCAGTGGTGTTCGAATGCGTCGGCGCGCCGGGCGTGCTCGAAAGCGTCGTCGAGGGCTGCCCGCCCGGGGCGAAGGTGGTGGTCGCTGGCGTGTGCATGGAGACCGACCGGATCGAGCCGTCCCTCGCGGTCACCAAGGAGCTGAGCCTGGAGTTCGTGCTCGGCTACACCCCTGAAGAGTTCTCCGCGACCCTGGGCGACCTGGCGGAAGGCCGTATCGATCCGGCGCCCATCCTCACCGGCAAGGTGGGGCTCTCCGGCGTCGCGGGCGCGTTCGAGGCCCTCGCCTCGCCCGAGGACCACGTGAAGATCCTGGTCGAGCCCGGACGGGACTAGGGGTCGAAATCTAACGCTTGGTTCCGGCCCGCGCACGGCCGTCGGTAACGTCATACAGCGCTTTCGGAAAGCGACGTTTTGAATATCTGCGCAGGGTGCGGGAACGGCATGCGAAACGTATTTGCAATAACTCTCGCCTCCTCATTGCTCACCGCTTGCGGACCGGTCATCACCGCCTCAAACCGGGTTACGTCTCCAGACGGTCGTTGGGCCGCCATCGTAGAGTCGAAGCAATGGAGCGGTCCTGGTAACGATTTTGATGCGACCCAAATCAAGTTGCAGCAGGGCAATGCGCCGCCATTTGAGATACTCGGCTTTACTCATGAATACGCCACGATGAAAGTTCGATTGGTATGGATGAATCCCCAGCATCTAGATATTCAATTCGGCCCCAGCGATCGCAGGTGTGATCACGTCGATATTACATTTCAAGCCATCCGAGCAGCAGACATCCAGATTACAACCGAGCCATTTTCAGGACTTGCAAACACTGTCCCCTGTTAGCGGTTGGCCCTCTTGAACGACTGCATTGGTCGATTTCACCCCCAGTACAAGCACAGGAACCGGACGTTTGGCTTAGGTGAATGCCATCGGCAGACCGGACTGAGCGCTAGACTTTAGACCAAGGCCGTTCGTGCCACTGGCCGAAAGCCGATGCTCCAAATCTCCGCCAAGGGTGGAAGTTGGCGCTCCGCCCCCCAACATCCGTCATCCCGGACGGAGTGCGCAGAGCGCACGCAGATCCGGGACCCAGCATCCACGACCTCGACACGGCGGGTGACGCACTGGCGTGATCTCTCCGCGGCGTCCTTAGAGCGCGGGGGTGAGGTGCGGGATGCTGGGTCCCGGATCTTCGCGCTCTCTTCGAGCGCTCGTCCGGGATGACGAGTGAGGGGGGCGGGAGGTCGGAGAAGGTTCGCCCCCACCCCTCAGTACTAGCTAGATTTTGACCATTACGCCGCGGCGACTGGCGAGCCGTCCGCGCGCAGTTCGCCCACCGCTCCTGGTGTGACGAAGAGGGGCGTCGCGGGCCGCGGGCTCTCTACCCGCCCGAGCCCCGCCCACGTCGCGAAACCCAGCCGGTTCAGCAGGGCCGGCCGCTCGGCGGCGCGGATCGTGGGGTCGAGGCCGAGGGTGAAGTTCTCCTGCTGCCGCACGAACGGCCGGCAGTGGTAGCTGAGCAAGGCGTGGCGCGGCCGGTCGGTGCGATTGGCCCCCGTGCCGTGCCAGATCCGCCCATCGAAGCAGAGGATCGAGCCAGCCGATCCTTCCGCGGCAACGGTGTCCTCCAGCGTCGGCATGTTGGCAGGCTGTTCCGGCACGTAGGAGGACGACCTTGGCGTCGCCGAGGAATCCATGTGGCTGCCGGGGACGAGCCGCGTGCCTCCGTTGGCGTCGCTGAAGTCGTCCAGCATCCAGGCGATGTTCGCCACCACCGGCTTCGGGGTCCAGAAGCCGACGTAGCCCTGGTCGGTGTGCAGCACCATCGGCTCGCCGCCGGGATGGGCGATGTTGGCGGTGAAGCTCGACACCAGGAAGTCCGCGCCAAGCAGGTGACCCATCAGGGCCTCGACGATCGGGTGAAGCATCAGGTCGCGGAACACCCGTCCCTTGTTCAGCAGCATCCACACCCGCTGGTTGGGCCGGCCCGCGCCGCCGTCGTGGAAGGCGACGCCCCTCGCGCGCTCGCCATCCGCCTGCTCGGTCAGGCGACTTTTCAGGGCGGCCACTTCGGCGCGGGAGAGAACCCCCGGGATCACGCAATAGCCCTGGGCGTCGAGGTCGGCCTTCGCGCGCTTGAGGTTTTCGGTCGCCTCCGGAAGCCGTTCGGCGAGGGTCATGGCGTTCTCCCGTCTCACTTTTTCCGAGAGTTTAGCGCCGATCGCCCCTCACCCGTCCAGACCGTGAATCGCCCCCCAGGGATCCTCCACCTGGCGCCCGTCCTCCGACAGATAAGCCGGCCCCACCGGCACCTTGCCGTGGCCGCCGGGGATGTCGAGGACGAAGGTCGGCTGGGCGAGGCCGGATACGCGGCCGCGCAGGCCGCGGACCAGGGCCTGCCCCTCCTCGAGGCTCAACCGCAGGTGAGCCGTCCCTGGCGCCGGGTCCCCGTGGTGCAGATAGTAGGGCCGAATGCGCGTCTCGACGAAGGCGCGCATCAGCTCGGCTAGAACATCGGGGCTGTCGTTCACGCCCCGCAGCAGCACGCTCTGGCTGAGCATCGGGATGCCCGCGTCGATCAGGCGGGCGCAGGCTGCGCGCGCCTCAGGTGTCAGCTCGCGCGGATGGTTGGCGTGAAGGGCCACGTAGACCGCCTTGCCGCTCCGCCGCAGAGCCGAGACCAGGGCGCCCGTCACCCGCTCGGGCGCGACTGCGGGAACGCGAGTGTGCAGGCGGATCACCTTCACATGATCGATCTCGCCCAGCCGGCTCATCAGCGTGGCGAGTCGGCGGGCGGAGAGCACCAGGGGATCGCCGCCGGTGAGGATCACCTCCCAGATCCGCCGCCGCTCGGCGATGTAGGCCAGCGCCGCGTCAAGTTCGGCCGGCGTCAGACTCGCCCCCCTGCCCGGCCCGACGCGTTCACGGCGGAAGCAGAACCGGCAGTAACTGGCGCAGACGCGAGTCGGCATCAGCAGCACGCGGTCGGGATAACGGTGGACGATCCCCTCTACGGGACTCCTCGCCAGGTCGCCGATTGGATCGGCTGCCTCGTCCGGCGCGGTCCCCAATTCCGCCTCCTGCGGCAGGAACTGCAGGCCGATGGGGTCGGCGGGATCGGCCGGGTCGATCAGAGCGGCGCTGGCAGGCGTGACGGCCACGGCATAGCGAGCGGCGACCGCCTCCAGCGTCGCCAGCCGCTCGGGCGCGACGAGGCCCGCGCGCGCCAGGGCGGCGGGGCTGGCCAGGGTGGTCGTCTCGCGCATGCGCCGCGCCTCTGCCCTGCGCGCGGGCCGACTGCAACCGTCGCCGGTCACGAGATGTCGGCCACGGTCGACCACATCACCTCTTCGATGCGGCCGGCGCCGGTCGCCAGCAGGGCGAGGCGGTCGAAGCCCAGGGCCGCGCCGCTGGCCGGCGGCATGTGCGCCAGGGCCTCGAGGAAGGCCTCGTCGATCGGGTAGGATGCCCCGTAGACGCGCCGCATCTCGGCCATCTCGGCCTCGAACCGCCGGCGTTGTTCGGCCGGGTCGGTGAGCTCGCCAAAGGCGTTGGCCAGCTCCACGCCGCAGGCATAGAGCTCGAACCGCTCGGCCACCCGCGGATCGTGTGGCGCGGGCCGCGCCAGCGCCGCCTCGGCGATGGGGTACTCGCAGAGGATCGTAGCCCGTCCGATCCCCAGCGTCGGCTCGACTCGCTCGACGATGACGCGCGAGAAGACGTCGGCCCAGGTGTCGTCGTCGGCCACCCGGATTCCCGCCGCCCGCGCCGCAGCCGCGAGCGCGTCACGATCCGTCGTCCCGTCGACCGCCACGCTCGCCAGCAGCTCGATCCCCGCCCGTTCGGCGAAGGCCTGAGCCACGGTCACTCGCTCCGGCTCGGCGAAGGGATCCGTCGTCTTGCCGCGCCACTCGAAAGTATCGCGCCCGGTCGTCCCCGCGGCGAGGACAAGCAGGGCGGCGCAGTCGGCCATCAGGGCCTCGTACGGCTCCCCGGCCCGATACCACTCGAGCATGGTGAACTCTGGATGGTGCAATGGGCCGCGCTCGCGGTTGCGCCACACTCGGGCCAGCTCGAAGATCCGCTGCTCGCCGGCGGCCAATAGGGTCTTGCAGGCGAACTCGGGCGAGGTGCGCAGATGCAGTTCGCGCGAAGCGCCGTCCGGACCGATGGCGGCCGTGGAGAACGCGTGCAGGTGGGCCTCGTTGCCGGGCGAGACCTGTAGCGCAGCCGTCTCGACCTCGGTGAAACCCTGCGCCTCGAACCAGGTCCGGACCGCCCGGGTCAGCGTGTTGCGGCCCGCCAGGAAGCCTCGGCGTCGCGCATGCCTCTCTGCGCCGGCAAAAGGGGTGATGGCGATCATGACCCCCCGGCTATCGGGGCGCCTCTAGTCTCGCAAGGGCCGCCTAGGTCGCGGCGGTGGAGACCCGCTCGTCCCGAAGGACGCTGGCGATGGCCCTCAGCGCGCGTTCGACGTCGGCGTCGCTGGTCCGCCAGTTGCAGACGCTGATGCGCATCGCCCGCCGACCCTGCCAGGTCGTGCCGCTGAAGAAGGCCTCGCCCGTGGCGTTGATGGCGGCGATCACCGCGTCGGTGCGCAGGTCGTGGTCCCGCGCCGCGGCGGGTGGCGGCGCGGGAAAGCGGACGAGACCCTGGTTGAGGGTGGGGACGGCCACCAGCTCGGCCCCTGGCAGGGCCGCGATGCCGTGAGCCAGGGCGCGGGCGTGCCCGCAACAGCGGTCGACGAGGTCGGCCAGGCCATCGCGTCCAAGCTCGCGAAGCGCGGCATATACCGCATAGCCGCGGGCCCGGCGGGTCCATTCGGGTGTCCAGTCCATCTGGTCCCGAGCCTTCCCATCGGAGTGGAGATAGTCGGCGCTGAGCGTCATCGAAGCTCGGTGGGCCTCACGGTCGCGAACGAAGGCGAGGCCGCAATCCTGCGGCGTGTTCAACCACTTGTGGGCGTCGGTGGCCCAGGAGTCGGCGAGTTCCACGCCATCGAGGAGATGGGCATGTCGCCTGCTGGCCCGCGCCCACAGCCCGAACGCACCGTCCACGTGCACCCAGGCGCCAGCGGCCTTGGCCATCGGAATCAGATCGCCGAAGGGGTCGACGCCGCCGACATTGAGGTCACCCGCGTCAAGGATGAGGATCGTCGGTCCGCTCCCCGCCTGCAGGGCTGTGGCGAGCGTCGAGGGCTCCAGCCGCCCGTCCCCTCCCGTCGGCAGCGGTTGCAGGGCGCGCGTTCCCAGTCCCAGAAACCGCAGGGCGCGCTCGATCGAGCCATGGCGCTGGTCGTTCGCCAATACGCGGATCGGCGGCGCGCCGGCGAGGCCGCCGGCCTCTACATCCCATCCGACGTTTCGCAGGACGGCGTGACGGGCCGCCGCCAGACAGGTTGCGTGCGCGAGCTGACAACCGGTGGTGAAGGCGAAGGACGCGTCCTGGGGCAGTCCCAGCACGTCCTTCACCCACGCTCCGGCGATCTCCTCGACCACGGCCGCCGCCGGTCCGCTGGCGTAAAGGACGGCGTTCACGTCCCACGCGGAGGCCAACCAGTCGGCGGCGAGCGCCGAAGGCAGAGCACCCCCGATCACCCAGGCGAAGAACCGGCCGCTCGCGGACCCAACCTGGCCGCCTGCCGTCGCGGTCGCCAGTTCGTCGATCACCGTCTCGGCGGGCGTCGGCGCGGCCGACAGCGGAACGCCGAGCCTCTCGCGCAAGACTTCGAGACTTGCCGTCGCGGCGACCGGCCAGTTGTCCAGGCCTTCCAGATAGTCCACGGCATGCCGATAGGCGCGCGCCAGGACGGCGGCTTCCACACTCATCGAGACCTCATCGCCTGGGAGCCCGCGCTCTGTGGAAATCATCCGATCCATGCAGGATAGCTTCTGGCGCCCTTGCCAAGCCAAGTCTGGCGATTTTCGGACGCAGCGCTTCCCCGGGGCGAGGGGTGGAGGCGGTGGCCCCTTTGCGCTATCCCGGGCGCTCTGGACGCCCCAAGCGTCACCGCATCATCGAGGTTTCATTGGTCAAGGTCGCCGCCAGCTCGCTCCGCAAGGGCTCCGTCGTGGATATCGACAGCAGGCTCTACGTCGTGCTCAGCATGGAAAACATCCATCCGGGCAAGGGCACGCCGGTGACCCAACTCGACATGCGCCGCATCGCCGACGGCGTGAAGGTGTCCGAGCGCTACCGCACCACCGAACAAGTCGAGCGCGCCTTCGTCGACGAGCGGGACTTCAACTTCCTCTATTCCGACGGCGACGGGTTCCACTTCATGAACCCGGAAAACTACGACCAGGTCACCGTGTCGACCGACATGGTCGGCGACTCCGCGGCCTATCTGCAAGACGGCATGACCGTCACCCTGTCGCTGCACAACGACGTGCCGATCGCCATCGAACTTCCCACCCGCGCCACACTCGAGATCGTCGACACCGAACCGGTTGTGAAGGGCCAGACAGCGTCCGGCTCCTACAAGCCCGCCATGCTCTCCAACGGCGTCCGCACCATGATCCCGCCCTACCTCACGGCCGGCACCAAGATCGTGGTGATGACGGCCGACGGTTCGTACGTCGAGCGCGCGAAGGACTGATCCCGCCAGGCCCCGGTGCGCCGGCGTCCCGCCGGCTACGACTCCCGGCGGCGGACCCCACTCGGAAGATCCGGCGGGACGCCGGCGCACCTACTCGACCTTCTGCGTCGGCTCGGCGAGCTGGCGGCGCAGCGAGTCCAGGTCGCCGAGGACCCAGACGTCGGTGAGGCGATCGGCGCTGACGGTGAAGAAGGCGGCGCCGGTCCAGGCGACGCGGCGCCCCGTCGGGGCGAAGCCGAGCAACTCGCCGCGGTGGACGCCCTCGAAGCGGACTCGCGCGGCGGCGCGGCCATCGTCCTCGACGAGGTCCTCGATCGTGCAACGGTAGTCGGCCAGGGCCGAGTGCACCTCGCGCATGTAGGCTATGAAGCCGTCGGGACCGGTCCGCTCCTGGCCAAGCGAGCCACGGAAGCGAAGCGCCGGGTCGAGAAGCTCACGCGCCCGCGCAGCGTCGTTGCGGTTCCAGACCTCCTCGTAGAACGCCCGCACCACTTCGCCCGGGGACATCGCCGATCCCTCTCCACCCTTGACCCTCGAGGTCATGGACCGTCGGGCGCGGGGGCGGCAAGGTGAAGCGCAGAGGAGCCCGACATGCCTGCTGGTGAGTTCGTGACCGCTGGGGTCCTGCCGTTCTCGCGGTTGATGGGAGTCGAAACGCTCGAGGCGACGCCCAAGCGGATCCGGCTGCGGCTCTCCGTCCGCGAGGACCTGTGCACCACGGGCGGGATCCTGCACGGCGGGGCGATCATGGCGCTGGCGGATACCGCCGGCGCGCTGGGGGCATCACTGAACCTCCCCGAGGGGGCGCAGACGACAACCCTGGAGAGCAAGACCAATTTCGTGGGATTCGCGCGGGCCGGGACGGCGGTCACGGCGGAAGCTTCGCCCGTGCACGTCGGTCGACGGACCTCGGTCTGGCAGACGCGGGTCGAAGATGAGACGGGAAGGCTGGTGGCGGTGGTCATTCAGACCCAGCTGACGCTCGAGCCCCGCCCCGAAGCCGCTCCAAAGCCTGCGGGAAGCGGCGGCTGACCGGGGCGGTTTCACCACCGTCGAGGGACAGCTGGTAGTCGCCTGAACCGGCCGGTTCGAGGGCGCGGACGCGGGCAGGATTGACCACCCAGGAGCGGTGGGTGCGAAGGAAGCCACTGGGCGCCAGCGCCCCTTCGACCTCGATCAGCGGCGCGCGCATCAGCGGCCGGCGACCGTCGCTGAGCAGGAACTCTACATAGTTCCCGGCCGCGCGCACGGCGATGATATCGGCCACCGGCACCCGCAGCAGCCGCGCGCCTTCGGCGATCTCGAACATCTCGACCTTGTTTGCTGGCGCGGGGGCGGGTGCAGCGCGCAGGGCGGCCCAGAGCGGGACAAACCAGAAGATGGCGGCGAAGCCGACATAGGACAGCGCGTCCTTGCGGTACTCGTAGAGCACGTCGCTCGCTGTGAAGTCGTAGTGGTGGCCGGCGAGTGCGTAGATCAGCGCGCGCAGGGCCACCATGCCGCCTATGTGGATCCCGCTATAGATCAGCGAGCCCAGGACGTGGATTGCGCCGAACCGCATCCATCGCCCGGTGGGCGGCGCCATCCGGACAGCGGCCCAGATCGCGAGGCAGCCGATCAGGTCGGCTACCGCGCTGGTCCCCTCCCAGACGATCGGCTCCCACGCGGGCAACGGCCGACCGATCCGGCTCGTGTCGTGCAGGACCGATAGGACGTTGACCGTGCTCACCACGAGCAGGAGGACCAAGATGATCGGCAATGCGAGGAGCAGGTCGGCGAAACCGTTCGTCCCGCCAGGCGCGCCGCTCGTCACGGCCGCTCGCCGGACGTCCCGCGCCGCTGGCCGGATGGCCCGAGGCTCTGGTTGTCGCTCGGCGGGAGTGGTCATCTCGGCTCAGTTCCTACCGCAGGATGACGCCGATGATCACTGCTTCCGGCCCCAACCGCCGCGAACTTCTCTCCACGATCGCCGCCGCGCCAGCCGCGGCCGCTCTCCCCTCGTCCGGGCTCGCCGCACCCACTCAGCGGGTGCGCCCCGGGAGCGCCGGCTGGCCGTCCGATGAGGCGTGGGCGGCGCTGAAGACCGCGGTCGGCGGTCGGCTCGAGCCGGTCAACCTGTCCAACCTCGACGAGGCGCAGGCCAAGGCGGACTTCGCCAACCAGTTCTGGCTGCGCGACCAGCCCGCGTACACCCAGCTGTCCGGCTGGATCGACGGCTGGCGCTCGGCGCCCAGCGCCTATGTGGTGAAGGCGCATAGCGCGGCAGACGTCGCCGCAGCGGTCCGTTTCGCCCGCGACCGGCGCCTGCGGCTGGTCGTGCGCGGCGGCGGCCACAGCTACATGGGCGGCTCCTGCGCGCCGGACTCCCTGCTCGTCTGGCTGCGGCCCATGGACCAGATCGTGGTCCACGAGGCGTTCTCTCCGGCAGGGACCGGCGCCGCGCCGGTTCCTGCAGTGTCGCTGGGCGGCGGCTGTATCTGGCTGCACGCCTATCAGAAGGTGACTGGCGAGGTCGGGCGGTACGTCCAGGGCGGCGGTTGCACGACGGTGGGCGTGGGCGGCCACGTCACCGGCGGCGGCTTTGGCAGCTTCTCGAAGCGGTACGGTCTGGCCGCGGCGAGCTTGCTGGAGGCAGAGGTCGTCACCGCGGACGGCCGGGTGCGCATCGTCAACCACGCCAACGACCCGGACCTCTTCTGGGCCCTTAAGGGCGGCGGCGGCGGGACCTTCGGGGTGGTGACCCGCTTCACCTTGGCCACCCACGAACTGCCGGCGAACTTCGGCGTCGCCAACTGGAGCGTCCGCGCCACGAGCGACGAAGCCTACCGGCGCCTGCTGCAGCGGTTCATCGAGGTCTATGCCGCCAATCTCTTCAACGAGCACTGGGGCGAGCAGGTCCATGCGCGGCCGGGCAACATCTTCTCGGTGGAGATCCTGTTCGAGGGCCTGGACGCCGCCAACGCGCGCGCCGCCTGGGCGCCGCTGGAGGCGTTCGTCCGTGACAAGCCGCAGGACTACAAGGTCGAGGCGCCCTTGTTCGTCGTGGCCGCTCCGGCGCGCCTGTTCTGGAACGCTGATTTCCTGAGCCGCTATGGCGCCATCACGCGAGATCCGCGCCCCGGGGCCCGGCCCGGCGACTTCTGGTCGACCGGCGATGGCATCCAGGCGGCGGCGTTCTGGTACGGCTACGCCTCGACCTGGCTGCCCGCGAGCCTGCTCAAGGGTGACGGACCGGCGCGCCTGGCGAACGCCTGGTTCGAGGCCAGCCGCCATCGGGACATATCCTTCCACCTCAACAAGGGCCTGGCGGGCGCCGCGCCCGAGACCCTGGCGGCCAGCCGTGACACGTCGATGAATCCGGAAGTCCTCGACGCCTTCGCCCTGGCGATCACCGGAGGCCTCGGCCCCACCGTCTATACGCCCTTCCCGGGCCCCAACGACGCGATCGCCCGGGCATCCGCCAAGCAGATCGGCCTCGCCGACGCGGCCCTGCGCCAAGCGTGCCCCGGCGCCGGCAGCTACCTCTCCGAGTGCGACTTCTTCATGCCGGATTGGCAGACCCGCGCCTGGGGCGTGCACTATCCGCGCCTGGCCCGCATCAAGCGCCGCTACGACCCTGAAGGTCTCTTCGTGGTCCACCACGGCGTGGGAAGCGAGGGTTGGTCCGCGGACGGCTTCATGCGGACATAGGCGCATTCGTCGCCGCCGGTGTACGGTTTCCTCCATTCTGAACGAGGAGACGCCCATGATCACCGGCATCCACGCGATGATGTACAGTCCTAATGCCGAAGCAATTCGGACCTTCATGCGCGATGTCCTGGAGTTCCCTCACGTGGAGGCCGGCGACGGATGGCTGATCTTCAGGGCCCCGGCGGCCGAGATGGCCAGCCATCCGATTGAAGGCCAGGGGCGCTGGGATGTCAGCCTGATGTGCGACGACCTGGAGGCGACGCTGAAGATGTTGGCGGCCAAGGGGGTCGAGGCCAGTGCGACGCGGGATCTCGGCTGGGGCGTGGCGAGCACGCTCAGCCTGCCCGACGGCTCGGGCTTGATGATATATCAGCCGAGGTATCAGACGGCGATCTGACGCTGCGGCGGGGGGACAACCGCATGAACACGCGGATCAATCTGCCGCCGGTGCTCGGCGACGGCGTCGTGCGCCTCGACGCCTTCACGCTCGACGACGCAGAGGCCCACTGGCTTGGCGAGGACGCGGAGATGCGCCGCCGTTTCGACGATCCCGACCCGCACACGCCAAAGCCCGTGGAGCAGGCGCGTGCGGCGATGGCCCGCTGGATCGACTACCGCGTCGCCGGCGGCCCGCAGCTCGCCTACGCGGTGCGAGTAGCGGGTGGAATTCTGGCGGGCGGATGCGAGTTGCAGCGGCCGGAGGTGGAGCGGGCGCACGTCTCGTGGTGGGTGTTCTCTGCCTATCGGCGCCAGGGACTCGCCGGCCGCGCTGCGCGCCTGCTGTGCCAGGCGGCTTTCAAGAGCATGGCCGAGATCCGAACGATCGAGGCCCACATCGCCCACGACAACCACGCCTCCCGCCGGGTCGCGTTGGGCGCGGGGTTTGTGGAGGACGGCGAAGTCGTGAGCGAGACCTGGGCCGGGGCGATTGTCACCCTCGTGCGGTACGTCCTCGTCGCAGGAAGCTGATGGGGCTGCTCGCGCAGCAACCACGGAGGCACGGAAGACGCGGAGTTAGAGGCGTAAGCGCCTCACTCCGTTTTTGAAGAGCTCGGCGTTGAAGTTCATCAGATATCCGACCGGCAATCCGGAGAGCTTGAGGTAGGTCAGGAGCTGAGCCTCGTGGACACGCGTGAGCGTCTCGACCGCTTTCACCTCAAGGATGACCTCCTTTCGGACAAGGAGGTCCAGCCGATAGGCAGCGTCCATCCGAACGCCCTCATAGAAGACCGGCATCGTGACCTGCCGTTCGACGTCCAACCCGCGGCGCGAGAGTTCGAACGCTAGGCAGTGCTCGTATGCGCTCTCCAGCAGACCAGGGCCGAGCGTTCGGTGGACCTTCAGACCCGCGTCAACGATCTCGCCCGTCAACTCCCGCAAGTACGGGTCCAACTCCGTGACCTCCTGCCGTGTCGGCCTCGGCAAGACTAGTTAAAACTTTGCATTTTGTCGATAGCGGCGAGAAGGGCAGCAACCACGGAGGCACGGAGGACACGGAGGACACGGAGGTCACGGAGGTCATGAGCCGCTCCAAGATCGTAGAGGCGGCGAAGCTGAATCGCCGGCCTTTGGCCGGCATCAAAACTATTCGAAACGCCATTCGCCTCGCCATCTATCCCCTCCGTGCTCCTCCGTGTCCTCCGTGTCCTCCGTGGTTAAGACGGCCTTTGTCATATTTGCGCTTTGTCATGCACACTCCCCGTTCACTGCCGGATTGGGCTGTGGGGCGCCGAGACGAGGCGCAGGAAGATGCGGTCTTCGTGGCGGATGAAGCGCTCGCGGCGGGCGAAGTCGAAGTTGGCCCGGGCCGCAGGATCTTCGCGTAGGCGGGCGCGGTACGCTTCGTAGGCCGCCAGGCTGTCGAGCGTATAGACGCCGTAGGCGGTCGTCGCCGAGCCCTCGTGAGGGCCGAAATAGCCGATCAGGTCGGCGCCGCAGCGTGGGATCGCCTCACCCCAGGCGCGGGCGTAGGTCTCGAAGGCCGCGTCGGATCCAGGCTCGATCTCGTAGCGAATGAAGCAGGTGATCATGGTCGCCTCCTCAGGTTGGCGAGCCTGATTAGCCCATGGCGCGGGATGCATGCTTCGGCTATCGTCAAACTATGAAAGAGGGCCCGAATATCGCCGGGATCGCGGCTCTGATCGGCGATCCGGCGCGCGCGAACGTGCTCACCGCGCTGATCGACGGGCGCGCCCTGACGGTGAGCGAGCTGGCGCAGGCGGCGGGCGTGGGTCTGCCGACGGCGAGCGGCCATCTCGCCAAACTCGCCCAGGCGGGGCTGATCGAGGGCGAGCGGCAAGGCCGGCATCGCTATTTCCGCCTCTCCGGTCCCGACGTCGCCCACGCGCTGGAGGCGCTTATGGGCGTGGCCGAGCGGACTGGCGCCAGACGCGTGCGCACCGGCCCGCGTGAGCCGGCCCTGCGCCAGGCGCGAGCCTGCTACGACCACCTGGCCGGGGAGACGGCGGTGGCGATGTTCGACGCCCTGATCGCCCGCGGCGCCCTGACGACAGACGACGAGCCGCAGCTCACCGCGGCAGGCGAAACGACGTTCCGCGCCCTGGGCCTCGACCTCGAAACGCTAAAGCGGTCGAGCCGTCCGCTCTGCCGGCGGTGCCTGGATTGGTCGGAACGGCGCGCGCACCTGGGTGGCGCGCTTGGCGCGGCGATCCTCGAGCGCCTCCTTTCCGACGGCATGGCGCGGCGGGGAGACGGTCGGCATATCCATCTCAGTCCGGCGGGCGCGAAGCTGGTCGCCGAGGGGTTCGTCCGACTGTCCGAAGGCGCGCCTTTGGTCCCGGGCTGACCCGCCGTACACTGCCTGCCTCGCACAGGAGACTCGCCGATGGTCAAGATCGCCGCGGCGTTCGCAGCGACGGCCCTGGCTCTGGGCGCCCCGACCGCCCAGGCCGCGTCGGCGGCTGGCCAGTGGCATGGCGACCTTCATCCTGCCCCCATGGTCACCCTGCACCTGGCCTTGCAGCTGGATCGGAGCGCGTCGGGAGCCTGGGTCGGCGTCCTCGAGAGTCTGGATCAGGGCGGACGCGATCTGCCCCTGACCAACGTCGCCGCCACCCCGGGCGCCCTGAGCTTCGAGGTCCCGGTCGCCCACGCCCGCTTCGAGGGTCACTGGGACGCCGCAGCGAACGCCTGGACCGGCGCCTGGTCGCAGGGCGGGCGCGGCATGCCCTTGAGCTTCGTCGCCGGGCCCCCGGCTGCGCATCCACGGATCGAGGGGCTGGACGGCGCCTGGGACGGCGCCCTCGCCACCGGCGTGGGCATAAAACTTCGTCTGGCGGTTCACATCGACACCGGCGCCTATGGCACGACGGGCCGGCTCGACAGCCTGGACCAGGCCGCCTACGGCATTCCTCTGACCGACATCGCCCGCCAGGGCTCGCAGGTGTCCTTCGATGTCCCCAGCGTGGGCGGCGCCTTTGTGGGAGCGCTGGGCGCCGACGGAACCCTGGCCGGAACCTGGACCCAAGGCGGCGGAGGCCTTCCGCTGACCTTCTCGCGGCGCCCCGCCGGTGCGCTGGAGGCCCGCCTCAACCGGCCCCAGACGCCGCACCCGCCCTACCCCTACCTCGTCCAGGACGTCACCTTCGACAATGCAGCCGGCCATGACCGACTGGCCGGCACGCTCACCCTGCCGCCGGGCAAGGGGCCTTTCCCCGCCGTCGTCCTGATCGCCGGGTCGGGTGCGCACGACCGGGACGAGACCCTGTTCGGCCACAAGCCGTTCCGCGTTCTCGCCGACCACCTGACCCGCCAGGGCATGGCGGTCCTTCGCTATGACAAGCGCGGCGTGGGCGCCTCCACCGGCGACTACGCCAGCGCCACGACGGCCGACTTCGCCGGCGACGCGGACGCGGCGGTGCGTTTCCTCGCTACGCGTCCGGAGATCGATGGGCGCCGTATTGGCCTGATCGGCCACAGCGAGGGCGGGCTGATCGCCCCGATGGTGGCGAACCGGAACCCGAGCGTGGCCTTCGTCATACTGATGGCCGGCTCAGCCGTGGATGGAGCGGACCTGCTGGAAGCCCAGCAGATGCGGATCGACGAGGTGATGGGGCTGGGCGGTGAAGAGCTCGCCCAGGCGTCTGCCGAGGAGGCGCGGTTGATCGACATCGTCCGCAAGGCCGCCACGCCGGCCGAGGCGGCCTCCCAACTCAAGGCGGAAGCCGACGCCGAGGCCGATCAGACGGGGTCGCCGAAAGAGCTGGCCGAAGTACGCGCCGCCCAGCTGGAGAGCCCCTGGTTCCGCGCCTTCCTGGCATACGACCCTGCCCCCGCCCTGGAACGCCTGCGCATTCCGGTGCTCGCCCTGATCGGCTCCAGGGACGTGCAGGTCCCGCCGGACCAAAACCTGCCGGCCCTGCGCGCGGCCCTCGCCCACGACCCGCACGCCACGGTGGAAGAGCTGCCCGGCCTCAACCATCTCTTCCAGCCCTCGACCACCGGATCGCCAGGCGAGTACGCCCAGATCGAGACCACCATCGATCCGGCGGCGCTGGACACGATTACGAACTGGGTCCTGCGGACGACGAGCCACGGCCGGAAAGGCAGCTGAGACGGCTGGTGCGCCGGCGTCTCGCCGGCCCGTCTTTGCTGCGCCTTTGGCCGCGTCTGAACGACGAAGAAAGCGCCGGCGGTCCGAAAGATAGGGCCGCCTGCGAGTCGATGACGACTTCGTGAAGCCCGGAGAGCCCAGCCTACGGTCATATTCCGGGCAGGCCGCAGTTCCGGTCATGTTGCCTGGCGTCGTGCGATGAAGCTTCTCGCCGTCCACCCCAGCGGCCTGATGTACACCCAGGTCTTCCTGCGCCTCGAGCCGCTCGGGCTGGAGCTAGTCGCTTCAGCGGCGCGCGAGGCCGGCCATGAGGTGCGGATCATCGACCTGCAGGTCGAAAAGCACGCCGACCTGTTCAGAATCCTTCGCCGCTGGCGTCCCGACGCGCTCTGCTTTGGGGGCAACTACCTGGCCAATGTCCCCGAGATCGTCGATCTCGCCAAGGCGACCAAGGCCATGCTCCCGGAGTGCTTCGTCTTCGTGGGCGGGCACAGCGCCTCGTTCGTCGCCGCCGACCTGCTGCGCCATGGCGAAGGCGCAATCGACTGCGTGCTGAAGGGCGAGGGTGAGGCCTCCATGGGCGCCCTGCTCGCGGCCGTGGAGGCGGGCGAGGACCTCACCAAGATCCCCGGCGCGGTCACCGCGGACGGCGAAGGTCCGCCGCCTGGCTTCGTGCAATCGCTGGACGCCATCCGACCTGCACGCGACCTGCTGAAGCGCCGCCGCAGCTATTTCATCGGCACCCTGGACCCCGCGGCCTCGATCGAATTCGCGGGCGGCTGTCCGTGGGACTGCACCTTCTGCAGCGCCTGGACCTTCTATGGCCGCAGCTACCGCACGGCGAGCCCGGAGCTGGTCGCCGAGGAGCTGGCCGGCCTGGCCGAGCCGGGGGTGTTCATCGTCGACGACGTCGCCTTCATCCACGCCGAGCACGGCATGGCCATCGCCGAGGCGATCCGCCGGCGCGGAATCCGCAAGCGCTACTACCTGGAGACCCGCGGCGACGTGCTGCTGCGCAACAAGGAGGTGTTCCGCACCTGGCGGGACCTTGGGCTCGAGTACATGTTTATCGGCCTGGAGGCGATCGACGAGGCGGGGCTCGAACTCTTCCGCAAGCGTATCCACGTCGACATGAACTTCGAGGCCCTGGAATTTGCCCGTTCGCTCGGCATCATGGTGGCGATCAACCTGATCGTCGATCCCGACTGGGACCGCGACCGCTTCGAGACCATCCGCAAGTGGTGCCTGGAGGTCCCCGAGATCGTCAACATCAGCGTCAACACCCCCTACCCCGGCACCGAGATCTGGCGGAAAGAGCCGCGTCGCCTGACCAGCCTCGACTACCGCCTGTTCGACATCCAGCACGCGGTGCTGCCCACGAAGCTGCCCCTGCCGGAGTTCTATGCGGAGCTGGTGCGAACCCAGCAGATCCTCAACACCAAACACATGGGCTGGGAGGCGTTCAGGGGCGCCATCGGTGAGTCCGCGCGCCTGCTGGTGAAGGGCCAGACCAACTTCGTGCGCATGCTGTGGAAGTTCAATTCGGTGTTCAACCCGAAACTTCAGCTCGCCGACCATGCCCGCGCGGTCCGCTACGAGATGACCCCGCCGCCCGCCGTGACCGAAGGCCGCCTCGACCCGAAATCTCTCTACGTCCACGGCCCCCAGGGCCGCCGCAGCCGCGCCATCGACGACGCCACGGAGCGGTTCGTGGAGGCGACGCGGATGGGGTCGCTGGAGGGGTAGGCTCCGCTTCGTACGCCAGCGCTCCGCACGTCCTCAATTCTGCAATTTCGCGCCAAATATTCAGTGTGTTCGCGCCAAATCGAGTGAACGGATCGCACCGCTCAGGGCACCAACCCAGCGGGCAGTAGCGCCACGGCGTGAGCCCTATCGTTATGAAACGCCGCGCCTTTTCCGGCCGGCCTCTCCTTGGAGCGTGAAGATGAATCGAACGTCCGCCGGCGCGTTGACTCTTGCCGCCCTCCTGGCCACAGGGCCGGCTCTCGCCACCACCACCACAATGTCGACCGGGTTCCTGGGAACCTACACGGGGCCAAAGAACGGCGACCTCGAGATCGCGAGCGCCTCGGCCTCTGTCGAGGGTGGGAATCTCGTGCTCAGCGCCACCGCGATGGCCCCGATCGGCACGACCTCCGGGACCGAGTACGTCTGGGGTATCGACACCGATCCGGCCATGGCAACCGCCGCGTTCGCGTCGGAAGGGTTTGGCGGGGTTGTGTTCAACGATGTGGCCGTCGCGAAACCCGGCGGCATGGGAGTGACGGTGTCAGGCGACACCATCACCGACACCATTGCGATCTCCTCGCTCAAAAACGTTGTCCTCAGTCCGGACAAATTCGCCATCAGCCTTTGGCCGGTCGCGACGCCCCCGGGTGGCTTTGCAGGGTTCTCCGAGTTCGTGCCCGGCAACGGAACCTTTGCAGTCGGTGTGCCTGAGCCCACGACGTGGGCGATGATGTTGATCGGCCTCGCGGGACTTGGGGCCGTCCTGCGCGGCGGCCGACGCCAGCCGCGCGCAATCGCGGCCTGATCGCGCCAAGGTCACCGCGACGCGTCAGCGACGGCGCGTCGCGGTGGCTTCGGGGCGTGCGAGTCCACAAGGCGTGGAGCGCCCACGCCGCTGCGTACGCGCCGTCAACGTTCTCCGTTGATTTGCCTTGAGCTTCACCTGGACGCGGTCGCGTTAGGTCTTCCGGCGAACCGGGTTGCTTCACACCGCCCGCGCAAGAGCCAGCACCTCTTCAATGGCTCCGATCACGACCTCCGGCTTGTCCCACTGGATGCTGTGGCCAGCGTCCGCCACGGTGCGCCGCTCTCCGCGTGTCGAGAGGGCGGCGATCTCGTCATGCATGGACCGCCAGGCGTCGTGCCGGGCCTCGGTCGCAGCAGCGGTCTCGCCCGGCCGCGGCGAGATGTTCTTGCTGGCGGTGAGCACGATCAATGGCATGTCGCCAAGCGACCTGCGCGCCGCGGCGACTTCATCGGAACTCGCCGAGTTGGACGCCGCGGATTCGGAGCGAAGCGCCCGCCAATATCCTGGCGAAGTGCGCTGGGCGACGCGGGCGGCCCACATGGCCGGCGTCAGACTGGGCTCGCGTGGGCCGACCGCTCGATCGAAATCCGGGGTTCCGGGCACGAGGGCGCCGGCGCGTGCGAGCCGGGCGATGCGCATGTAGGTCGCCAGGAGCTCGCGCCGCTGCGTTTCGTTCCCGCGGTCGTTCCTGGCTTCGTCGATACGACGGTCCTGGTATTCGCTGGCGCTGTCCACCATCACCATTCCGACCACCTCCCGCGGGTGGCGAAAGGCGAAAAGACGCATCTGAAGTCCGCCGGCCGAATGGCCGACGAGCACGTACGGAGGGTCGATGTTGGCGGCCCTCAGCGCCGCTCGAAGGTCCTCGACGACCGCCGACGCTGTCCGGGGGATCGGGCCGGGATCGCTGAAACCGAGTCCGGCTTTGTCGAAGGAGACAGTGCGGCTCTTAACCGCCACAGCGTGCTGGACGTGGGCCCAATCCAGAGTCGTGCCGATCAGTCCGGACGCGAAGATCACCGTGGGGGCGCCCTCCCCGGCGATCAACAAGTTCAGCCGGCGCCGCCGCCCGATTTTCACGAGTGTCTGGGGCGTCGCGTAGTGCTGATCCAGCCATAGGTTAGAGGGAGCGGATGGCGCCACGAGGCAGGTCCTTTCGGGTCACCGTTCTGCGGCGAGTCGCGGGGCGTGGATCGAGAAATGACGGCAGATCCGAAGGCGGACATCGCCAAAGACCGACGTGGATGGAAGGCCACCCTCGACCTCCGCAGCCTTCGACGGACCTAACGCCAGTCCTCGAACGTGGGCGGCGGCATCATCGGATGGCGGCTCGGGATCACGGGCTCGTCCGGCCGCGTCCAGAAGAACCCGGAGTGGCTGTTGTCCTTCCGGCGCACGATCACGGTGGCCGGATCAAGCCCCGCCATCATGCGCGCGTTCACGCAAGAGATGAAAGGCGGGTCTGCCTTGACCGCTTCAACGTGGGTCACGCAGCCGCAAACCCTGCAGCGATGGAACGCCAAGTCACCATCAAGCCAGGTGTAGGTCTCGGTGGTCCCCGGCTCGGGCTTCATCAGCAGCCGCGCCTGGCCGCCGGGTTCCGAGAAATAGGTCCAAAGCCCCCCATATTTTCGGCAGACCGAGCAATTGCAGTCGAGAACCCATTCAGGGGGCTCGGCGATCTCGAAGCGGACGGCTCCGCAGTGGCAGGCGGCGCGGATCATCTTGATTGCCTGGTCCCTGCGCGGTGACGGCGGATTCGGACTGAAACACTACCCCTCAAACTGAGACGCTATCCAGGGAACGGCTCGCGAAGGTCGGAAGCGGTCCTGATCACGGTCGCGGAACGCTGATGTTACCAGCCGCTCGCGCCAGGGAGCCCGGAAGCAGGCGTTTTTCTCGGGCGTCCCGCCGGCTCACCTGGCCGGCGCGGAAGCCGTATCCAGGAGCGCGAACTCCTCGTCGGTCAGGCGCCATTCGAGCGCGCCAAGGTTGGCCCTGGCGTGAGGGGCCTTGGTCGCGCCCGGGATTGGGATCACGCGTGGATCTCGCGCGAGCAGCCAGTTCAACGCAACCTGGCTCTGGCTGGCCTGATGTGACTGGGCGACCTCGGCGAGCGCGCGGCGGACCGCGTCGAGCTTGTCCGGCTTTGCGTCCGTGGGCGGCCCCGCCAGCCGCCCCGAGGCCAATGGGAAATAGGCCACCAGCGCGACGTCCAGCTCGCGGCAGGCCTCGAGCACGCCGTTCGTCTCGGGATTGCGGTGGGCGAGGCTGTATTGGACCTCGTTTGCAGCCAGCTGGATGTTGGAGCGCGCGAGCCGATCGGCGACCCGCCGCATCTGGTCGGCGTTGAAGTTGCTGACGCCAACGTGCCTGGCCTTGCCCGACTTCACCGTTTCGGCCAGGCCGTCGGCGAAATCGCCAAGGTCCACGAACGGAAAGGGGAAGTGCACGTAATAGAGGTCGACCGAGGCAAGCCCCAGGCGAGCGAGCGAAGCATCGAGCGCCGCCATCAGACTGCCCGGCGACGTGCGGACGAGGAACGGCGCGAACTTGCTCGCCACGAAGACCGGCCGTCCGTCCTTGCGAATGCAGTCCCCGATCAGCCGCTCGGACTTGCCAAAGCCGTAGATCTCGGCCGTGTCGATGAAACCGCCGCCCGCCTCGACGAGGGCCTGGTAAGTCTCGAACACCGGCGCGTCGTTCGCACCGAAGCTCCAGCGGTTCGTGCCAACCCCGATGGCGGGAACCTCGGCGCCCGTCTTTCCGAGGCGGCGGAGCGGCGCCGTCTGCATCACGCATCTCCACGTTGCGAAGAGAGAACCTTAGCCGCGATATGGCCCGTCTCTCAAGCAAGTGAGTCCTTGCGGATGCGGCGCGGAGAGGCTCTTGGCCGGCGAGGGCGCCAGTCGGAATCGCGCCCCGCCCCGGCTTTGGGCTAGAGACCGCAAACAGCAGGAGGAGAGACGACCCATGGCCCCTATCCCGACCCGCGGCGTGGTCGCCGTGACCGGCGCAGCCGGCTTTCTCGGCGGCTGGACGGTCCGCGCACTTCTCGACCGCGGCTACCGGGTGCGCGCCTGCGTGCGCAACTCCGCCGACGCCGAGCGGTGCGACTTTCTGCGGGCCATGCCGGGTTACGCCTCCGGCCGCCTCACCCTGCACAGCGCCGACCTCGATCAGGCCGGGTGCTTCGACGAGATCTTCAAGGGCTGTCACGGCGTCGCGCACATCTCCCATGTCAGCGGCTACGAGGACCAGGACTACATCCGGCGCACCTGCGACCACATCATCGCCAGCGTGAACGGCTCGGGCAGCGTGGGCCGCGTCGTCGTGACCTCCAGCGTCGCGGCGGTGATCTCAGAGATGGATCTGAACGAGGTGGCGCGCCGACCGGTGTTCTACGAAGACCGCTATCCCGACGAGATGAACCCCAGGCGGACCCCCGAGCGTGGCCAGGGCTATTCCATGGGTAAACTGGTGGCCGAGCGCGCCTTCGCGGCGGCGGCCGAAGAGAGCGGCGCCTGGGACGCGATCACCGTCTGCCCAGGCGACAACGTCGGGCCGATCCTTTCGGCGCACCAGAAGGACATGGGGCCCTGGCAGTCGCTGATCCGCCGCATGCTGGAGGGGACCTGCCTGCAGAACGGCGTCTATCGCCCCTGGATGACGGTCGACGTCCGCGACGACGCGCTCTGTCACGTGCGGCTGCTGGAGAGCACGGAGGTGAAGAACGGCGAGCGCTACATCGCCTGGTCGACCGACAAGCGGAACGTCGAGGACATCTGCGCCGACATCGCCCGCCTGCTGCCCGAGCTCGACCACGACACCCCGCCAGTGACCGACACGCAGAACGACCGGATCAAGACGCGCGAGGCCGAGTTCCGCGCCATCTGGGCGCTGAGCGACCTGCGCAACGACCGCATGCGGGCGGCGACGGGCGTCGCCTTCCGTCCGCTCGACGAGTCGATACGCGACTGTGTGGAGTCGCTGATCGCGGTCGCAGGCGTGCAGGTGAAGAGGAAGGGGGCCGCGGTGGCGGCGTGAGCAGGTCTCCGTCCGTTTGATCGGAGCTTCGCCAGCGATTAGCGATGACAACGCACAGAAGCGTGCGGCGGAGGGGGATGGCGATGGGAGTCCCTGATCAGGCGGCGAAGGTGGCGACGTCTCCGGGGCGCCTGAGCATCTTGTCGACGTCGCTGGCGTGCGTTTCCTCGGCATAGACCATCTGCCGCGCATACTCCTCGAGCATGACCGACTTTCCTTCCGAAAACGCCAGCAGCTCCTTGTAGAGCTCCAGGGCCTTGCGTTCGGACTGGAGGGACTCGCGCAGTATGGCGCCGATGTCCGTCTGATGGCTGTCCAGCAGCGCGCCGATGGCGAGCGAAGGATAAGCGCCCAGGGTGGTGATCATCTCGCCGGCCTGCTGGGCGTGGGCCAGGGACTCGGTAGCCTGGGCGCGCAGCCACGAGACGATGGGAATCCGACCAAAACCATACACGAGAAACGAATAGTGCGTGTACCGCACGACCCCCGCTAGTTCGGCCTCGAGGATCGCATTCAGGAGGGAGACCGCGCGTGTCCTGTCCTCGTCGAGCATCGTCCTCTCCCGGTACCGGAGCCAAAGTTGTTCATGGGAACGCTCGAGTGGGCCGGCTAGGCCCAGGATTTTCTGACACCTATGGCCTGTCCTGGCGGCTCCGAGTTTCCCGCCTGAGCGTGGGAATGTGGTCCTTAAAAATGACGG
>DASXGQ010000233.1:0-27829 GCA_036488995.1 Caulobacteraceae bacterium
GAGCGGGCCTGGCAACACCGCACGCCCCAATGGGTGCTGGGCAAGTCATTCGACACCCACGCCCCCTTCGGACCCTGGATCACCACGGCCGACGAGGTCGGCGATCCGCACGGCCGCTCGATCCGGTGCCTGGTCAATGGCGAGGTCCGACAAGATTCCAATACGGGACGCCTGGTCTTCGATGTCTGGGCCCAGCTCGAACACCTGAGCCAGGCGATGACCCTCGAGCCGGGCGACCTGATCTTCACCGGCACTCCCGGAGGCATCGGCGCAGCGATGAAGCCGATGCGCTTTCTCAAGCCCGGCGATCGCGTGCGGGTGGAGATCGAAGGCCTCGGGGCCTTGGACAACCCCTGCGCGGCGGAGGCGTGAGATGGCCGATTGTTTCGACTGCGACGTGCTGGTGGTCGGCTTGGGCCCGGTCGGCGCGGCCCTGACCGCCCTGCTGGCCCAAAGGGGCGTCCAAGTGATCGCCATAGACAAGGACCCGGCGATCTATCCCCTGCCGCGCGCGGTCCACTTCGACCACGAGATCATGCGGCTGTTCCAGCAGCTCGGGCTGGTCGAGGAGGTCATGCTCCACGCGAGGGAGGCGCCGGACTACGAGTTCCGCGCGGCCGACGGGTCCCTCCTCCTGAAGTTCCCCGCGGTCGGCCAGACGCCGTCGGGCTGGGGCGCCGGCTACATGTTCCACCAGCCGAGCCTGGAAAATGCGCTTCGCGAGCTGATCGCGCGATCGGACGCCGCGGAGACGCGCCTGGGTGTGGCGCTGCAGGGTTTCGCGCAGGAGGCAGACGGCGTCCGCGCCGCCGTGAAAGGCCCGAGCGGTCCGGCGGAGATCCGCGCGCGCTACGTCGTCGGGTGCGATGGGGCGAGGAGCGCCGTGCGCGAGACGATCGGCGGGGGACTCTACGACTACGAATTCGACGAGCCCTGGCTGGTGGTGGACGTGAAAGCGTCGGCGGGATCTCGCATGCCCACGGCCAACGTCCAGCTCTGCGATCCCGCGCGGCCGACCACCTGCGTCCAGGGCGGCCCCGGCTGGCATCGCTGGGAGTTCATGCTCCTGCCCGGCGAGACGCCCGAAGCGATCACCAACGAGGCTGTGATCGAGGCGCTCATCCGGCGGTGGGGCTGCGGACCGGTCACGTTGGAGCGCAAGGCCGTCTACCGCTTTCACGGCCTGGTGGCGAACCGCTGGCGATCGGGCCGCGCCATGATCGCAGGCGACGCGGCGCACCAGACGCCGCCGTTCGCGGGGCAGGGGATGTGCTCAGGGTTGCGCGACGCTGCCAACCTCGCGTGGAAGCTGGACGCCGTCCTCAGGTCCCGGGCTGACGACGCCCTGCTCGACACCTACCAGGCCGAGCGCGAGCCCCATGCGCGCGCCCTGATCGAGCTGGCGATCAGGATGGGGCGGATCGTCTGCACGCGCGATCCGGTGGAGGCGTCCCGGCGCGACGCCAACATGCTGGCTGTGCAGGCCAGCGGCGCGCCGCCGCTGCCGCCGGAGCGGCCACCGCCGTTCGCGGCAGGATGCGTGCTC
Organism: Caulobacteraceae bacterium; assembly: GCA_036488995.1. Taxonomy (GTDB): domain Bacteria; phylum Pseudomonadota; class Alphaproteobacteria; order Caulobacterales; family Caulobacteraceae; genus Acaudatibacter. The sequence goes on from DASXGQ010000233.1 coordinate 1,547, forward strand.
GCGGGCAGCCCGGGCGCCGGCGAGCTGTTTCCCCAACCGGTCAGCCGGCAAGGCGGCGAGCCACTCCGCATGGACGACCTGCTGGGGTGTCGGCCGTGGTTGCTGAGCCGCGTCCCCGCGCACAAGGCGGACGGCGTGCGCTCGCTGAACCTCGCCTGCGAGACGCTAGCCCCGTTTCGAGGCGACCTGGAGGCGTGGCTGGACGGCCGTTCGGCCGCCCAGGCCGTGCTGGTGCGTCCGGACCGCTACGTGTTCGGGACCGGCGAGCCGCGCGCCCTGACCGACGCCTGGGCCAAGAGTCTGCGGGCCGACGCTTGAGCGTGCCGGCGCGGAGTGCGAACCCGAGGGCGCAGCGGACCCGCGCGGCCCTTATCGGGGCGGGGCGACGGCTCTACAGCCGCCGGCCGGTGGACGCCGTCACGGTCGATGAGATCGTGCAGGCGGCGGAGGTGGGCAAGGGCAGCTTCTACAACCACTTCGCCGACCGCGAGGCGCTCGTGCGGGTCATCGCCGCGGAGATCCGCGGGACGATCGAGGCTGCGGTCGGCCGCACCAATACGGGCTTCGAGGATCCAGCTCGGCGCCTGGCGCGGGCAGTTTGCGTGTACCTGCGCTACGCCCTGGATGAGCCGGAGGCAGCGGGGGTCCTAGTGCACATCCACAGCGGCCACACCTCACTGAGCGCGCCGTTGAACCACGGTCTGGTGGAGGACATCGAGACGGGTCTGGCGCGCGGCCGCTTCGCTGTCGCGACGGTGGAGTCCGGCGTGCTCTATGTGCTGGGTGTCACTCAGCTTGCCTTGGTCCGGATTGTCCAGGAGCCGACCAACGCCCTGGCCGTCGCCCTGGGCCAGCAGATGGGCGCGCTGATCCTCAAGGGCTTTGGGGTCCCGGCCGCCGAGGCGGAGCTGATCGCCGCCCAAGCCAGCGACGAGATCGTTCGACGGGGCGCCTTGCCCTCCCCAGACGGCGCAGGAGGCGCTATCAACCGGAACACATGACGAACGCGAATCGCCCTGCCGCTTCCGGGGCCGGATCATGATCGGCCGGTTGCGCGGTCTCGTGGCCGAGGTGGGCGAGGAGGAGGGGCTGATCGATGTCGGCGGCGTCGGTTACGTCGTGCGCTGCGGGTCGCGCACGCTCGGGCGACTCCCCCCCGTGGGCGACGAGATCGTGCTTCACATCGAGACCCAATGGACGGAGGGCGCGGGCATGCGCCTCTACGGCTTCACCTCGCGGGAAGAGCGCAGCGCCTTCGTGCTCTTGCAATCCATCCAGGGGGTCGGCCCGAAGGCCGCCCTGGGCGTGCTCGACGTGCTTGCGCCGGCGGAGCTCGCCGCCGCTGCGGCCCGAGGAGACAAGGCCGCCGTGGCGCGGGCCAACGGCGTTGGTCCAAAGCTCGCCCTGCGGATCGTCACGGAGCTGAAGGACAAGCCGCTGGGCGGACCCGTTGTCCTGGGAGCTTTCGCGTCCGACCCAACCCACTCGATGGCTGCGCCGTCCGCCCCACCTGCGAGCCCGGCCGGTTCGGCGGTCGCGGCCCTGATGGGCCTGGGCACGGCCGAGGTCGTCGCCCGACGCCTGGTCGATCAGGCCCTGGCGCGGCTCGGCGATGACGCCGCTGAGGGAGTGCTGATCAAGGCGGCCCTGCAGGAGCTCGGCAGATGAGCCGGCTGGTGTCGGGGGAGGCGGCGCCCCTGGAGGCGAGCGACCGCGCGCTGCGTCCCCAGACCCTCGCGGAGTTTGTCGGCCAGGCCCAGGCCAAGACCAACCTGCGCATATTCATCGACGCGGCTCGGGGCCGCGGCGAGGCCCTTGACCACGTGCTCCTCTTCGGCCCGCCGGGGCTGGGCAAAACGACCCTGGCTCAGATCGTCGCCCGCGAACTGGGCGTAAGCTTCCGCGCCACCTCGGGACCGGTTCTCGCCAAGGCGGCCGACCTGGCGGCGATCCTCACCAACCTCGAGCCGCGCGACGTCCTGTTCATCGACGAGATCCATCGTCTGGCCGCCAATGTGGAGGAGATCCTCTACCCGGCGATGGAGGACCACGCCCTGGACCTCGTGATCGGGGAGGGGCCCTCCGCGAGGACGGTGCGGATCGACCTCGCACCCTTCACTCTGGTGGCCGCGACGACCCGGGCGGGACTGCTCGCAACGCCGTTGCGGGATCGGTTCGGGATTCCCCTTCGGCTGGAGTTCTACAGTCCGCAGGAGCTGCAGCAGGTCCTGGCTCAGGCGGCGCGCAAGATGGGCTTGGAGCTGGCCCCCGACGGCGCCGCGGAGATCGCGGCGCGCGCCCGCGGAACGCCTCGCGTCGCCGGCCGACTGCTGCGGCGCGTTCGCGACTTTGCGGCGGCGGAAGGCGCTTCCCGCATCGACCGCGCCTGCGCCGCCCGCGGCCTGGCTCGGCTGGAGGTGGACGAGGCCGGCCTGGATGGCCTGGATCGTCGCTACCTGCGCGCCCTGATCGACAACTACGGCGGCGGTCCGGCCGGGGTCGAGACCCTGGCCTACGCCATCGCCGAGGCGCGCGACGCCGTCGAGGACGTCATCGAGCCTTTTCTCATGCAACAGGGATTCATCCAGAGAACGCCGCGAGGCCGCCTGGCTTGCGCGAGGGCCTATGCCCACCTCGGCCTGTCGGCGCCGGCGGCGGTGACGGCTGCGCCCCAGGCGAGCCTGTTTGACGAGGCGGCGGATGACTGAGGCGCCGTCGTCGGGCCTCTTCCGCGGCCGCGAGCACAGCCTGCCAGTGCGCGTCTATTACGAGGACACGGACTTCACCGGCGTCGTCTATCACGCCTCCTACGTCAGATTCTTCGAGAGGGGGCGCACCGACTTCCTGCGGGCGAGCGGGATCGGTCATCGCGAGTTACTGGAGCGGCCCGATCCTTGCGCATTCGTCGTGACGCGCCTGGACATCGCCTTCCGCAAGGCCGCTAGGATCGATGACGCCCTGACCGTACGCACAACCTATGACCGGGTCCGGGGACCCCGCCTGTGGGTGAGCCAGACACTCGTGCGCGCGGAGGAGCTGATCGCCACGGCGGCCGTCGAAGTCGCCTGCATCGCCCTCTCCGGCGCGCCCCGCCGGCCGCCCGCCGATCTCGTCGCGCGCATCGAACCGCTGCTGGCGCAAGCGTGAGAGGGGGCGCCGCGCCGCGAGTTGGGCGCGCAGGCGGAGGGATTCAGGCGAGCCGTGCGGATGCTGCAACAATTGGCGCGAAGGCCGAACTTCCTTAGCGAAGACGCAAGACCCCGGGCCATAGTTTGACCATCGGCGCGGGGCATGCGCGGCGCGCCCCGCCGCAACAGGATCCCTTCATGGAGCCGACGACCGTCACCCCCGAGAGTTTTTCGCCCGTGCATCTGTTCCTGCACGCGGATTGGATCGTGAAAGGGGTGCTTACCGGCCTCATTCTCGCGTCCCTGTGGTCCTGGGCCGTGATCCTCGACAAGACGTTCCGCATTGGGTCTCTCGGACGCCAGGCCGACCGTTTCGAGGACGACGTCGCCTCCGGACGCTCGCTGGAGGAGATCGCCGCCGAGGCCGGCGAAACTCCACGCCACGCCTTGCCGCGCATGCTCCAGGCCGCGCTGCGGGAGTGGCGCGAGGCCCGGACGAAGGGGCTTCTCGCCGGGGAACAGGCCGAAACCCAGGCCGCCTTTCTCGTCCAGCGGATCGACCGCGTCCTCGACAGCGTTGTCGCGCGCGAGAGTCAGCGCGTGGAGGACGGGCTGGGCAGCCTCGCCATCGTCGCCACGGCTTCGCCCTTCATCGGCCTTTTCGGAACGGTATGGGGCATAATGAACGCCTTCCAGGCGATCGCCATTCAGAAGAATACAAACCTGTCCGTGGTCGCTCCCGCCATCGCCCAGGCCCTGTTCGCCACCGCGGTCGGTCTCGCAACCGCCATCCCCGCCTACATCGGCTACAACAAGTTTTCGACCGACGCCGCCAAGTACGCCGCGCGCCTGGAGGGGTTCGCGGACGATCTGGTGACGGCGATCCAGAGGCGCCTTGCAGAGCGCCGTCCAGCGGCCTGACGGGACCCACTACATGGCGCTTTCGGCTCACGACGCCTTCGCCGCCGGCCGCAGACGCGGCCGAGTCCGCAGAGGACGACGCTCGCCCCTGGCGGAGATCAACGTCACCCCCCTCGTCGACGTCATGCTGGTGCTGCTGATCATCTTCATGATCTCAGCGCCCTTGCTCACCGCCGGGGTGCCTTTGCAGCTGCCCAAGACCGAGGCGGCCGCGGTGCAGGACCAGACCCAACCGATTACGGTGTCGATCCGCGCCGATGGCCGCATATTCATCGGCCAGACCGAGACGGCCTTCGACGACTTCGCGCCGACCCTGCGCCAGACCGCCGGCGACACCTACTCCAAACCCATCTTCGTGCGCGCTGACGGGAGGGCGTCGTACGCCCTGGTCGCCCAGGTGATGGCCAGCCTTTCCCAGTCGGGGTTCTCCTCGATCGACCTGATCACGGACACCGGCGGGCCCTCGTCGGGCGCCGAGCATCCGCCGGTTGGGTCGGCTTCAGAGCGCGCGGCCAGCTCATGAGGACTGCCGGTCATCGGCCGGGAGACAGACTGACGCCGGCCCTGGCCGGAGCGGTGGCCCTGCACCTGGGACTGCTGGCGATCCTCCTGCTGCATCCGACTCCGCCGCTGGCGATCGGCGCGGCCGTTCCGATCACCATCGTCTCCCATGCGCCGACGACGGACTCGCGGCGGGCGATCCAGGCGCCCGAGGCGCAGGCGGCGCAGACCGAGACGCCGGTCCCGCAGGCCAAGGCGCCAGAGCCCCCGCCGCCTCCGCCGCCGCCCCAGCCCCGCAATCCTCAGCCCAAGGCGGTCGCCGCGCCCGAGCCGAAACCGACGCCCGCGCCGACCAAGACTCCTCTAAAGGCGACCCCGACGCCGGAGGCGAAGCCCACGCCGGCCCAACCAACGCCCAAGACGAAGACAGCTCAGAAGAGCGACAACTTCAGCCTCGACAGCCTGCAGGCCGACGTCAGCCGGAGTCTGAAGCGCTCGCCTCCCCGGCCGAGCTTCGCCGCACGCGGCCCGACGCGCGTGGAGACCGCCCCGGAGGCCCGCGTCGACGCCGGCCAGGGCGTCTCGCAAAGCGACGTCGCGGGACTGTCGCAGCTCCTGCAACGACTGTGGAACGTCAACTGCGGCGACGAAACCGTGGTGGTGACCGTCAGCTTCAAGGTCGGCGATGACGGCCACCTGGTCGGCCCGGTCGACGACCACGGCCTGCGCCACTCCTCGAATCCGGCTATCGCGGTAGCGGCCGTCCGCGCCATAGACGCGGTCCACAAGGTGGCGCCCTACGACCCTAAGTTCCGGAACAACACCTTCAACGTCAAGTTCGACGCCCAGAAGGCCTGCGCCACGAGCTAGAGATCGAACCATGATCCTGCGAAAACTCTCCCACGCCATGGTCGCCGCGCTGGCCGGCCTGATCGCATGCGTTGCGGCCCTCGCACCTCTGCCCGCGGCGGCGGACATCGTCGTGAACGTCGACCAGGGCGCAAGCCAGCCCCTGCCGATCGCCATTCCCGTGTTCGCCGGACCGGCGGTGGCAGGCGACATCCAGAAGGTGATCGCCAACGACCTGCAGAGCTCGGGCCTGTTCAGGCCTCTCGATCCGGCGACCTTTCCCCAGGTCGATCCCGACGCGAACGTCAAACCCGCCTTCGACGGCTGGAAGGCGATCAGCGCGCAGGGCCTGCTCACCGGCGCGGTGACCAATGACGCCGACGGCCACCTGCGCGTCGATTTCCGGCTGTGGGACGTCTACGCCGGCGAGCAGCTTCTGGGACTGCAGTTCACCTCGACGCCGGAAAACTGGCGCCGGATCGCCCACAAGGTCGCCGATGCGGTCTACGAGAAGCTCACTGGGCAGCAGGGTTATTTCGACACCCGCGTCGTCTTCGTCTCCGTCAGCGGCTCTCCAGCCCATCGGGTGCGCCGGCTGGAGATCATGGACCAGGACGGCTTCAATCCCAGCCATCTCACCGACGGCGGGTCGGAGGTGTTCACGCCCAGGTACTCCTCGAAGGGGCAGGAACTCACCTACATGGTCCTGCGGCCGTCCGGTTCGACCGTGTACGTCCTCAACATCGAAACGGGCCGGCAGGAGGCGCTCGGCCACTTCCCGGGCATGGTGTTCGCGCCCCGCTTCTCCCCGGATGGAAGCCATGTGGTGCTTTCGGTGGCCCGCGACGGCAACACCGACATCTACAACATTACCCTGGCGAGCGGCGCGACCCGTCGACTGACCACCGATCCGGGGATCGACACCTCGCCCTGCTATTCGCCGGACGGGACCCAGATCGCCTTCAACTCCGATCGCGCGGGAAATCCCGAACTTTACGTGATGGACTCAGAAGGCGGGAACGTGCGGCGCATCTCCTTCGGCGAGGGGCGCTACACCACGCCCGTCTGGAGCCCGGATGGAAAGTGGATCGCCTTCACCAAGCAGACGGGAAACGTCTTCCACATCGGCGTGATGCGGCCGGACGGTTCGGGAGAGCGCATCCTGACCTCCAGCTACCTGGACGAGGGACCGACCTGGGCGCCGAACAGCCACATGATCATGTTCTCCCGAGACACCGGCTACGGTCCGCATCTCTGGATGGCGGACATCTCGGGACGCGTCCTCATGGCCGCTCCCTACAATCTCGGGGCCACCGATCCGAGCTGGTCTCCCCTCCTGCCGTGACGCTGCGGCTCCGCCTTCTCCGGCGTCGGCGGACAGTCTAGGCTTCCTGCCCGAACGCACGGGAGGACGGCGCCATGGCCTTTGACGGGATCCAGGACTACGGGCGCGCCGGCGCGACCGAGCTCGCCCAGGCGCTCGCGGAGCGCAAGGTGAGCGCGCGGGAGCTCTTCGACGCCGCCGTCGAGCGGATCGAGAGGCTCGATCCGGCCATCAACGCCGTGGTCGTGCGCGACTTCGACCGCGCCCGCGCATCCGCCGAGGCGGCGGACGCCGCCCTGGCGCGGGGCGAGCGCCGACCCCTGCTGGGCGTTCCGATGACGGTGAAGGAGGCCTTCAACGTCACCGGCCTGCCCACGACCTGGGGGCTGGAGGACAAAAAGTCCTGGATCGCCCCGACAGATGCGGTCGTCGTGCGCGACTTCGGGCCGCCGGCGCAGTGATCCTTGGCAAGACCAACGTCGCTCTCAACCTCGCCGACTGGCAGAGCGCGAACCCGGTCTACGGCCGCACCGTGAACCCGCACAATCACAGTCGTTCGGCGGGCGGCTCGTCAGGCGGCAGCGCCGCGGCGCTCGCCGCCGGCATGGTCCCGCTGGAGTTCGGTTCGGACATCGGCGGCTCGATCCGCGTGCCGGCGGCCTTTTGTGGCGTCGTAGGCCACAAGCCGAGCTACGGTCTGGTCCCCTCGCGTGGCCACGCTCTGCCCGGGCAGGACGGCGTTTCGCCGCCACTGAACGTCGTGGGCCCGTTGGCTCGCGAGGTGCGCGACCTCCAGCTGGCCCTGGAGGTCACCGCCGGGCCCGAAGACGACGATGCGGTCGCCTATCGTCTCGACCTGCGGCCGCCGCGCCACGCGCGCCTGGCCGACTATCGGGTGCTGGTGATGGACTCCCATCCGCTGGCGCCGGTGGACGGGGAGATCCGGGTGGCGATCGGCGGCCTGGCCGCGGAGTTGCGCAAGCGGGGCGCCAAGGTGGCCGATCGGACGGACCTCCTGCCCGACCTCGTCAGCGCCCACGCCGCCTACATGCGCCTGCTGCTGACCGTGATGAGCTATGGCTCGCCGCCCACCCCGGAGCTGCCTTCCGCTCACGGCTACATGGAGATGCTTGACGCCCAGCTGGCCGTGCGCCGCCGCTGGGACACGCTGTTCGAGTCATTCGACGTCGTGATCGCCCCGACGCTCGGCATGGTCGCGTTCCCGCACGTCGAAGGCGATTGGGGCTCGCGCACCGTGATGATCGATGGACGGCCTAGCCCGTTCGCCCCGCAGATCGCCTGGGCGGGGCTTGTGACCTATCCCAATCTTCCGGCGACGGCCGTGCCGGTCGGGCGCAACAGCGAAGGCCTGCCGATCGGGATCCAGATCATCGGGCCGCGCCTCGAGGATCGCACGCCTCTGGCCTTCGCGCGCCACGTCGAGGGCCTTTGAGCCTCCCGACGGCGGTCGGGGGCCCGCCCGAGGAAGCCGACGTCATCGTCGTCGGCGCCGGCTCCGCCGGGTGCGTGCTGGCCAATCGCCTTTCCGCCGATCCGTCACGGCGGGTGCTGCTGCTGGAGGCCGGCGGCCGCGACGACTGGATCTGGTTCCACATCCCCGTCGGCTATCTCTTTGCCATCGGCAATCCGCGCGCAGACTGGATGTTCAGGACGCAGGCCATTCCCGGCCTCGGAGGGCGGACGCTGAACTATCCGCGGGGGAAGGTGATCGGCGGGTGCTCGGCCATCAATGCGATGATCTACATGCGGGGCCAGGCGGCGGACTATGACCGCTGGCGGCAGATGGGTCTCGAGGGCTGGGGATGGGACGAGGTCCTGCCGCTGTTCCTGGCGCAGGAAGACCATATCGCTCCGCCCGGGGAGTTTCACAGACGAGGGGGAGAGTGGCGGGTCGAGCACCCGCGGATGCGCTGGGCGATCCTCGACGCCTTCGCCGAGGCCGCCGAGGCGGCGGGCATCCCGGCGGTCCCCGACTTCAACGGCGGCGACAACTTCGGCGTGGGCTATTTTCAGGTGAACCAGAAGGCGGGCCGCCGCTGGAGCGCGGCCCGTGGCTTCCTGGCGCCGGCGTTAAAGCGACCGAACCTGCGCCTGATCACCGGCGTGCTCGTCCGAAAGCTGATGATCGAGAATGGTCGGGCGGTCGGCGTGGAGTACGAGACGCCGGAGGGCGTGAGGACGGCGCGCGCCTCGGCCGAGGTCGTCCTCGCCGCCGGAGCCGTCGGCACGCCGAATCTGCTCGAGTTGTCAGGGATCGGCGATGGGACCCGGCTGTCCGCCCTGGGAGTCCCCGTCGTGAGGCATGCGCCTGGCGTCGGCGAGAACCTGCAGGATCACCTGCAGATCCGCCCGGTCTATGGCGTGAGCGGGGTCCCTACGCTCAATGCCCTCTACGCCCAGGCCTGGCGTCGTCCGCTGATGGCGCTGGAATACGCCGTGCTGCGGCGTGGGCCCCTCACCATGGCGCCGTCCCAGATGGGGGCCTTCGCCCGTTCGTCCGACGCCTACGAGACGCCGAACCTGGAGTTTCATGTGCAGCCGCTTAGCCTCGAAGCCTTCGGCGAGGCCCTGCACCCCTATCCGGCGATCACCATCAGCGTGTGCAACCTTCGTCCGACCAGCCGCGGATCTATCCATGCGACCAGTCCCGATCCCAGGGCGGCCCCGGCGATCCAGCCGAACTATCTCTCCACGCCTGAAGACGAGGGCGTCGCCGTCGACGCCCTTCGTCTCGTGCGCCGCATCGTCGCCCAGGCGCCCTTGCAGCGGTTCCGGCCCCAGGAGCTGAAGCCCGGCGAGTACGTCGTCTCGGAGGAGGCCATGCTGGAGTCGGCCCGGCGCCTGGGCACGACGATCTTCCACCCGGTGGGGACGGCAAAGATGGGCCTCCCCTCCGACGCCGGGGCCGTCGTCGACGCGCGATTGCGGGTGTTCGGCGTCGAGCGGCTTCGGATAGCCGACGCCTCGGTGATGCCCACGATCACCTCGGGCAACACCAACTCGCCGACCATGATGATCGCCGAGAAGGCTGCGCGGATGATGCTGGAAGAGGGCCGCCAGTGACCCGCCAGAAGGTGCTCGTTCTGTGGCTGGCGGACTCGGCCCTGGACTCCAGCGTTGTCGCCTGGTCCCAGTGGGACGGCGCAGGAGAGCGGCGGCATATCGCCGGCGACGAGGAGCGCGCGCCTTACGCCAACGGCGTGATGGCCCTGCGCGACGGCTGGAGGCTGTTCCAGGTCTCGCCCCTGGCTCCGCACTATCCGGGGACGGAGACCCAGACGTCCTACTTGAAGTACGAGTTCTGGTTCGAGAAGCTGGCCGAAGTCCCGGAGGGATGACCATGGCCGATGGCGCCGATCTTCTGACGACGACCCAGATGGCCCAGTTCGCCGCGCGAGGGGTCCTCGAGTTCCCTTCGATCGTCCCATCGGAGATCAACGCGGCCTATCTGGACATGCTCGGAGCCGAGGGGGCGCCCGCCGTTGCCGCTGGCACGCCGCTGAGCCGCGCCTATGCCGAGGGATCGCCGATCCGGGCCTTCGTCGAGACGCCGGCCGTCCAGGGCATCATCCGGAGCCTGGTGGGCGAGGAGCCTCTGGTCGACCACCATTTCAGCCATGTGGCCTACAGCCCGGCGACGATGAAGGCCCGCGGCTTCTCGCGGCCCCAGGACAGTCAGCACTGGCACCAGGACTCCACCATCGACACACGCCAGGCCTTCGACATCCAGCTGATGTGGTACCCGCACGAAGTGACGCGGGAGATGGGAGGTACGCGGTACCTTCCCGGCAGCCATCTGCGGATCGTCAGCGAGGCGGCGATCGGGCGCTACCAGAACATCGCCGGCCAACGGCACGTCGTGTGTCCGGCCGGGACAGTCCTCGCCCTGCACCACGGCCTCTGGCACGGGGGCGGCGCCAATCGGGGCGAGGCGGACCGGTACATGTTCAAGCTTCGCCTCAATCCCCGCGTCCGGCAGGTCCGGCTGTGGGACACGCGCGATCTCGATGCGCGCCACGGCCCCCAGCAGCCGATCTTCCACATCACGACGCCGCGGGCGAACGACGATCTGGCGAGCATCCTCCTCGAACCGCAACCCTGGTTCGAGGCCGACACGGGCCGGCTGGAGCTGATCAACCGCGTCCGCTTGTGGCGCTATCTCAGCGGCGACGCCCAATTCGATGCGGACTACTGGCTCAGCCGTCTCGAAAATCAGCCGGGTCGCCGCATCGAGACGGCAGGCTGAGGGGACGGCAGATGCGGGCTGAAACGTCCAAGCGGTGCAGCGCCAGATAGCTCAAAGATCCGTTGCACAGCCGGTGACGCCGGCTTGCTTTGCTTCGGAGAGACGTTCGTGCGCGTCCAGCATCTGGCCGGCCCCGCCCTCATTGCCGCAGCCCTCCTGGCGGGCGTCTTTCTCGCTCAGGTCCGGATCAGCCGCCAGCCGGCCAGCGCCACTGCGGTGGCGCAGCAAGACCGCACCCCTTTGCCCGCCTCGACCGTTCAATAGGCGTTCGAGCGCACCACCCCTCATGCTAGAAGGGGTAAGCGCGAGGAGGCTCGGATGAAATCGATCTCTCTTGCTCTGGTCGGCGCGCTTGTCGCCCCGTCCCTGGGACTGGCGTCTCCCCAACCGGGTCAGCCCGCTCCTGCTTTCCAAGGCAAGGACTACGAAGGCCGCGCCGTCGACCTGGCCCAGTTCAAGGGTAAGACGGTCGTGCTGGAGTGGACGAACCAGGGCTGCCCGTTCGTCGCCCACATGTACTCCAGCGGGGTGATGCAGCGTCTGCAGCGGGACGCGGCGCGCGACGGGATCGTCTGGATCACCGTGATCTCCTCGGCGCCTGGCCAGCAGGGATACCTTGACCCGAACGGAGTCCGGGCCTGGAAGGCCCGATTCCACGCGGAGCCTGCCGACGTCGTGCTGGATCCCGCGGGGACCATCGGCCATGGCTACGACGCGCGCACCACGCCGGACATGTTCGTCATCGACCGCAACGGCCGGCTCGTCTACGCCGGGGCCATCGACGACAAAGTCTCCACCAACCCGTCCGACGCACAGACGGCTCACAACTATGTCGTCGCCGCGCTGGAGGCGGTGAAGTCGGGACGCGGCCCCGCGCCGGCGATGACCAAGTCCTACGGCTGCTCGGTCAAGTACGGGCACTGAGCCTCGCTCCCGACCGGCGCCGCGGCCGTCGACCCTGATCCGGAACGGCGCTATCGATCCTCGCGAACAAGACCACGAGGAAACGCAATGGCCATCGACTTCGAGATCCCGGAAGACGCCCAGAAGATCCGCGAGCGCGTGCGCCAGTGGGTGCAGGACGAGTGCATCCCCGCCGAGAAGCGCGTCCTCGACAAGGAGTCCTACAGCTCGGTTCTGGCCGAGTTGCGGTCCAAGGCGAGGGCGGAGGGCCTCTGGATGCCCTTCGTGCCCAAGGAATACGGCGGCATGGGGCTTGGCCCGCTTGCCAACGCCCTTGTCCAGATGGAGCTGGGCCAGAGCCACCTTGGCGCCCTGTCGATGAACAGCCAGGGACCGGACGACGCCACCATCCTCACCCTGCTGGCGCACGGCACCGAGTACCAGAAGGAGAAGTTCCTCAAGCCGCTGCTCAATGGTGAGAAGCGCGTCTGCTATTCGATGACGGAAAAGGCGGCGGGCGCGGACGCCACTGGTATGCAGACCCGGGCCGAGCGCCAGGGCAACGAGAACTACGTCCTCAACGGCGAGAAGTGGTTTTCCTCGGCGGCGAGCGCGGCGGACATCGCCCTGGTCATGGCGATGACCGATCCGGAGGCGCCGCGGCACCAGCGCTATTCGACCTTCATCGTCGAGCTGCCGAACGAGGGCTACAAGATCAAGCGCGACATCCCCACCATGGCTCTGGAGGGCCCGCTCAGTCACATCATGGGCGGCGGCCACGCCGAGATCGAGATCAAGGACCTGGTGGTCCCCGCCGAGAACCTGCTGGGCGGCGAGGGCAACGGCTTCAACATGGGCCAGCACCGCCTCGCCTACGGGCGGCTGCGCCACGGCATGCACAACATCGCCATGGCCCAGCGCGCGCTCGACCTGGCCGCGGCCCATATCACCAAGCGCTCCACCTTCGGCGAGAAGCTGTCCAAGCGGCAGGCGGTCCAGTTCATGATGGCCGAGTGCGCGACGCAGCTCTACATCGCGCGCCTGATGCTCCTGCACATCGCCTACAAGGCCGAGCACGGCATGGACCTGCGGCAGGAGAACTCCATGGCCAAGGTCTACCTGGCCCACATGGTTCACCACGTGGTCGACACGGCGATCCAGCTGCACGGGGCGCTCGGCTACAGCCGCGATACCCCGCTGGCTGCCTGGTACACCCACATCCGCTCGCAACGACTCGTCGACGGGCCGGACGAGGTCCACCGGTGGACCGTCGGACGCAATGTGATCCGGGCCTTCGAACAGCACGGCACCACCGCGTCGATGGCCGGCGGGGATCTGCTGTAGCGATCCCACGCTTCGGGAGGCGATGACAAGAGAGCTCGACCTCAACGAGGAAGAGCTCAAGTTTCTGCGAAGAGCGATATTGCTTTGAGCGGAACAGGAGTTGTGTCGCCTCCCGATGCGGCAAAGTTCAGGCTCTCGATTTTTTGTCTCTGGCCAAGTTAAGCAAATCGAACAGACCGGAACCGGTCGGATCACCTCAAGTTGTGACTGTGCGGCGGGCCCGTGGCTGGCGCCCGCCATCAGCATGAAAGGTCACGCTTATGTCCGATGAACGGCGATGGAGCGATCGGGACCGCGACTGGCGCAGTGATCGCGATCGTTACGACTATGGCGAACGCGGGCGGCAGGACGAGCGCAGCTTCGGCCGCTACGGCGGGGACGAACGTTACAGCTTGTATGATCAACGCCGTTACGGCGGGCGGATGGACTACGACGCAGGCAATCCCGCGCGGTTCGGCCGCGAGGCCTGGGGCGGCAGCCAGCCCTATGCCGCAAGCGACTGGCCCAGCTCGGCCTCCGACTATGAGTATCGGCGCGACTTTCGCGGCGGCGGCGGTTCCGAGCGCGATTACGGCGGTGGCTACGGCGCCTGGCGTGGAGAGCGCGACGCTGCGGGTCCGCGTCTCGAGCGCGGTTACGGCTCCGGCGCCTATGGCGCCACCTACGCCTCCGGCGTGAACTACGGCTATGCCCGCGACGAGCGCGCGGGTTGGGGAAGCCCCGACTACGGGCGCCGCGAGTATGGGCGAGGCGAGTACGAGCGAGCCTACGGCGGCTATCGCTCCGCCGACGACCGCAACTGGATCGACAAGGCCGGCGACGAGGTCCAATCCTGGTTCGGAGACCGCGACGCCGAGCGCCGCCGTCAACGGGACCGGATGCATGAGGGCGAGCATCGTGGCCGCGGCCCAAGCGGTTACCGCCGCTCAGACGAGCGGATCCGCGAGGACCTCAACGACCGCCTGTGCGACGACTCCTGGCTGGACGCCTCCAATATCGAGGTCCACGTCCGGGAAGGTGAGGTGACGCTGAGCGGGATGGTTCACGATCGCCACGACAAGCATCACGCCGAGGACCTGGCCGAGCGCGTCTCGGGGGTCCGCCACGTGCAGAACAACCTGCGCCTCAAGACGACGACCCATGGCCTCGCCGCACCGTCCGCCGGCGCGACGACGACGGCCGGCCAGACGACAACGACTGGCCAAGCCAAGTCGAAGGAAACGCTCTAGGTCGCGCTCGCCAGGGCCGCGGGCGCTTCGCCCGCGGCCCCGCTCTCAAGCCGCTTCCGGCGCGCCTTCCGTGGCCGGGTCGCCGGCTATGCGCGAATGCCACATGACCCTGGGCTGGCTCATGTCCCAGGGCAGGGCGCGGTGCATCAGCCGGCGGTTGTCCCAGACCACGATGTCCCCGCTCGTCCAGCGGTGGCGCCACACCCGCGGCGGTCGGCAGGCGAAATCGCACAGCTCCGCGAGCATCCGATCTCCGTCTTCCTGGCCAAGGCCGGTGACGTTGAAGGCGTGCCGCCCGATCATCAGGGCCTTGCGGCCGGTCTCCGGATGGATCTTCACCATGGGCCGGACGCGGGCATGGGCTTCGGTGAGGCCATAGCCGCTATAGGCGCTGCCCTCATGGTGGGCGTGACCGAGCTTGCCCTGGCTATAGGCGAGCGAATGGCTGGCGCTCAGGCCCTCCACCCTCGCCTGCATCCTGGGATCGAGGGCGTCCCACGCGGCGCTCATGTCCGCCCATTCGGTCTCCCCGCCTTCCGGCGGCACGACCTGGGCGCTGAACACCGCGCCCTTGGCCTGCACCGCCATGTAGGTGGAATCGCAGTGCCAGCCCATGTTGCCCTTGAGGATCTTGACCACGTCGTCGCCATTGTCGTCGGGTCGGACGGAGCCGTCGGCCCGAACGTTGCTGATGGGGGCGAACTCGAATTCGGGCGGGCCGAAGCGGCGGGCGAAGGCGATTTGCTCCGTACGCGTCAGATGCTGTCCGGGAAAGATCAGCAGTCCGTACTCGAGCCAGGCGCGATAGAGCTCCTGGAACAGAGGTTCCGACAACTCAGCCAGGCGCACGCCGGTCACGGTCGCGCCGAATGCGGCGGGAAGAGGGGAGACCGTGAGGGTCGCGTCCGTCATGGGCGAACGGTAGACCCCGTCCGAACCCGCGATCAAGCGAAGCCGCCGCCGAGCGCCTGATACAGATTGACGATGTTGGTCTTCGCCAGAAGCTGCAGGCTGACCAACGCCTCTTGCGCCACGAACAGGGTTCGCTGGGCGTTGAGCACGTCGAGATAGGTGTCCTCGCCGCGCTCGTAGAGGGCGGTCGAGAGGCGCAGGCTCTCGGCCGCGGCGGCGACGAGACCCTGCTCTGCGTCGATCCGCTCGTCGATCCGGCCCTGCACCGCCAGGGCGTCGTTCACCTCGCGAAAAGCGGACTGGATCGCCTTTTCGTATTGCGCGACCGCCAGCCGGTCCTCGGCCTTCGCATAGGCGAGGTTGGCGCGGTTGAGGCCGCCGGTGAAGATCGGCAAGGTCACGGTTGGAGCGAACTGCCAGACCATGGTGGCGGGGGCGAACAGGTTGGCGAGGGAGGCGCTCGCAGTCCCGCCGGAACCGGTCAGGCTGATGGACGGGAAGAAGGCCGCGCGCGCCGCGCCAATGTTGGCGTTGGCGGACCGGAGCTGGTCTTCCGCCTGAAGGACGTCGGGACGACGAAGGAGCACGGTCGAATTGAGCGCGCCGGGGATAACGGGCAGGACCGCGTTCGGATCGTCCAGGTCCGTCGGCCGCAGCTCCATTGGGATGGGCGCTCCGACGGCCAGCTGCAGGGCGTCGAGGTCCTGGCCGACAGCTGTCTCATAGCGGCCGATGTCCGCCCGCGCTTGCTGGACGACTGTCTGCGCCTGGGCGACGTCGAGGCCGGTGCCCACCCCGTTGGCGAGCCGCTGCTGGGTGAGCTGGAGGCTTTGTTCCGCCGTCGCGAGGGTTTCGCGGGTAACCTTCAGCAGGGACTCGTCGGCGGCCATGGTCAGCCAGTCGGCGGCCACGGTGGCGGCGACGGTGATCTCGGCGTTGAGCTGCCCTTCTCTGGTGGCGACGTACTGCAGGAAGGCCGCCCGGGTGAGGCTCCGGATCCTGCCAAACAGGTCGAGCTGGTAGGATGTGGCGCCCAGGCCAAGCTGGTACTCGGTCGCGGAGAAGCCGCGCGGCCCACCGAGCTGTTGGGGGAGGTTGAGGTATTCGCGGTTGAAGCTCGCCGACGCCGTCGCATCGACGGTCGGGAACAGGGCCGCTCGCTGGCTGTGGAACTGTTCCCGCGAGGCTTCCGTCTGCGCCACCGCCGTGCGCAGGTCGCGGTTCTCCGCCAGGGCCAGGGTGATCAGGCGCTGGAGCTTGGGGCCCGTGAAGACCGTTTGCCACGAGGCGGGAATCGCGCCCGGCGCCTGCTGGGCGAAGGGCGCCTCGGTCGGAAAGGCTTCCGGCACCGGGAGCGCCGGGCGATGATAGGGCGGCTCCAGCGTCCCGTGCGAGCAGGCGGCCAGCGCCAGCGCCGCCAGGGCGAAGGCGGGCGGCCGCCTCACGTTTCGGCCTCCGCCGGGGCGGCGGGACGGGGCCGCCGACGGAAACCGCCTCGCACGGCGATGTAGAACAACGGCACCAGGAAGATCGCAAAGACGGTGGCGCTGACCATGCCGCCGATCACGCCCGTGCCGATATCGTTCTGGCTTCCCGCGCCGGCGCCGTTGGAGAGCGCCAGGGGCGTCACGCCGGCGATGAAGGCCAGGGACGTCATCAGGATGGGCCGTAGCCGCAGGGCGGCGGCTTCGAGCGCGGCGTCGACCACATTGGCGCCGTCGCGCTCGGCCTCATAAGCGAACTCGACGATGAGGATCGCATTCTTCGCCGACAGGCCCATGGTCGTCAGCAGGCCCACCTGGAAATAGACGTCGTTGTAGAACCCGCGCAGGGTCGCGGCGGCAAGGGCGCCGGCGATGCCGAGCGGCAGGACCAGCATCACCGCGAACGGCACCGACCAGCTCTCGTAGAGGGCGGCCAGACACATGAACACCACGAGGATCGACAGGGCGTAGAGGCTCGGCGCGGAGCTGCCGGCGAGGCGCTCCTGGTATGAGGTCCCCGTCCATTCCAGTCCCACGCCGGCGGGCAGCTTGGACGCGAGCTTCTCCATCCGGTTCATCGCCGTTCCGGACGCGGTTCCCGGCGCGGCCTGGCCCTGGATTTCGAACGACGGCAGGCCGTTATAGCGCTCCAGCCTGGCCGGGCCGATTTCCCAATGAGCCGCCGCGAAGGCCGAAAA
This sequence comes from Caulobacteraceae bacterium, assembly GCA_036488995.1. Taxonomy (GTDB): domain Bacteria; phylum Pseudomonadota; class Alphaproteobacteria; order Caulobacterales; family Caulobacteraceae; genus Acaudatibacter. The sequence continues at coordinate 19,107 of DASXGQ010000233.1, forward strand.
GGGCGTCATCTCGCCGTTGGCCGCGCGCACGTAGATCCGCTGGATATCCTCCGGCGTCATCCGGTAGGGGGCGTCGGCCTGCATATAGACGTGCTTCACCCGACCGCGGTCGATGAAGTCGTTGATGTAGGATTCGCCGATGTAGGAGCTCAGGGCGTCGTTGACATCGGCCAGGGAGAGGCCGAGCGCGCCCGCCCGAGCCTGGTCGACATCGACCATCAGCTGGGGCGTGTCTTCCTGCCCGTTCGGCCGCACGCCCATCAGGATGGGATCGTGGCTGGCCATGCCCAGTAGCTGGTTTCGTGCGGCGATGAACTGAGCCCGCGGAATGGCCCCCTGGTTCTCGAGCTCCATGTCGAAGCCCGTGGCGTTGCCCAGCTCCTGGACCGGCGGCGGGACGAAGGCGAAGACGCGCGCCTCGTGGATCTGCGAGAAGTACTTCATCGCGCGCAGCACGATCGCCGGCGCCTTGTCGTGGGTCGCCGTGCGGTACTTCCAGTCGCGCAGCTTGATGAAGGCAAGACCCATGTTCTGGCCGGCGCCGGCGAAGTTGAAGCCGACGACGTCGAACATGCCGCGTACGTTGTGCTTCTCCTCGACGAGGTAGAAGTGCTCGAGCTTGCGGGCGACGGCGAGACTGCGCGACTGCACCGCCCCGGGGGGCAGGGTGAACAGGTTGATGATCGTTCCCTGGTCCTCGTCCGGCAGGAAGCCGGTCGGCAGGCGGGTGAACAGCGTCACCATGGTCACGACGATCAGGAGATAGATCAGGGCTGCAGGCCAGGGCCGCCGCACGAGGCCGCCCAGCGCCGCCTGGTAACGGGTGACGCCGATGTCGAAGTTGCGGTTGAAACTGCCGAAAAAGCCCGTCTGCGCCAGGGCGTGGCCGCGGACGACCGGCTTGAGCAGGGTCGCGCAGAGGGCTGGCGTCAGCACCAGAGCCACCGTCACCGACAGGGCCATGGCCGAGACGATGGTGATCGAGAACTGACGGTAGATCGCCCCGGTGGATCCGCCGAAGAAGGCCATCGGCAGGAACACCGCGGAAAGGACGGTGCCGATGCCGACCAGGGCCCCGGTGATCTCGCCCATCGACTTGATGGTCGCGTCCTTGGGCGGCAACCCCTCGGTCTCCATGATCCGCTGGACGTTCTCGACCACGACGATGGCGTCGTCGACCAGCAGGCCGATCGCCAGGACCATGGCGAAGAGGGTGAGGGTGTTGATGGAATAGCCGGCAATGGCGAGCACGCCAAAGGTTCCCAGCAGCACGACAGGCACGGCGATGGCCGGGACGAGGGTGGCGCGCAGGTTCTGCAGAAACAGGTACATCACCGCCACCACCAGCAGGATGGCGATGACGAGGGTGGTGATGACGTCCCGGACCGAAAGCTTGACGAAGTCGGTGTTGTCGACCGGGAACTCCACCTCCACCCCCGCCGGGAGGGTCTTTTCCAGCTGCGCCATGCGCGCCCGCACGAGGGAGGCCGTGCGAAGGGCGTTGGCCCCCGGCGCCAGCTTCACCGCCATGCCGGCGGCGGGATAGCCGTTGAAGCGGGCGTTCTGGGCGTAGCTGTCGCCGCCGATCTCCACCCGCCCCACGTCGCCCAGACGGACCAGCGAGCCGTCCGGCTGGGTCTTGAGGATGATCGCGCGGAACTGGTCGGCCGTCTGAAGACGGGACTGGGAGTTGACGGTGGCGTCCAGCTCGTTGCCCGCAAGGACAGGCGGCGCGCCGAGCTCGCCGGAAGGGACCTGCACGTTCTGGGCGAGCACCGCCACGCGCACGTCCGAGACGTTGAGCTTGTAATTGTTGAGCTTGTACGGATCGAGCCAGATCCGCAGGGCGTACTGTCCGCCGAACACCTGGTTGTCGCCGACCCCGTTCACCCGCGAGATCGGATCGACGATGCGGCTGTTGACCATGTCGCCCAGGTCGATGTCGGTGTAGCGGCCGCTGCGGTCGAACAGGGCGATAACCATCAGGAAGCTGACCTGGGACTTGGCGACGATCAGCCCCTGCTGCTGCACGACGGCCGGCAAGATCGGCACCGCCTGCTGCACCTTGTTCTGCACCTGCACCTGGGCGATGTCGGGATTGGTCCCCGGCTCGAAGGTGACAGTGATCTGCGCCTGCCCGTTCACCGTGCTGGTGGACGAAAAATAGAGCAGGTGGTCGATGCCCTTGAGCTGCTGTTCGATCACCTGCGTGACCGAGGTCTGCAGGACCTCGGCCGAGGCGCCGGGATAGGTCGCCGAGATCGTCACCGCGGGCGGCGCGATGGTCGGATACTGGGCGACCGGCAGGGTCAGGATCGCCAGGATCCCCGCCAGCATGATGACCATCGCCACGACCCAGGCGAAGATCGGTCGCTCGATGAAGAAGCGGGAGAGCACGCTTGCGCCTGATCAGCCTGGGCCGGGGCCGGTGGCGGCGATCCGCACCGGCGCTCCGGGCTTGGCGTCCTGACTGCCGGAGACGATCACCCTGTCGCCTGGCGAAAGGCCGGAGGTCACCCGCCAGTTCGGTCCAATCGCCCCGCCCAGCTCCAGCAGGCGCAGCTGCGCTTTTCCGGCGCTGTCGACGATGAGGGCGGTGGGGCGGCCCTTCTCGTCGCGCCCGACAGCGGCTTGCGTCAGGAGGATGCCCTTGGGGTCCACGCCCTCCACCACTGTCGCGCGCACATACATCCCTGGCAGCAGGACGCTGTTCGGGTTCGGGAACCGGGCCCGCAATGTGACCGAGCCGGTGCTCTGGTCGACCGTGACGTCGCTGAACAGCAGGTGGCCTTCCAGCGGATAGGGTCGACCATCGACGAGCTGCGCGCGCACCGAGGCGCCGTGGGGCGGTCCCCCCACCGGGCCGACCCGCGCGAGGTCCTCGGCCAGCTTGAGGTGGTCCGTCGCCGACTGGGTCAGGTCGACATAGATCGGGTCGAGCCTCTGGATCGTCGACAGCGCCGTGGTCTGGCCGTTGACCGCCAGGGCGCCCTTGGTGATCGTCGAAGCGCCGATGCGGCCGGTGATCGGCGCGGTGATCCGCGTGTAGCCGAGGTTGATTCTGGCGGACTCGAGGGCGGCCTCCTGTTGGAGGACGCCGGCGGCGTCCTGGAGATACGCCGCCTCGGCGTCATCCGCGTCCTGCTGGCTGACCGCCTTGATCTTGGCCAGCGCGGCGTACCGCTCAGCCTTGAACTTGGCGGTCACCACCAACGCCCGGGCGGCCGCCAGCTGCGCCTTCGCCTGGTCGAAGGCGGCCTGATAGGGGGCAGGATCGATCTGATAGAGCACCTGGCCGGCGCGGACGATGGCGCCTTCGGTGAAGAGCCGGTCCTTGATGATGCCGTTCACCTGCGGCCGGACGTCGGCCACTTCGAGCGCGTTCGTGCGGCCGGGAAGGTCGCTGGTGAGCGTGACCGGCTGGGTCTGGATGGTGACGACGCGCACGACCGCCGGGCCCATGGGCGGACCCTTGGGTCGCGACGGGCCGCACCCGGTCAGAGCGAGCGCGACCAGGGCCGCGGCAGCCCTCCAGCGGGGGCGTCGGGAGCGATTTGGAATGCTCACTTTACAACGGTCAGGGGAAGGAGGCTCACCGGGCGGGGGCGATCGGGGGACAGCCTCGCAGCCGTCGCCCCATTGGTCTACATGGAATCGCCGGATAACAAAACACTGTTAAGTTGGGCAGTTGACACCGTTCGAAAGCGGTCTGTAGCGGGGCGGCCACGCCCTCTAGCGCCGCGCCGGAGGGCCGGCGCGACGTGCGCGTGCTGGCGGTGATCGGTCCGCGGGTGGAACCGGATGTGGGGGCTTGGCTGGAAGAGGTGTGCGAGGGGCGCAGTGAGGGGTGCGGCCGTCACTCCCGCCGATGCACGATTGGGCCGTCCGTCGCCCCCGCGTCGAGCGGCCAGCGGGGCTTGCGGCGCGGCTGGCGCCAGACCGAGGCCGGAGGCCTGTAGAAGGGCGCCTCGGGCGTCCAGCCCTCGCCGTCCCACCGACTCCAGTCGGGGGTGAGCTGCAGGTCGGCGCAGAGCCGCTCCACGGTTTCGCGCAGGGGCAGGCGCTCCAGGTCCTTGTAGGCTTCGTCCTCTTCGAGGCGCTCCTCCAGCGCTTCGAAGACGCCGAACAGGGCCTCGCCGTCCTCGATCTCGCGCTCGGCGGCCTCGATCACCAGGCTCTGGACCCTCTCGCCATGGGCCTTGCGCCGCGCGGCCGCCTCGGCCGCGGCGTGCCGGCCCGCTTCGAGGCGCCGCTCTTCGCGCTCGGCGACCACGCCGGCGCGCAGCGCCCGCAGGGCCTCGTCGATGCGGGCTTCGAGCGCGAGGGTCAGGCGGATGGCGCGCGAGAGGCGCGCGAAGGCGTTGGCGCGATCACCGGAGACGGGGGTTTCAGACGTAGCGGACTCTGCGGGATTGGCGGCGGCGGTCGCCTCCCGGCGCAGATCGCGCGCCAGCTCCATGCCGATCTCAGACAGCTCGTCGAGCTTGCGCAGGCGCCGTTCGGCGCGCGCGATGGCGGGATCGGGAGCTTCGGCGGAGGCGGCGTCGGTCACGGGGGAAGTATGGAAGATTGCAATTTGCAAGTCAATGGGGCGGGGCGGCGGGTGAGTTGCGAACGCCGCGGGACCGACAAGTCCAGCTCTGCGGGGAGAGCTTGTTTTGTTTCACCGCCAGCCGCGTTAGGACGGCGAAAGAGCCGGCGCACGGGCCAGACCTGGTAGCGCCGGTAGATCGTCCCTATGCAATCCGAAAACCGTCTCGGATCACACACCAGCCAGAGGCGCATCTTGGTCGCCCGTGGCGCGCTCACGTCGTCGTCGCTCTTTGCCTGGGCTTCAGTCCTCGTTTTCCGGTTCGTCCTCGCGGCTCACTGAAGCCGCTCCGCCCAGGGCGTCGTAGCGGCGCGCCGCCAGCCACTGGAGCCGCTTAGCCTGGGTAAGGAGCACGCGCCGCAGGCCACCTTGAACCTTCCGTTCGGAGATGACCTGCGCGAGGCGGGAGAGGATGAGCGCTCGCCTCGCCAGACGGAAGTCGGGGTGGGAGCGGAGTGCGAATACCCGTTCGGAGACAATCCGGTCACGGAATGATGGGGGAGCCTCGATCGTCAAACGGCCGGGCGGCGGGTCTTTCTCGTTCAGGATCGCCTTGAACTCCGAGTTCTCAATCGCCCCTTCCGTTATCAGGCGCTCCAATGCATCAAGGTGTTGACGCGCTTTGGGGTCGGAGCGCGGGGCGTCCTGCAAGTGGGGTAGAGGCCAGACTTCGATCTCGAACACCTCGAAGGGATCCAACACCGACATGGCCACCGCGTCAGTCCGTTGGTTGGTCAAGTGGCGCCGGATGCGGGTGCGGAGTCGCTCGTTGGTCTGGCCGACATAGATCGGCTCGCCGTCGTAATCGAAGAAGGCATAGACGCCCCAGCGGAAGTTGCCGACCGGGATGGTCGCGCCGCCCTCCCGGGCGAAGGGCGTGTCGAGGAACCGGGCGAGGTTGTCGCGTAGGTCCTCGGTCTCGAACGGTGGAAAGTTCACTGCGTCGGGATTGCGTCCGAAGAGCGGTCCGGCGTCAGACACGTTGGATAGCCGTCATCCGATCGATCTCCGCGCGGAGCTGCGGGTTCTGTTCGCAGGGGATGACAGTCATGCAGCCTTCGCCTCGTCGCCCCTCGCAACAGCGCTCGTCGTGGGCGGAAGACCCAGCAGCGGTTCGAAGATGTGTTCGGCCAAGTGCCGAACGACATGAACAACCACCCCATCGCCGGTCAGGTGATAGGCCTCGTTGTAGTTCTTCGGCAGCTTATAGCTGTCGTCCAGCCCCATCAGTCTTGCGGTTTCGCGTGAGGAGATGAGCCGAGTGCGCACCTTCTTCCCATCCACGACCATGATCACCTGGCGGCTGGAGCCGCCTGCTGGGGTTCTGAGGCAGCCGGCCACGTCGTCGAACCGCACCTCCGCCCGTTGAACCTTCGCGCCATGCTCGTCGTGGCGCGTCCGCTTGTAGATGCCGCCCACCATCCGATGCCCGGCGCGCTTCGCCGCCTCGACCTTGGCCTTGTTGACGGGCGACATTTTGTTGAGGATCTGGTCGCGCTCGGCGTCCGTGTGCCAGCTGACGCTGTCAGGGGTTTCTTCGATCAGGTCGGCGAAGGTATCGTTCCGACGCGGGGGGGCAGGGATGTTCCACCAGATCATGCGTTTCAGCGCATGCTTGCCGACACGGGCGAACGCGCGTTGCAGAGCGGCCGTATGGAAGGGCGCGATAGGTCCCGGAGAGAGGAGGGCTGGATCGATCTTCGCATCCTCTCGAACACCGATGACAAAGAGGCGCGGGCGGGACTGGGGCACGAACAGCGACGCGTTGATCACCAGGGCGCCATAGAGGTAGCCAGCGTCGGCGAAGGTTCTGCAGATGGCGTCGAAGTCGCGCCCCTCATGCGAGGTGAGGGTCCCTAGCACATTCTCCAACGCAATCAGCTTGGGGCCACGGCCGGCGTTTATCAGGCCCTTCACCACGTCCCAGAACGGATAGAACGTTCCGGAGCGCTCCCCTTTGAGCCCTGCGCCGCCGCCGGCCAGCGACAGGTCCTGACATGGGAAAGACCCCCAGATGAGGTCGGCTTCGCTCGGCAGGTCGGCCGCCCTGACCTTCCACACGTCGCCAACCTTCAACTCGCCGGCCGTGCCCCAATTGGCTTGGTAGGTCAGGCCTTTCTTGGTGTCGAAGTCGTTCGCGAACAGGCAGGTCCAGCCGTCGCCGAGACCGGCCCGCGCCATGCCCCCGCCGGCGAAGAACTCGTAGAATTTAGGCATGGTCTGAAACGCTCCCCTTCAGACCGCCGGCGCGATCTCCAGCCAGTTTTTCTTCGATGGATTCGGCCGTCCAAATGTTATGAGTAATGTTTCCCAGCCATTGCCCTCGGCATTCATCGATCGCCTCAAAAGCTTTGGCCGCAAGACGCAGATTGACCCGAGTAAGAGCACGGACAAACGTCGCTTTCGAATCAGCCAGCATGGCGCCAGGGTGACGCCACATCGGGGCTTCGTCGAGAGTCGTTTCCTTTTTGTTCTTTCGCGCCGCCGGGGTCAAGTTCGGTGGATGGGTCGGGCGAAGGGAACTTTGGGTGCGGTGGCACGAGCACAGATATCCCGTGCAGATCGTGCGGCGGGTCGATGTGGCTGCTCTGGCGGCCGTCGACGCAAAGACACTCGCTGAGGCCGACGAAGCCGGCTACCTGGCGGGTAACGGCATGTTTCAAGATCTCAGTGGCTGCAGCTGGGAGGAAGCGAGGACCGCCGTCGCCGGCGAACGTGACCTCATCACTCGCCTGGAGGCCGCCGGGGATCTGGAAGCCGAGGCTCAAGCGATCGAGGATGAGCGCCTCGCCGCCTTCGATGACCCCGACACCCTTTGGAATCTGGACGTGGGCGTGATCGGCGCCGCGATTGTCCTGTCAGCTCTAGGAGCCGCGCCGGTGGCCAGCTGTAACGCCGGCGGCTTTGGCGGCCATCACCAAGCGAGCCACCCTTACGTCGCCTTCTATCTCCCAGTCTCGCTCGCAGCGGAGGTGCTGGCGCTCGCCGAAGCGGCAAGGGTAGGCTTGGCGGTGGACAGCGATGGTTTGGCGCGCCTCTACGCTGACCGGGATCTCGGCCCGCCGAAATTCAGTGAACTGGCGGTCGCAGGCCGCGAGGGAACGAGGTGATGTTCAATCTGATTATGCGCCGGTTCTCGCGAATCAATGACCGCGAATGATCCCGTCAACGGCTCTCCATTCGGATGGCCGGATCAAGTGCTGATGGGCCACTCGCACGGAGTGCAGTGGGCCATCGAGCTCGCGCTGCCAGTGATCGAGAAAACCCTTCAGTGTCGGAAAGGCGGGCGCGATGTCGTAGTCCTGCCAGACGTAGAGCTGCAGCAGAGCTGGATGGTCAGGCAATCGGTAGTGAATCTCCGCGGTGGTCAATCCGTAGCCTTCCAGTTGCAGAGAGAAGTCGCGGCTCACCATGATGCACCTCTCTACGCTGACGGTATTCCCGCCTGGGCCGCGCGCAGGCTTGCATCGTGGACGACGGGTCCAACGATGATCGATCCGCCGGAAGCTGTCGGGTTGGTCCACACCGGCCAATCGACGGCAACCATGGCGGCGGCCTCACCTATCGGACGGAGCGGCGACGAGAACCGCTAGAGCAAACCCCGTTCAGACGGAACCGTCTGAACGGAGATGATTTGCTCTAGATTCAAAAGCTTGAGCACCGTCTGATCGCCCAAGCAGTTCCCACTTGGTCGGATGGCGCTCTAGAAGTCCATGTCGCGCATGCCGCCACCCGTTGCGCCACCCCCCGCAGCGCCCGTGTTCTTGGGGGCTTCGGCGATGGCGGCTTCGGTGGTGATCATCAGGCCGGCCACCGAGGCGGCGTCCTGAAGGGCGGTGCGGACCACCTTGGTCGGGTCGATCACGCCGGCCTTGACCAGGTCCACATACTGTTCGGTCTGGGCGTTGAAGCCGAAGGTCGCCGAGGCGTTCTCCAACACTTTGCTCACGACGATCGAACCTTCAACGCCGGCGTTCTCGGCGATCTGACGGATCGGAGCCTGCAAGGCGCGCCGGACGATGGCGATGCCCGCGTCCTGATCGGCATTCTCGCCTTTCAGGCCGTCCAGCGCCTTGGCCGCCTTAAGCAAGGCGACGCCGCCGCCGGGCACGATACCTTCTTCCACCGCCGC
>DASXGQ010000104.1:0-7655 GCA_036488995.1 Caulobacteraceae bacterium
CGGCCGCGCCATCGGTGAGCACTTCGACGTGGTCGATCGAGTCGACCGGGATCCACGACAGGTCGGTCGTGGCCGAGCCGGTGTAGGGACTGCCGGGGTCAACGGCGAGATTCGAGGTCGGGTGGCGGCGCTTGCCGTTGACCAGGACCAGGGTGTCGTTGGGGCTCAGGCCGCGCAGGGCGGCGAGGATCTGCACGGCCGCCGAGTCTGCGTTCGATGTCGACAGGTTCAGGGACGGCACGGCCGCGAGCAGGGATTGCGACAGGTCCGGCGCGCCGGTGCGGAGAAGTTCCGAGTGTCCCACCAGTTGAATGGGGGCTGCGCTGTCGGCGGCCTTGATCCCCGTCTCGCGGGTGCCGGTAACAACGACTTCCTCGACTTCGCTGGTGCCTCCGCCGGCGGCGGCCGGCGCCGCTGGCGCCGCGGCGGCGGCAGCCGCCGCCGCATGGAGGGACCCGGCCGAAGCCAGGAGGGCAAGCAGGCTGGCGCCCGCCATCAGGTTCTTCATCTGAACGAGACCTTCTATCTTGAATTAAACCTAACTACCTCGCCACGGAACTTGAGTTATTCCCCGGAATGGCGGGCCTTTGCACTTTTGGCCCGCTCTTTATTGTCAGTATCTTATTTGCTTGACTTCACAGCCTGAGCCTCGATCTCCACCAGGGATCCGGGCGAAGCCAGGCCAGCGATCTGCACGGTGGTGCGCGCCGGCTTGTTCGGTTGATCGGCCGTGCCGAAGAACTGATTGTACCCGGCCATCATGCCGGCGAAGTCCATCTTCCCACCTTGGGCGGGATCGCCGACGAGGTAGACTCGCAGCATCACGATATCCCCCGCCCCAAAACCCTGGGCCTTCAGCCCGGCGAGGAGCTTGGTGAGGGAATCGACTGTCTGGGCCTTGGTGTCGCCCGCCTTCGCCGAACCCGGCGTCCCGCTGGCGAAGGCAATGTCGACCCCTCCAGCGCCATGCACGACCACGACGCTCGAGATCGGGAAGTCGGCAGGCCCTACGCGGGTGATCTGCGGCGCGGCGAGGACAGGAGCCAGCGGCGCAGCCGCGACGCCAATCGCACAGGCAAGCAGCCCTAGAAGCTTCATCAATTACCCCCCCAAAACGTCCGCTGCCCTCAGGCCGGCGGCGTTTGTTTCATCTTTGCCGATCGCAGTTGTTGTTTATTCCTGCCGACCGGGAAGTCAGGGATTCCGCAGAATCGTCACAAAGGGTGGTGCGCGTTTCCGTATCCTGTCAAGTCATCTTGCGCCGAACCGAACCAACGGCTCGCTTCGGGGATGCAACAATGACACATATCGGGAAAGCTCGGGGCCTCCGATCCGTACAGGTTGGCGGTAGGTGAGTCTTCGAAGCGCACTTGGCACATCCACCGACGAGACCTGCGTGGTCTGTAAGGCCTCTTCAATGACTGGCGTATGGTCGGACCTGCGGGTGCCCAAGAAACGATCAGGAGCGGCCACAAATCGGGCGCCGCACGCGCTTTCGCCGTTTGGCGCGTGCGCTTAAAGGAACCGATGGCCCTGCCGACCCAAGCCGATCTTGCCCGCCTCGACGCCGATGATCCGCTGGCGGCCATACGCGCACGCTTCAGCCTGCCACCCGGGGTCATCTATCTCGACGGCAATTCCCTGGGCGCGTTGCCCGCCTCGGCAGCCGCGCGCGTCGCCGATGCGATCGAGGCCCAGTGGGGGAAGGATCTGATCGGCAGCTGGAACACCCATGGCTGGATCGATGCGCCCGGCCGCGTGGGCGCCCGCATCGCCCCTCTGATCGGCGCGCAAGGCCACGAGGTCGTCGTCGCCGACTCGACGTCGGTCAACCTCTTCAAGCTCGCCGTGGGGGCGCTGGCCCTGAGGCCCGGCCGCTCGACCGTGCTGGCCGAGTCCGGGAATTTTCCGACCGACCTGCATGTGCTCCAGGGGATCGAAGCGCTCGCGCCCGGGCGGGTCCGATTGAAGGCCCTCGCCCGCGAGGCCTTGCTCGAGGCGATCGACGAGGACGTCGCCCTCGTGGTGCTCACGCACGTCCACTACAAGAGCGGCGAACGCTGGCCCATGGGGGAGGTCACCGCCCGAGCCCATGAGGTCGGTGCGCTGATGCTGTGGGACCTGTGCCACAGCGCAGGCGCCCTCGCGATCGACCTCAGCGCGGCCGACGCCGACCTCGCGGTCGGCTGCGGATACAAGTACCTGAACGGCGGCCCCGGCGCGCCAAGCTTCGTCTTCGTCGCCGAGCGACTGCAGGGCGCCCTTCGCTCACCGATCTGGGGCTGGATGGGCCATGCCGCGCCCTTCGAATTCGACGACGCCTTTGTCCCGGCGGACGGCGTCAGGCGCCAACTCGTGGGCACGCCCGGCATCCTCGGCCTTGCGGCGCTGGAGGCGGGCGTCGACACATTCGATGGCGTGGACCTTCGCCAGGTCGAGGCCAAGGCCGCGCGGATGGGCGACCTGCTGATCGAGCTCATCGAGGTACGGTGCGGCCAGTATGGGCTCCAACTTGTCAGCCCCCGAAACTCCGATGGACGCGGCTCGCATGTCTCCTTCGCCCATCCCGACGGCTACGCCATCATGCAGGCGCTGATCGCCCGGGGCGTGATCGGCGATTTCCGCGCGCCGGACGTCCTGCGCTTCGGCCTGACCCCGCTCTACCTCCGGTATGGTGATCTGTGGGACGCCGTTGAGCATCTCGCGGCCCTCCTGGAGCGAGGCGAGCACACGCAGGAGCGGTTTCGGCGGCGCCAGAGGGTGACCTGAAAATGAAGCTGAGAATCCTTTCCGGCGCCGACGTGCGTCGCCTGGCGCCCATGGCCGAGGCGATCGAGCTGATGGCGCGCACGATGATCGCCGTCTCGGCGGGCGAGGCGGTCAACCCTCTGCGTTCGGTGACGGCCCTTCCAGGCGGCAAGGGACGCCTGGGACTGATGCCAGGCGCGCTTCCAGATGCGGGGTTTGGGCTGAAGGCGCTCAGCCTCTTTCCCGAGAATCCGGCCGCGGGACTTTCCTCGCATCTCGGCCTGATCCTCCTGTTCGAGCGTGAGCACGGCCGACCCGTGGCCATCGTCGATGCGGCCGAGGCGACCGCGATCCGCACGGCGGCGGTAAGCGGCTTGGCCACCCAACTGCTCGCGCGCGAGGGGGCCGGCGACCTGGCGATCCTGGGGTCCGGCGAACAGGCGGCCTCGCACCTGGAGGCGATGGCGCAGGCGCGCCCGCTGCGCCGCGTGCGGGTGTGGTCGCGCACCCCCGCGCACGCCGAAGATTTCGCCGCCCGGGAGGGAGAGCATCATGGTCTGCGCATCGAGATCTCCCCAAGCGTCGAGGCGGCGGTGCGCGGCGCGGACCTTATCTGCACGGTGACAGGAGCCCGCGAGCCGATCCTGCACGGGGGCCAGGTCGCGGCCGGCGCGCACGTCAACGCGGTCGGCGCCTCGACGCCAGGCGCCGCCGAGGTCGATGGGGACCTTGTGCGCGCCGCGCGCTTCTTCGTCGATTTCCGGCCGTCGGCTGAGGCGGAGGCCGGCGAGTACCTGATGGCGAAGGCCGCGGGCGTGATCGGTCCGGACCATATCGCCGGCGAGATCGGCGAGGTCGCAGCGGGCGACAAGTCCGGCCGGCGTTCGGACGAGGAGATCACGCTGTTCAAGTCCCTCGGCATCGCCGCCGAGGACGTCGCCTTCGCCCGCTTCCTGCTCGATCGCGCGGAGGCGCAGGGCGTCGGACAGATCGTGGAGATCTGACCGTCGTGACCGCGGGCATGGAGCGTCTGCGCATTCAGCGCGAGACGGGGTTCCAACTCGACGCGCGCGGGCGCCTGGTGGGCCTCAACAGTCTCGAAGACCTCGAGCCCCCGCGCTTCGTCCTGGCCGGGTGTGCGGCGGGGAACCTCGCCAGCGTGAGCGCCGCGCTGGACGAGGCGACGGCCGCCGAACTGCTCGGGCTGGCGGCCGCGGAGCCACCGTTCTGTCCGCCCGCCGCGGCGCCGCTTCATCTGAGGCGCTACCTTGAGATCCTCGGCGCCGCCGAGGCCGAGATCGAGCTGGATCATGAGATGGAGCCCGGCCTTCCGCCGCGCGATGTCGAGGCGAGGCTCGTCGCCTCCGACACGGCGGAAGGCGAGGCGCTGCTCGCGTCCCTGCGCCGTGGCGGCATGCCGGCCGGACTGTTGGACATGGGCTTTGTCGACGTGGACGAGTTCTGGGCGCCGTGGTGCGCCATGCTCGTGCGCGGCGAGACCGCCTCCATCGCCTTCGCCGCGCGCCTCTCCCCGGTCGGGTCGGCGGCCGGCGTGGCCACTGCGCCGGCATTCCGTGGTCGCGGCCTGGCCGCGGCGGCGGTCGCCGCCTGGACGCGCCTGCCCGCGCTGCAGGGACGGCGACTTTTCTACAGCACGCGGCTCTCGAACCGGGCTTCCCGGGCGGTCGTCGCGCAGCTGGGGCTCGCCCCATTCGGCCTCACCCTGTCCGTGCCCTGATGAGAGGAGCCCGCCTGTTCAAGGCCCAGCTGTTCAAGAAAACCTGATAGGCTGTGGAGATACCCGAGCGTTGACCTAAGGCGAGCGGCCGCATTGAAGTTGTGATAAGCTCGCAGGGTTGCGGGCCCCGCAAGGAGAGACGAGTGGGCCACGTGATCGACCCGCTATATGCAGTTTCCGGCCTGGCTGTCGGCTTGCTCGTCGGCCTCACTGGCGTGGGCGGCGGATCGCTGATGACGCCGCTGCTTGTGCTGGTGTTCGGCATCCATCCCTCCACGGCTGTCGGCACGGACCTCCTATACGCGGCGGCCACCAAGAGCGTCGGCACGGGCGTCCACAACTCGAAGGGGACGATCGACTGGAGGGTCGTGGGCAGACTTGCTCTCGGCAGCGTCCCAGCCACCGCGCTGACCCTGTTCATCCTCTCGAAGATGAACGCGCACCTGGATGCGCGGCACGGAGTGATCAGCACGACGCTGGGCGTGGCGCTGATCCTCACAGCGACCTCCATCCTGTTTCGCAAGCTGATCCTGGAGCGGTTCAGGCGCTTCTCGAGCAAGTGGAGCCCGCGCACGATCTCCATCTCGACCGTGGCGCTTGGCGCGCTGCTGGGGGTGCTCGTCTCGATCTCCTCCGTCGGCGCCGGAGCCATCGGCATGACAGCGCTGCTGGTCCTCTATCCGTCGCTGCCGGTGAACAAGCTCGTCGGATCGGACATCGCGCACGCCGTGCCCCTGACCCTGATCGCAGGCTTCGGGCACTGGCTCATGGGTTCGGTGAACATTGGGCTGCTCGGCTCCCTGCTGGTGGGGTCGATCCCGGGGATCATCATCGGGAGCCTGCTGGCCGCCCGCGCTTCCGAACGGGTCCTGCGGCCGATCCTGGCCTCGACCCTGGTCATCGTCGGCGGCAAACTGATCTTCTGAATCGTGCGTCCGGCCGCGCCCGAGAGCACGTCCCGTTCAGGCGGAGTCGACTGAACGGGTTGAACGTGCTCTGGATTCAAAGAATGGAGCGCGTTCTGATCGCAAAACCAGTTCCCACTTTTGCGGAACGCGCTCCGGCTTGAGCGCCCCGATGAAGCCTGTCCGCAACGTCGTGCTGGTCCTTTTGGACAGCCTCAATCGCCACCTGCTCGGCTGCTACGGCGGGACCGAGTTCGCCACGCCGAATATCGATCGACTGGCGAGCCGGGCCGTGCGGTTCGACCGTCACTATGTCGGCTCCCTGCCCTGCATGCCGGCGCGCCACGACATCCTGTGCGGGGCGCTCGACTTCCTATGGCGGCCGTGGGGATCGGTGGAGATCTGGGAGGATGCGATCACCGCCCGCCTCCGCGCCGCCGGCGTCACCAGTCAGCTGATCACCGACCACCCGCACCTGTTCGAGACGGGGGGCGAAAACTACCACGTCGACTTCACCGCCTGGGACTATCAGCGCGGGCACGAAGGCGACGCGTGGAAGACCCGCCCCGATCCTTCATGGGCCGGCGCGCCGTCCTTCGGGCGCGGCCACATGCCCTATGACAATTCCCGAGGCTATTTCCGCGGTGAGGCCGATTTCCCGGGACCGCGCACGCTGGCGGCCGGCGCCCGGTGGCTGGAGGAGAATGCCGGGGCGCACGAGCGCTTCTTCCTGATGATCGACGAGTTCGATCCGCACGAGCCGTTCGACACGCCCGAGCCCTGGGCCAGCCTCTACGATCCGGACTGGGAGGGGCCACACCTGATCTGGCCGCCCTACGTGGTCGGCGCGCAGGCGAAGGGGGTGATCGACGAGCGCCAGGCCCGCCAGATCCGCGCCTCCTACGGAGCCAAGCTGTCGATGATCGACGCCTGGTTCGGCCGCATGCTGGACGCCATGGACGCGAAGAGGCTGTGGGACGACACGCTCTTCGTCCTCTGCACCGACCATGGCCACTATCTGGGCGAGAAGGATATCTGGGGGAAACCCGGCGCGCCGCTCTACGAGACCATCGCACACATCCCCCTGCTGATCGCCGCGCCGGGGCTCGAAGCGGGCGCGTGCGACGCACTCACCACGAGCGTGGATCTCTACGCCACTCTTGCCGACGTCTTCGGTCTGGGGGCCGCGCGACAGGTCACCCATGGGGTTTCGCTGACGCCGCTGCTGACCGGCGATGCGCGCAAGGTGCGCGACCACCTGCTGGCCGGTGTCTGGGGACGCGAGGTCCATCTCATCGAGCGCGACCTCAAGTACGTCTGCGCTCCGCCCGGGCCCAATGCGCCGCTGGCCATGTACTCCAACCGCTGGTCGACAATGCCGACCCACGTGCTCACCCGCGAGCAGGAGCTACCCCTGCCCGACCATCGCGCGAGCCTCGACCGCATGCCCGGCAGTCCTGTACCCGTTCTGCGCCAGGTGTGGGAGGCCGGAGACCGCGCCCCCTTCTGGGCCGCCACCAGGTTCCGCGGAAACATGCTTTTCAACCTGGCGGCCGACCCTGGCGAGGAGACGAACCTCGCCGACGGGGCGGACGAAGCGAAGGCGGCGGCCCGCCTCACGGCGGCGCTCGGCGCGATCGGCGCGCCGGCCACCCAGTTGAAGCGCCTCGGCCTGGAGGCCGGACTGGAAGTCGCGGCCTCTTAAGGCCTGACGAACTCCGCCCGGAGCTTACGCGTCTTCCTTGACGCGACGCTTGCGGAAGGCGGGGTTGAGGGTCTGCTTGCGCAGGCGGATGGCCTTGGGCGTGACCTCGACCAGCTCATCGTCGTCGATGTAGGCAATCGCCTGCTCGAGGGTCGGCCGGCGCGGCGGCGTGAGGCGGATGGCCTCGTCCTTGCCAGCGGCGCGGATGTTGGTGAGCTGCTTGGCCTTCATCGGGTTGACGTCGAGGTCGTCCGGCTTGGCGTTCTCTCCGATGATCATGCCCTGATAGGTCTTCTCGCCGGCGCCGACGAACATCACGCCGCGGTCCTCCAGGTTCCAGAGCGCGTAGGAAGTCATCTCGCCGTCGGTGTTGGAGACCAGCACGCCGTTGCGCCGCCCCTCGATCGCGCCGCGATAAGGCTCGTACGCCGCGAAGATGCGGTTCAGCACGCCGGAGCCGCGGGTGTCGGTCAGGAACTCGCCCTGGTAGCCGATCAGCGCCCGCGACGGGGCGAGGAACGCCAGCCGCGTCTTGCCGGCGCCGGAGGGGACCATGTCG
>DASXGQ010000112.1:0-8139 GCA_036488995.1 Caulobacteraceae bacterium
AACGGGGTCCCCTCAGAGGTTAGGAGGCGTCGAGGTCATCGCGGTCGGCAGCCTGCCGGGCGGCCTGCGCCAGCCGCGTGGCGGTCCGTGCCGCCGCTTGCGGTGTCAGCGCATAACTGGTCGCGGCAGGTCCGGTGATCACCACCTCGCCCTCGTAGGTTTCAACATCGAGGGGCTCATCGTAGGTGCGCCCAGGATCTCCGGTCATGCGGCTCTTGTCCGATCTGCTCGCCGCCGCGAAACACGCGATCCTCCGAACGGTTCCGCCTTGGCGTTGATGCGAAACGAACCGGCGCCACAGCTCGCGGGCCCGAACTGTAGGCTCCAAAACACAACGCCGCCCGCGATTTGACTACCACCTCGGCTTTGCGATCCATTGGAGCGACGGACCGATGTCAGCCTCGGGGCCAGCCTACCTGCATTGCCCGGCTCCAAGTCGCAAGTCCGGCTCGCCGGCCGCTTTCGGATGACCGCGCGGTGACTGCGCCGAGCCTGATCCTGTTCGTCTCCGGCGGCTCTCCGACTTCGCGGCGCGCGCGCGAGAACCTGGCCCGTCTGGCGGCGCACGATCTCCCGGCCGATTGGGTGGTCGAAATCATCGACGTGATGACCGATCCCGCACGGGCAGAGGAGTCACGCATCCTGGCCACGCCGACGCTGTCACTGGGCGATCCGGCGCGGCCACGGCGAATCGTCGGCGACCTCAGCGAGCGCGCGCGGGTCCTGGAATTTCTGGGCATCGAGACAAGGAGTGAAGCCCCATGACGGAGGGGGAAGAACCAGACGTCGCGGGCGTCCTCGAACGCGTCAAGACCGGCGTCGAGGCGTTCGACGAGCTCGTCATGGGCGGCTTGCCCCGCGGACGCGCGACGGTGGTCGCCGGCACGCCGGGGAGCGGTAAGACCGTTTTTGCGACGCAGTTCCTCGCACACGGCATCACTACCTACCAGGAGAACGGCGTCTTCGTGACCTTCGAGGAGTCGCCGCGCGACATCGAAAGCAACATGTACAGCTTCGGCTGGGACCTGGCGACCTGGCGCAAGCAAAAGCGTCTGGCGTGGGTGGACGCGAGCCCACGGGCGGACGACGAGTTGGTGCTGGGCGAATTCGATCTCAATGCCCTTGTCGCGCGGATTCGCCACGCCGCGGAAACCGTCGACGCTAAGCGCGTCGTGTTGGATTCCCTCACTCAGCTCCACGACCACTTCATCGCCGACCCGGCGCTGCTGCGGCGCGAGCTGTTCCGCGTGAGCCTCGGTCTGAAACGTGAAGGCTTGACGGTGCTGATGACCGCCGAACGCAACAGCGAGTACGGCGAGATCTCGCGCCACCGCATGGAGGAGTTCGTCGCCGACAATGTGGTGATCCTGCGCAACGTGCTGCACCACGAGAAGCGCCGGCGGACCATCGAGGTGTTGAAAATGCGCGGCAGCCACCACGCCGAGGGCGAAGCGCCGTTCACCCTCATGGGCGGCCGCGGCATCGTGGCCGTGCCGCTGTCCTCCCTGCGGCTGGAGCAGGAGTCCAGCACGACACGGGTCACCAGCGGCAATACTGAGATCGACGCGATGTGCGGCGGCGGCTTCTTCCGCGACAGCGTGACCCTGGTGAGCGGAGCCACCGGCACCGGCAAGACGTTGATGGTCACCAACTTCCTGGCGGGCGGGGTGGCGGCCGGGGAGAAGGCTCTGCTCATCGGCTACGAGGAGAGCCGTGGTCAGCTGTTCCGTAACGCCCGCGGCTGGGGCGTCGATTTCGAGAAGATGGAGGCCGACGACAAGCTCAAGATCGTCTGTCTCTATCCGGAGGCGCAAAGCCTTCCCGACCATCTGCTGACCATCCAAAGCCTCGTGGACGAGTTCAAGCCCAACCGCGTGGCCATCGACAGCGTCTCGGCGCTGGAGCGGGTGGCGCCCGAGACCGGCTTCCGCGAATTCCTGATCAGCCTGACCTCGTTCATCAAGAAGCGCGAGGTGGCTGGTCTCTGCACTGCGACGAGCAAGTCGCTGGTGGGCGGCGAAAGCGCCAGCGAGCAGCACATCTCGACGCTGACCGATTCCATCGTACTGCTCCGTTACATCCAGCAGCAGCAGACCATGCATCGCGGGTTGATGGTTCTAAAGATGCGCGGCAGCGAGCACTCCAAGGACATCCGCAAATTCGCGATTGACAGCTCCGGCATGCACCTCGGGGCGGCGTTTGAAAGGGCGCCAAACGTCTTCAGCGGTCCCGGCGCGGACGGGCTTGAGGGCCTCTAGTGGAGGCTGGGCGCATGACGACTCCGAAGCACGGACGCCATGAGCCAGACGAGCTGGAGGCCCGGCCCGCCGACGTGCGGTTCCTGATCGAGCGCAACGCGGACGGGATCATCGTGGTGGACGCCCATGGCGCGGTTCTGTTCGCGAACCCGGCGGCAGAGGTAATTTTTGGGCGGCCTTCGACGGAGTTGGTCGGGGCGCCCGTGGGGCTACCGGTGGTCGTCGGCGAGACGACTGAAATCAGTATTCTCCGCCCACGCGGCGACCAGATCGACGCCGAGATGCGCGTCGTCGAGACCACCTGGCGCGATGCTCCGGCGCTGCTCGTCAGCGTGCGCGACATCTCCGCGCGCAAGACGGCGGAGGAGCGCCTGCGCCACGCTCAGAAGATGGAGTCCATCGGCCGCCTGACCGCCGGCATCGCCCACGACTTCAACAATCTGCTCACCGTCGTGATGGGCAATCTCGCGATCCTCCAGCGCAACCTGCCGCAGCCGATCTCCGATCCCAAGCTCAGGCGCGCCAGCGAGCACGCGATGGAGGGCGCGCAGCGCGCCGCGTCGCTCACCCAGCGGCTGCTGGCGTTCGCCAGGCGCCAGCCGCTGGAGCCGAAGCCTGTCGACGTCAATCGGCTCATCCAAGGCATGTCGGACCTTCTCGGCCGGACGCTCGGCGAGCGCGTAGAAGTCCAGACGCGGCTCTGCGAGGGCGTGCTGCGGACCCTGGCCGACCCCAGCCAGCTCGAGGCCGCGATCCTGAATCTGGCGGTGAACGCTCGCGACGCCATGCCGGAGGGCGGGCGGCTGCTCATCGAAACGGAAGGCTGCCGACTTGGAGGCGAACGGCCCGAACTCGCGCCCGGCGACTATGCGCAGATCCGGGTTTCCGACACTGGGGTGGGAATGACGGAGCAGGTCGCCGCCCAGGCGATCGAGCCGTTCTTCACGACGAAGGGTGTGGGCCTGGGCACGGGATTGGGGCTCAGCCAGGTGTTCGGCTTCGTCAAGCAGTCCGGTGGCGATGTGAAGATCGAGAGCGCGCCCGCCCGGGGGACGACGGTGACGCTCTATATGCGCAGTCTGGAAGCGGCCGAGCAGGATCTGGAGCCGCCCGTCCAAACCACCCGGCCGGACAGTCGCGGCGAAACGATCCTGGTGGTGGAGGATGACGAGCAGGTCAGGCGTTTCGGTGTCGATGCCCTGCGCGAGCTCGGCTATAATGTGCTGCATGCGGGCGACGGCGCCACCGCGCTTCGGCTGCTCGCCGACAATCCGGACATCGTCCTTCTATTCAGCGATCTGGGCTTGCCGGGCGGAATGAGTGGCCGCGAACTGGCCGATGAGGCGAGGAACCGGCGGCCGGACCTCAGGGTGCTGATGACCTCAGCCTATGCCGCCGACGCGCTTGTGCGGGGCGGGCGGCTCGAGCCGGGCGTGCAACTGCTCTCCAAGCCGTTCAGTTACGGCGCGCTTGGCGCCAAGATCCGCGCCGTCCTGGACGCGCCGCGCCCGACGCCGCGAGTGCTCGTCGTGGAGGACGATCCGATGGTGCGGCTGACCATCGTCGAAGCGCTTTTGGAAGCGGGTTGTCAGGTCGACGAAGCCGCGACCGCGAGCGAAGCCATGGCGAAATTCGGCGAAGGCGGAGACCGGTTGGACGCCGTAGTCGTCGACGTCGGCCTTCCAGATGGCCGCGGCGACCGGCTCGTCGAGGCCTTCCGGACCTCCAGGCCCGACGTGATTGTCCTGCTGGCGACTGGGTATGGGGATGCGGCCGCCAAGGCGACGTTCGCGAGTCATGAGGGTCTCGGAGTTCTCGAGAAGCCGTTCGACGGTGATGCGCTGCGAGCGGCGTTGCGCGAGCTCGGCATGGCCCTCGATCAGTGATGCGCCAAGCGGCTCCGCTGCCGAGCTACTAGCGCCAGGGCCAGGAGATTCTCCGTCACGGGTGCGGACACTAAGACCTAGGAGGAAAGCCCCCGAACTGCTGGGTAATGTCTCTTGGAAATTCAGAGGCCGATCAGCCTCCAAAGCATGAAGGCAAGGCAGAGCATCGCAGTCCCAGCCGCTACGGTGCGAGCGTAGGTCACGTTGAAAATGTAGAGCGGCAGATAGATTGCGCGGGCGATCACCCACACCGTTGCCGCAATAGCGGCGGAGCGATGGGTGACGATCAATCCGAGGTCCAGCGCCGCGAAGAGGACGAGGTTCTCAACGTAGTTGGCGAAGGCCCGCGTCGCCCGGCCCCAGATGACGCCCTTGGGCGGCAGCTGCGCGTCTCGGGCGCTGAGCAGATAGGCCGTATCGAACGCCCGCCCAGCGGTCCCCATCTGCGTGAGTAAGTGGGCGAACCAAAGCGCCCCGGCGGCTTCCAGGCAGGTCAGTTCGTTCATTTGCGCGCTCCGGGTGGGGGAGCTTACGCTGCAGCGCGCTTCTTGTAAGGCCCGCGCTTGCCGGGTTGCGGACGGTTCTCCTCGATCCGCTCGGCAATGTCCTCCAGCGACCACACCTTGTCACTGATCCCCGCGGCGATTCCGCACTGGATCGAGAGTTCGCCGCTCCGCGTAGGGCGTGGAGATCTGCGCCGGATCACCGAACACGGCGTGGTCATGGCCGCGACGATCCTGGCCTGGCTCCAACATGCGATCGAGGGATTGCTCGAGATGGTGGTCGATCCTCGCCGCCAATCGACAGTTTGCGACGAAGCCCAGGCCCTTCTCGTGGAGTCGATTCAGAGCCTGAAGGATCAGCTTAACCCCCCTGGCCTCGAGAACAAGGAGATTGCGGCCCGGGCCACTAAACTGGTGGCCGAGGCGGAGGCCAGCAAGGCCGCGGCCGTGAAGACGCATGCCGAGGCCGGCGAAATCGAACTTCGAATGTTGGCGCGAAAGCTCAGGCTGGTCATCGAGGCGGAGCAGCCTAGCCGGAGGCCAGCGTCCAATCCGCTCCTGCTCAGCTTGATGCTGTCGACGGCGCGTGGCTTTATGGATGAAGGGCTGCGCGCCTTTGTTCCTGACACGCGTGAAAGATGTCGTCGCCCGACCGTCCGTCCACTCCCTCCATGGCGTCTCCAAGCGACCCCGACGACGGCGCCGCCGAGCTCTTCGCCGGGCCGGGCGAGGTGCGTCATCTGGCGCGCCGGCTCGATTGGGCGGCCTCGCCGCTCGGACCTCCGTCCGGTTGGTCGCCCGCGCTGCGCACGATGGCCCGGGCCATGTTCGACACGCCGTTCCCGGTCTGCCTCTGGTCGGGCCCGCAGTACGCGCTCGTCTACAACGACGCTTACCGGCGCGTCCTGGGCGCCAAACATCCCGACGCCCTCGGCGAGCCGGGATCCAAGGTCTGGGCTGAGATCTGGGAGGAACTGCAGCCGCAGTTCGACCAGGTGCGCGCCGGCGGCGAGTCGATCTATTTCGAGGATGCGCCTTTCCTGATGGCGCGGCTCGAAGGCGGCGCGGCGGAGACCGCCTGGTTCAGCTATTCGCTGTCGCCGCTTGCCGAGGAGGACGGAACGGTCGCGGCCGTCCTGAACATTTCCCCGGAAACCACCGGCCGCGTGCTGGCCGAACAACGGGCGACGACGGAACGCGAGCGGCTGTTCCAGGCCTTCGAGCAGGCGCCCGGCTTCATCATTTCCATGCGCGGTCCCAATCACAGGATCGAGTTCGTCAATGCGGCGCATCGACAGGCGTTCAGCAGCGACGATTGGGTGGGCCAGACCATCCGCGAGGCGTTCCCCGACATCGAAGGCCAGGGCTTCTACGAGATGCTCGACGGGGTCTATGCGACAGGCGAACGGGTGGTGGCCCATGCCGCGACCGCGACCTTCCGCCAGCCGGACGGCGGGACTGGGACCCGCTATCTCGACTTCGTCTACGAGGCGCTGCGCGACCCCGACGGCGCCGTCGTCGGCGTGCTTTGCGAGGGCTCCGACGTCACGGCGGGCCACGTCGCCCGGGAGGCGCTGCGCCAGAGCGAGGCGCGCTTCCGCACCGCGCTGCAGATCGACACCGTCGGCGGGGTCTTCTTCCATCTCGACGGCGGCCTTGTGGAAGCGAACGACGCCTTCCTGCGGATGAGCGGCTACTCCCGGGATGACTTGCAGGCCGGGCGCCTGAGCCTGCGCTCGCTGACCGCGCCGGAATGGCTCGAGGCCTCCGAGCAGGTGTTCGCCGATCTGAAGGCCGGGCGTGAGACTACCGCCTACGAGAAGGAATATGTGCGCAAGGACGGCTCGCGCTGGTGGGGCCTGTTCGCGGCCAAGCTCCTGCCGGACGACATCGTCTTCAAGTTCGTCGTCGATATCACCGAGCAGAAGCGCACCGAATTGGCGCTGAGGGAGCAGACAGCGGCCCTGGAGACCCTGAACCGGACCGCGGCGGTCACCGCGACGGAAAAGGAGTTGGACCGGATCGTCCAGGCGGTCACCGACGCCGGGGTCGAGCTCACCGGCGCCGAGTTCGGGGCGTTCTTCTACAATGTCGTCGACCCCGACGGGGAGAGCTACACGCTCTATACTTTGTCGGGCGTTCCCCGCGAGGCATTCTCCAGCTTTCCGATGCCGCGGAACACCGAGGTGTTCGCGCCGACCTTCACCGGCGAGGGGGTGGTGCGCTCCGACGACATCAAGCAAGACCCCCGCTACGGACGCAACGCGCCGCGGAAGGGCATGCCGCAAGGCCACCTGCCGGTTGCCAGCTATCTGGCGGTTCCGGTCAGGTCACGGAGCGGCGACGTGCTGGGCGGGCTGTTTTTCGGCCATTCACAGACGGCCCGGTTCAGCGAGGCGCACGAATTGCGCGTGGTGGGCCTCGCTGCCCAAGCGGCGATCGCCATCGACAACGCCGCCCTGCTGAAGGCGGTCCAGACCGCCAACGAGACCCTCGAGCAACGTGTCGCCGAGCGTTCCGAGGCGTTGACGCAGGCGCATGAAGCCCTGCGCCAGGCGCAGAAGATGGAAGCAGTCGGCCAGCTGACCGGCGGCATCGCCCACGACTTCAACAACCTCCTGATGGGCATCAGCGGTAGCCTCGAGATGATTGAGGGCCGCTTGGCGCAGCGCGGCGTCGAGGGTCTCGAACGCTTCATCCACGGGGCGCAGTCGTCGGCCCGCCGGGCCGCGTCGCTGACCCAGCGGCTCCTGGCGTTCTCCCGCCGCCAGACGCTCGATCCGAAGCCCACCGACATCAACAGGCTGGTCTATGGCATGGAGGACCTGATCCGCCGCACCGTCGGCCCCTCCATCGAAGTCGAGGTCGTCGGACAGGCGGGCCTCTGGCCGTCGCTGATCGACGCGGCCCAGCTCGAGAGCGCGCTCCTCAACCTGGCGATCAACGCCCGCGACGCCATGCCGACCGGCGGCCGGATCACCATCGAGACGGCCAACAAATGGCTGGACGACCGCGGCGCCCGGGAGCGCGAGCTGAACGCCGGCCAATATCTTTCCGTCTGCGTGACGGACACCGGCACGGGCATCCCAAAGGAGGTCGTCGACCGCATCTTCGACCCCTTTTTCACCACCAAGCCGATCGGCGAGGGGACGGGACTTGGGCTGTCGATGGTGCATGGGTTCGTCCGCCAGTCCGGCGGACAGGTGCGGGTCTATTCGGAGCCGGGGAAGGGCACCACCATGTGCCTCTACCTACCCCGCTATACCGGAGAGGTCGAAACCGATCCCGTGCACGATCCTGCGGTGCCCCAGCTCGGGGAGGGCGAGACGGTTCTGGTCATCGACGACGAGCCCACCGTGCGGATGCTGATCGTCGAGGTGCTCTCCGAAGCGGGCTACCACGCCATTGAAGCGCAGGACGGACCTTCCGGCCTGAAGATCCTGCAGTCCGATGCTCGCATCGACCTGCTGATCACCGACGTCGGGCTGCCGG